>NZ_BAAGPL010000015.1:98041-307193 GCF_054784195.1 Kocuria himachalensis
CGGGCCTTCGACCGGTGCGCTCGTCCACGGGCGGCCCGTGGACGGCGACGTCACCGGAACAGCTTGCGGAGGAAGACGACGAACGCGCTCCCCGCCACGGCCAGCACCGTGAGCGGCTGCCACCGGTCGCCGAGGCCGGCCTGCCCGGTGCGGGCGGACGAGCGCGGCTTCGCGCCGCCCTGGACGAGCAGGCTCTTCACGTCCTTCGGGGTGGTCTTCACGGTGTGGCTGGTGCGGTCCACGAAGCCCTTGGTCGCGGACTGGATGGTCTCCGCCCGCCCCTGGACGTCGTCGCGCAACGTCTTGAGGTGCTCGCGGCGCAGCTTGAGCCGGTGCCGCAGCTGCTCCTCGGTGGGTGCCGGGGGCTTCTGCTGGGCGGGGTCCTGCGCGGCCTCGCGCTTCTGCTGCTCCTTGCGCTCGCGGGCCAGCTGCTCCTCGCGCTGGACGCGGCTCTCGGTGTAGGCGGAGCCCTCCTTGACCACGCCGAGGTCGTACTTCGTCCCGAAGACGGCCTTGCGCGGCACGAGCGGCAGGGCCTTCTTGATGGTGGACACCCCGATCAGCGCCGCGACGGCCAGGATGATCAGGAACAGCACGGCGAGCAGCAGGGCCGCGAGCCAGGCCGGCATGATCTGCGACAGGCCGGCGATCGCCGCACCGACCAGGGCGATCGTGGCCAGCAGCAGGAAGACCAGGCCGACGACGACGAAGGCCGCGCCCTTGCCCAGCGTCTTCGCCTTCTCCGTGAGCTCGAGTTTGGCGAGCTGCGCCTCGTCCTTGAGCTGCTTGGGCAGCAGCCGGGCGAAGACCTTGACGACGTCGAGGATCGATGCCGATCCGGGGTCGGAGTGCTCCGACCTCGCTCCAGACGTCGCGCCCGTGCTGGGGCCTACCGAATGACTCATGCCCGCCTCCGTTGATGATGAGAAAAGTACGTGGACTGAGCACCAAGCTACCATCGGGGACGCCGCCGGCGGGCGCGCTCGGGCCGGTCGTCCGCCGGAGCCGCCCACACGGAAGGTGCCCGTCCGATCGCCGGACGGGCACCTTCCGTGTGCGGGTGACTAGTACCGCTTCTTGTCGTCCTTCTTCTCCTTGTTGTCGACGAAGTGCACCTTGACGTACTCCTTCTTGCCCTTCTTGCCCTTCTCGTCGGAGCAGACGAGGACCTTCCACTTCGTGTCGTGCTTGTCGACGGACCACGCCTGGCGCCGCAGGTCCTTGAGCGCCCGCTCGCTCTTCAGACCGCACTTGTCGGCGGCCCGCTTGGCGGCCCTGTCGTAGGACAGGTCCTTGGTCTCGACGCTCTTCTTGGCCCCGTTCTTCTTGTAGGTCTCGATGTGCACGACGACCTTGCCGTCCGTGGTGTCCTTGCCGCCCCCGCCGTCGGCGAGTGCCGGTGCCATGGACCCACCCGTCACGAGCATTGCGGCCAGTGTGGCGGCGGCCATCCTGCTGCGCAGATTTTTCACTGTATCCCCCTAGTCGGAAAAGGTGAGGCGAGCCTAAGTCCGTTCTGACTAGGGGTTCAATAGCAAATCTTGACAAAGACAAATCATTACGATAATAAATTTCCGCTACTGCTTCGTTGACTGGTCGGTAGTTGCTTACCTTCCGACCGACACACGACGCAAGTGCCGCGGGCCAGGTCCGTGGAGTGCTCCCCCCGTCGGTCTTCCGGGACACCCACGACGTCCCGCGCACGAAGAGTTCCCGTCCGACGGCCGAACCATGCACCCACGGCGTGCTCGGCTGTGCTCGGGCCCCTTGTGTCAGCCTGGGTGCTTGTGGACATGCGTGAGGGTGAATCGCAGACGGGCCGCGGCCGCACCGCAGTGCACCTCCAGAGCATGTGCTCGCCTCTTCATTTTGGCCGTTCGTCGCCGGGAACGAAGCTCTGTCCCCACGCTGCCGTCGACGTTCGCCCAGATCGCGCTCTGCGCTCGAAGAGGGAGCCGGATCCGGTTACAGGGGCAGCTTGTTCTCCGGGCAGGGACTCGCCGCCGCGGCTTCGGTGGCCACGAACAACAAGCGCGAATGGACTCCGAGGCCGAGATGCTCCCTGACTGCCCCTGCGAACGTTCCCCGGAGTCCTGCCATCAGCCCGGCAAGACCGGCTGCGCCGCTGGGACCGGTGTCCACGCCTGAGGACGCCATTTCAGCTGCCGCTACGAGGCCCCAGGTGTCCTCGATGGCGACACAGCAACTGACGCCGGCCGCGAGCCGGGGAAAGGCGGTGAGCGACACAGTTCCGCACTGTAGGACGGCCATGGCAGTCGGTGTGGCGGCCGCGACAGTCTGCGGCTGCCCGGAGGCCACAGCCGTCAAGACACTTGCAGCTCCTTCGGGCTCGGCGACGACCACACTCGCCGGGCGTCCGGAGCGCGGCCGTCGCGCCCAGACGGTGGCCGCCGCGGCCAAACCGCCCACGCCGGCTTGAATGCCTATCGCATCCACGTCCTCCCCGCCCTCGGCGCACAGCTGTGCCTCGACTTCCAGGAACGAAGTGGTGTACCCCGCCGAGACCAGTTGTGGTATAACGTCGGACACGGATCGGGCAGTGTCACTGATGAGGAACCGGCCGTGCAGTTCGGCGTCCTCTAGCGCTGCGTCCACCGCTGCGTCGTAGTTGCCGTTCACCACGACCACCTCCGCCCCTTCATCGGTGATGGCCCGGCGGCGGCCCTCCGAGACGAATTGCGGAACGAAGATGCGCGCCCCGAAGCCGAACCAGTTGGCCACACGGGCGACGGCTCGGCCGTGGTTGCCATCGGTGGCCGCCACAAGGGTCAGCGGGCGCGCGGGCGAAGCCCAGGCCTGCAGCATCTCCGGTGTGAGGTTGCCGCCCGGAGCAGGCCCCAGGGTCTCGCGCAGAGCCGCGTACGTCGCCCAGGACGCCCCCAGGATCTTAAAGGAGGGAAGTCCAAAACGTGAGGTCTCGTCCTTCACCACGACGCTTCCCACACCCAAGAGCCTTGCCAGGCGCGGCGCCTGGACTAGCCGGGTGACCGCATAGCCCGGAAGCCGGCGGTGGAAGTCCAACGGAGGGTCGGGGTCGAGTTCAGCCCCAGTGTCCACGGGTTCATTGAGAAGCACACGCATGAGAGGTCATCCACCCTTCACGGCCGAAGCGGGAAGAGAACTGGCAGCAGACTGCGCAGGATTGCCGATCCACGTCGAGCCGCTTTCGATCACCTCGCCCTTCATCACAAACGAGTTCTGACCGATGACGGCCAGGTCTCCCATCGTGACGTCATAGTGCAGGTTGGCGGCGCAATCGAGGTTGCAGCCCATGCCCACGTTCACCCGTCCCGATTTGAAGACACCTTCTTCGAGAGAGTGGGGCTGGATGACGATGTGCGAGTTGAGATTGGTGTAGTCACCGATCGTGATGAGGGTGTATTCGTCGAAGTAGGCGCCGTCGTCGAACACCATTTTCCCCAGGTGGACGCCTTCCATGCGGGAAAACATGTTTTTGATCGGTGTGCCGGCGAACAGTGGAGCGATGAACCACAGTGTGGTGAGTTTCCACACCCGCTCGTGAAACCAGAAGTAAGAGTCGAGGAGCGGAACTATCTGCGGCTCCAGCTGTCCGAATCGCAGCACGCCTCGTTCGACTACCCACATCCACAGCACGGTGCAGAGCAGCAACAGCCCGGTGACGGCATAGGTACCGAGGATCCCTGCACTTGGATAGACCGCGACGGCCGAGACGACCCCCGTGGTCAGGATCATGGAGACGACCCAGGCATTGAGCAGGTACAGCACTGCGCTGCCGAAGTTGTAGCGGTTCTTCGCGTGCAACAGGCGCTCTCGGGTGGGCTCATCGATCTGGGACATCCGAAGGTCTCTCGCCGTGGCACGAGGGATTTCGAACGCCGGAGAGCCGAGGAGGCCGATGTTTGTCCGCACGGGCCCGTAGATGGGGGTGAGGGCCTTGGTGCCTATGAGGACGTTCTCGCCGACCACCGAGTTGCTCGGAAGGTGCAGGTAATTGCCCAGATAGTTTCGCTCCCCCACTTTCACGGTTCCGAGCTTGAAGGCGTCGCTCGACATCGTCTCGTTGACGAACTTGATGCCCCCGGAGACCATCGTGCCAGAGCCGACATCGACCATGAAGGGGTTCTCGTGCTTCTGGTTGATCCCAAAGTTGGATCCCGTTTGGATCACATTGTTGAGCCGGTAGCCCACCCACCGCAGGTAGTAGACGATGGCTGAGCTGTCCCCGAACAACCGGTTGCTGAAGACGGAGTTGCTGGTGCGGCTGATCATCTGCTGGATGAAGTAGTGGAAGCCGTAGAGCACATAGGTGCGCTCCTCCTGCAGGAACAGGTTGAGCACGCGAGGGACAATGCCGATGGTGAGAAGCCTGAGCACCGTGAGACATGCGAACCAGATCAGCGCGAGGACAGTCGCCGAGATTACGTGGGTCAGAAGGTGCATGTCGTGGGCGAGCACTTCGTTCTCCCACTGGATGATCCTGCGCCACAGCTCAGGAGCTCCGTGGAGGATGAGGGTCATCGGCACCGCGGCGAGGGCGAAACCGAAGAGCAGAAATCCCAGCGCGTAGATCCATCGACGCACTGCTCCGCATCGTCTTGCGTCGATTGCGCAATAGTCGGCAGTCGTCTCGACGGCAGGACTGCCGTGGAAGTGCTTGCCCTCAGGAATTCTCTGTCCCTCGTGCAGCGACGAGGCGAAGGCCAGCTGCGCACGGTCCTCCATGACAGTGTTGATGTCGATCACCCCGGCCTCGCCGACGAATGCGTTCGAACCGATGTCGATGGCACCGATGTAGATGCGGTTAGACCGCGCTTTGTACCCCTGGACGACCGTGTCCTTTTCGATGATGGTGTGCGACCCGATCGACAGGAGATCCGTGGTCACGGGGATCATCCGGGACTGGATCACTGTGTTGGCGCCGATCCTGGCTCCGAGAAGCCGCAGGTACAGATTGCGGATGGGGCCTCCGGCCAGGGCCATGGGAGCGATGCGCGTGGACGTCTTGACGAACCAGAAACGGAAATATCTCATGCTCCAGATCGGGATGACCTCCGCTTGCCACCGGCCTATCAGCAACCACTTGAGCAGGATCGGAATGATGCTGTAGAGGACGAAGATCGCCATCGCGTAGACGATCAGCCGCAGATAGGTCTCCGCGAGGTTAGGCAACGCCTCGTACGCCCACACGATCCCCGTCACGAACAGCCATAGGCTGACGAATGACCACCCGACGTAGGTGAACACCTGAAGCGTTCCGCACAGACGGTAGTCGAAGCTCGATGGCCGGTAGAAATCTTCCTGGTACGACGGTCCATCCGTGGCGGATGGTGCTTCCATGACCATCGACTCGAGTCGCAGCGCGAGGTCTTCGAGGTTGGGGTGGAGGTAGATTTCGCGCATCGACACGAAGGGGAGGTTCATCCGTTTGCGTATCTCGGCCCCGAACCTGGCCATAAGCAGGGAGTGTGCCCCCAGATCCATGAAGAAGTCGTCCGTAATCGACACCTGTTCGATGCTCATGATCTCCATGAGGGCCTCGGCCAGGACGTTCTCCGTGTCGGTCCGCGGCGGAACGTGCGTGCCCGCGGACACGGCCAGGCGGGGGCCCTTCGGGGCGGGCAGCGCCTTGCGATCGACCTTGAGATTGCTCGTCATGGGAATGAACGCCAGCTCCTCCATGTAGCCCGGCACCATGTAGGGAGGCAGCTGACGGCGCAGGTTCTCGGCCACCTCGGCTGGTACGGGATCGGGGGCGCCTTGTTTGCGGATGTAGTAGGCCACCAACTCGGTGGTGCCGGGCGCAGTCTCGTAAGGGTTGACGACGGCATGAGCCACCGAAGGATTTTGCGTCAGCACCGATTCGATCTCGCCGAGCTCGATGCGGTAACCCCGCAGCTTCACCTGAGTGTCGATCCGTCCGTGGAACTCCAACTCACCGTCCGCGCTGATGCGGCCGTAGTCACCGGTGCGGTAGATCCGGCCCGAGGGGTTGTTAGAAAGGCGCAGGAAGTCCGGGATGAACTTCTGCTCGGTGAGCTCCTCCCGATTCAGATAGCCGCGAGCCAGGCAGGGACCTGCGATGCCTATCTCCCCGATCGACCCCGGCACGGCCTCAGCGGGCCGGTGCTCGTCGAGGATCACCACCGTATACGTGGGCAGCGGCACTCCGATGGTGACCGGGCGCTCGGGTTCGAGGACCCGCAGGGTCGAGCTCACCGAGCACTCGGTCGGACCGTACGCATTGAGGATCTGGCGGCCCGGCCGGTGCCAGCGGGCCACTAAATGGTGCGGAACTGACTCCCCGGACAGCTGGATGATCCGGACCTCCGGCAGGTCTTCCTCGAGGGTCGCCCACAGCGTTGGAACACAAGGAAGCACCGTGACGTGTTGCGCACTCAGATAGGCGTGCAGGTCAGCACCGAACAGGCTGCCCCCGGATTTGCCCGCCACAAGTGTCGTACCGGCCACGAGCGGCGTCCACAAGTCTTCGACGTGGAAGTCGAAGGCCAGGGTCATGCCCTGGTAGCAACGGTCCGCCGGCTGATAGCCGTAGAGCTCCCCGGCGACCTTGACGAAGTTGCAGATTCCGGCGTGCTCGATGGCCACGCCCTTGGGCTTGCCGGTCGTGCCCGAGGTGTAAATGATGTAGAAGAGTTCATCGCCATCCCCGGAGGGCTTCTCGTGGTCCTCCAGACGGTGGGCAGGTCTGCTTCCGACCTGATTGGCAATCTCGTCCTGGTAGAAGCGCCGGACCGGAAAATCCACGAGCTTGGCTTCAAACGCTGAGACCGAGACGATTGCCCCGATCCCCGCGTCATCGATGATGTAGGCGATCCGGTCGGCCGGAAAGCTTGGATCTAGGGGAACGTAGGCGGCCCCGATCTTGAGCAGAGCCAACAGTGCCACGTAGCCGTGAACCGACTTGTCGAAGAGCACCCCGATCCGGTCGCCGGCCCGCAGGCCCGATTCCAGAAAGTACCTGGCCGTCTGATTGGCCCGCGCGTCCAGATCCCGGAACGTCAGGGCGCCGTCCTCGGTGATCACCGCCGGATGATCGGACGGCACCTCGTCGCACCGCTGTTCGAAGTAGTGCTCCAAACGCTCACCGGACCGCCAGCGGACCGTGTTGTCGACGTCCTGCCGTACGAGCACGTGGCTCGAACCGGTAGGTGCAGGGTCCGGACCGGCATGGTGGTGTCGCGGAACGCGCGGCTCAGCCGTCACTTGTTTCTGCATTAAATGCTTCTTGCTTCGAGCAGGATCAGGACGGCGGGAGCACCGACACGCAGAGGAGAAAACCATGCGGGAGCACCAGCCGCCAGGACGGGACAGCTGCTTCCCAAGTTTTCCGACCAGCCCCGGACAGCCCTGTCGTGCCGAACAGCTCGTCGTGCCACTACGTCGCGGCGGATGGCGACACGCATGGACTGTGACGCGCACAACGTCTGCGAGCCGTGCCTGTTAACAAACATACAACTCCCCCATCGATTCAAAGTGGCGTGACCAAAGCACGTCAAATCACGGCCATCGTCGCCTCAGTTTCTCCCTCGGATCCCTCTAGCATTCCCCATCCGAAGTGGTCAGATGGAAATCAGGGTAACGCCGGAGATTCAAACGTTAGAGAGTTGGTCGCGATGTTTCTCCATGTCAAAGAGGTGCTAAAGCAAATATTCGTTGCAGATGTGAACATGACGGGTTGCGATGGAGAACCCTTGGTAATGTTCGGAGATTCTTAGGCAAGGCGTTTGCGTGTGACTAGGGTCTAAGCCATGCCGAATCACTCCGATAACCAGCCGGTAATTTCCAACCGATGCATCTTGTCGGACCGGAGGGTGCTTCGGCACAGGCCGATCCCCCAACTCCCATCCCGGCCGGACACCTCCCCCCGTCAGGGCATTCACCCGGACGGGCACCCAACACCACGCGCCCGAAAAGCGCCCGGGCGGAACGCCGGTCACCACGGTGACCGCCTGGCACCTTTCTCATTCACCGGGGGTTACCACCATGTCCACCACCATCTTCGAGGACATCGAGTCCAACGTTCGCAGCTACTGCCGTAGCTGGCCGGCGGTCTTCGAGACCGCTCGCGGCTCTCGGCTTCACGCCGAGGACGGCCAGGTCTACCTGGACTTCTTCTCCGGCGCCGGAGCGCTGAACTACGGGCACAATGATCCGGACCTGAAGGGTGCACTGCTCGCATATCTGGCCGCCGACGGCGTCGTCCACTCCTTGGACACCTATACCACGGCCAAGCGCCGCTTCCTCGCCGCCTTTGAGAAGCACGTGCTCCGACCGCGCGGCCTCGACCACAAGGTCCAGTTCACCGGTCCCACAGGGACGAACAGCGTGGAGGCCGCCCTCAAGCTGGCGCGGCTGAACACCGGCCGAACCGGCGTCACAGCCTTCACGAACGCCTTCCACGGCATGACCCTGGGGTCCCTGTCCGTCACCGGCAATGCCATGAAGCGCAATGGAGCGGGTGTACCGCTCCCGTTCGTCACGACAGCACCATACGACGGCTACCTGGACGATCCGTCCTGGGGATTCTCCTGGCTGGCCAGGACCTGGGCGGACTCCAGCTCCGGGGTGGAACGTCCCGCTGCCGTCATCGTCGAGACCGTCCAGGGCGAGGGCGGCCTGAACGCGGCCGGTGCCGAGTGGTTGCGGAGTCTCGAGACGCTCTGCCGGGAGCACGACGTCCTGCTGATCGTCGACGACGTCCAGGCGGGCTGTGGGCGCACCGGTGCGTTCTTCAGCTTCGAGGAGGCCGGCATCACGCCGGACATCGTGTGCTTGTCGAAGTCCATCTCTGGCTACGGACTGCCCATGGCGCTGGTCCTCCTGCGCCCCGGACTGGACATCTGGCAACCGGGCCAGCACAACGGGACCTTCCGGGGCAACAACGCCGCCTTCGTCACCGGCACCGCCGCTCTGGAGAAGTACTGGGCCGACGGCGGGTGCTTCGAGCGATCCGTCGTCGAGCGTGGGGAGCAGCTCGAGGAAGGCCTCGCTAGGGTCGCATCGCTCATGGAAGGAGCCACCTGTCGCGGACGGGGACTGCTGGCCGGGGTGCACTTTCCCGACCCGGCTCTCGCGGAAAAAATTGCCGGTGCCGCCTACGAACGACATCTGCTCGTCGAGACCTCGGGCCCCCAGTCCGAAGTCCTCAAGGCCATGCCCGCCCTGAACATCTCTCGGGAGGAGCTCAACGAAGGTCTCGAGGTCCTGAAGGAGGCCACGTGCGCCGTGCTTGCCGACCGCTATCGGTTCGGCCCCTCGAAAAGGGGGACCAGAGAGACCATGCCTAGAGCCAGCGGCTACTGAGGTCCGAGCAGCACCGCGGTACCGCGGCGAGAACCGCGGTACCGGCGCGGTGTCGGGACCCTAGACGATCAGCGACTTCGGGACGGCGCGCTCCCTGACGACCCCGGGACCTACGGGTCGAGCGCAGTCCCCTGCTGGCAAACAGACCCCTTAACCACGCTCCGTTCCGGGCGGTGCGGCCAGAGACCGTCGGCGTGCGCTCTTCGCCATGGTGCCGACCACCCGCTCCAGCGGTCCTTGTCCCAGTGTCCGTTGCCACACCACGGCGAACAGGATCGCCGTCACCAGCTGGATGGTGAACCACAGGTGGGGCCGGTCATAGTGGACCTCGAAGGACAGCGCAAGCAGATGGGTGGTGTACATGGACAGAGTCATCGACCCCATCGCCGACAGCGGCAACAACCAGGCCCCGACATCGCGAGAGATCAGCAGGAACAAGCCCAAGACCGCCATGCCTGTGCCGAGGCTGGCGGCGATGGCCAGCGGAGCATTGGTGTGCGGGGTGTCGATCGCCAGTGACCACCACGTGTCGGTGGGCAACCAGTCCGATCCCCAGACCAGCACGTCAGCCAGTTCTTCCTCGTCACCCGACAAGGCGGCCAGCAACCGTTCGTAGCCGCCGGCGCGGTAGAGCAAAACGTACGAGGCGGCCTGGGCAAGGACCGCCACGCCCACGCCGACCGCCAGCAGACGGACCTGGAGTGCCCTCCTCCTGAGATCGAGCCGACCGAGCCCCATCCCGACCAACAGATAGGTTAGATACGCCAGTGCCGGATACGTACCGGTCAGCAACAGCTGGGCGGCCGTCGCCCCCGGGTGCGTCAGCAGGTCCCCGAACGTGGGGTTGCCGGAGACGAACCCAGGCAGGTCATCGCGCAGCAGTTGCATGAGCACTGGCGCCGTGACCAGGGAGACCGCCGCTGAGCCGAACAGCGTCATCGGACCCGAGCCCAGGAAGGGAACGGCCAGCAGGAAGAACACGCTGTAGTAGATCAGAATGTTGTCCACCGGCAGGTCGTCGGACAGCAAAGACCCGATGCCCAGTCCCACTACAGCGATCAGCACAGCCCGCACCACGAGCGCCACCCGGTCCGCGGTCAACTCCTGGCCCCTGCGCGTGCGAGTCCCACCGGATGCCAGAGCCAGACCGACGCCGGCCAGCAGAGCGAACAGCGCCGCCGAGTCCCCGGAGAAGAGAATGTGGGACCAGGTCGGCTCCAAGGTCTCGTCGGAGGAAGGCAGGACGTGGACGGACATCAGACCGATGAGCGCCAGGCCGCGGGCCGCGTCGACGCCCACCAAGCGATTGGACAGCTTCCGGGCGGCACTTCGGTCTCGGGAAGAGGCACGTTCGACTGTCCTGAACGTCCAACGCATAGTTCTCCCTGTCGAGCCGGACTTCGTCCGGGAACTTCGCCGGCCCAATTGCCCGACGTATCCGGGATCCCGGCGCATCCGGGGCCGTCCTGGACCAAGACTGCGGCCCGAACTTCGGCTCGGGCTAGGAAGAACCTTTGGATTTCATAAGAATTTCGCGAAAATGAGCAGCTGGATT
The DNA here is from genome assembly GCF_054784195.1 of Kocuria himachalensis. NCBI lineage: Bacteria > Bacillati > Actinomycetota > Actinomycetes > Micrococcales > Micrococcaceae > Kocuria > Kocuria himachalensis. The sequence continues at coordinate 108,924 of NZ_BAAGPL010000015.1, forward strand.
CTGACGCCTCCTCCACGTCATGGGCGTTCCATCGGACAAGGGACGGACCTATGGACTGCCGGCCGGAACCACGGCGGACTCCACCCGCACCGGAACGGATCCAGTGCGCTGGGGCGAGTTGTCCGGCAAAGAGCGGGCATTACATTCGCGACCGGATGCGCATGAATGGGGGAGCGCCGATCCGAGCTGCTGCCGGAAGGACGACTACCATGACCGCCATTCCTCGCGCTCATCCCGCCGGGTCACTTGTCCGCGCCGGCGTCGTCGGAGCGCTCGCCGCCCGGGACGTCACCGTCACCTCCGTCGAGATGCTGTTCGACGGCCAGGAGTGGGCCGTGACCGTGTCCCACCACCCGCCCGGGATGTCAGAGAACGACGTGCGGATTGCGGTCTGGACCGCCGTCCTCAACTACACGACCGTCTTTGACGTGTCCGCCCCCGCGGAGGGGGTCCGAATCAGCATCATCGGGTGAAGGGTTTGCACGGGACACTCCTTCCGGTCTGCGCAGGCGGTCCCGGACGTGCGGCGCCCGTGGGTTCCGTGTGCGCGGACGGAGGGGCGGCGCCGACGCACAACGGCTCAGGCGGGGAGGGTGATGAGGGGCCGATTGACTTCGACGGCACCGCCGGGGGATGCGGTGCCTAGCCTGATCAGGCGCCCCTCCAGGGTGAGTCGATGGGTGGGGCCGCCGGCATTGAGGTTGGCCGCGATGTTGCCGCGGGCAAGGTAGGTGCCGCGGGCGGTGGTGCCGGCTCCCAGCGTGATGCTCCCGGCCGCGACCCAGTAGACGTTGGCGGCCCTAGCTCCGCCGGCCAGGAAGATCCGGCTGTTCGGGGCGGCGGTCAGGGTGGTGGCGCGGAAGACGAACAGAGCCGACGGGTCTCCTTCGGCGTCCAGGGTGACCGTCGAGGAGATGGTGAACGGCCCGGTGGTGCTGGTGTGGACCCCGGGGGTGATCCGGTCGGTCAGCATCGCCGGGCGGCTCGCGGTGGCTTGTCGAGCTGACAGGGCGCTCTCCAGGGCCCGAGCGTCGGCCATTGCAGCGGCTGCCACCGGGGTGCCGGCTTCGACGGAGCCGGTGACGTTGGGGCGTGAGCCGCTGTTGTGCAGCGCCTCGATGGACGTCCCGGGTGGGTTCCGACGTCGGCGCCCACGGAGGCGTCGTGCCCGCCGGGGGTGTTGTTGACGACGCTGGTTGCTGCCAGCAGTCCATAGGGTACGGCGCGGCCGAGAGTCGGCGCTGGTGGTGGGGCGGCGACGGCCCAGGAGGCGCGGGTGCCGGTGCGCGCAGAGAAGGCGGCGGTGCTCGACGGGACCGGCCAGGTGATCAGCCCCGCCAGAACGGCGGTGCCGGCCGCGGCCAGGACGCGGGTCACCTGAGCGGCGTAGGTCCGCTCCGGGTACCGGGAGTACTCGGCCGCCCACTTCGCCAGGATGACTTCCCGGTCGTTGGCAGAGTCGATGCGCGGGGGCCGGCCGGTGGTGGCGATGAACGCCACCAGACCGTTCAGCCGACCGGCGGCGATGCGCTGCGCGTGGTGCTGGTCGGCACGGTGGGCGCGGTAGATCAGCTCGATCTCCTTGGCCAGGTAGGACTTGGCGGCGACGTTGACCCGCACCCAGGCGGCCAGCGTCTTCTCGTGCCGGTCCTTCGCCTCGGGCGAGGGCGGGCGCCGGTGGGTCTTGGCGAACTGCTCCAGCTCCGCCAGCTTCTCCCGGTAGTTCCCGCCCGGGGTCGCGACCCGGCACTGCGTGCGGACGGCGGCGATCTTCGCCAGTGTGGCCGGGTCGGACTGCTCCTTGGCCCACTCCCACAGCGCCTGCTCCCGCTCCACGTTGGTGCCCGGCATCGGGGCCCGCATGTGCTTGGTGCAGAACTTCTGGTAGTCCTCCAGGTCGTTGACGGGACCGGTCATCGTGCCGCTGTCCAGCAGCTCGCGCACGGCGTCACCGGTGGGGGTCTCGGCGTTCTTGTGCTTGGCGACACACTCTCCCAGCGACCGCTCTTCCTGCTGACCGGTGCGGCACGACGGGGCCCGGTCGTGTGCTGCGACGAAGTCCCGCAGCTGCTCGAGGCGCTCGGTGGCGCTCATGCGTAGGTTGCTCATGAACACCATGTGTGCGGACTACGTCCCAGTCCGAACACGCATCCATGGCCTGCAGCGGAGATTCTCGGCACTTTCTCACGGCACCCGCCGACGTGACCGCAACGACCTGCAGGTTCATGACGCCGATGCCCCGGCGCGGTACGTTCCTCCCCAGGTGCGGGCATTTCCGTCCGCACCGGAAGCGGTTCTCGCCCGGAAGGAACACGATGCGACTCGTCCGTCGAGTCATGCTCTCCGCAGTGCTCGCCCTGGGGTTGGGTGTCGGAGTCACTGCGCCTGCTCAGGCCTACCAGAACACGATGATCAACTACTTCAACACTCTGAGCGGGTGCCAGGCAGCGCTGAAGAGGGACGCCGCCAGCGTCGAGGCAGGGCCGACGACCTGGTACATCTCATCCAAGCCCTGCACGGCTATCAAGCCGCTGAACGGCGACAGGATCAGTTACCGCTACGTCATTCTGTACGGCTACAACTGAGCCGGCTGCAGGAAGTGCCCGGGGCCGCGATGAGCATTCGATCGAGCAACGACCTCACTGAGCTGTGACCGCACCGAAGCCGACTGCGGAGCCCGCACGCTCACCGCCGGCCACCATGCTTGCCGCGACGGTCGAGGACCAGACCTAAGAAGATCAGCACAGCCCCGAGGAGTGCCACCCAGCCGATCCCTGTGCCGTCCAAGGCGACCAGCGCCCCGTAGACGAAGAGAACTCCCGCCACGAAGAGCAACAACCGACGCAACCCGCTCCTCACTTCGGCTCCTGCGGGTCCTGCCGCCGTCGCCGTCGCTCCTGCCACCACGCAGCGCCCGCTCCGATGATCAGGACGATCAGCACAACGATCGCCCACCCTAAGCGGTCCCACGACCCGACGAGCATCACGATCAGCACGATGCCTGCCAGATAGCCCAGGAGCGCTACAGCCAACCAGACCTTCCGCGCTTGCGCCTCCGTAGCCTTCCGTGACCGGCGCCGTGGCGCTCTCGCTTTCACCGTCGACCACCCCGCCGGCCTGCGCTGTCCCGGACCAGCCCCAGGACGTCGAGCAGCCCGCGACTCTTCCTCACCATGTCAGCCCCCTCCCCCTTGCTCGTATCGTGGCACGGTCACCGCGTCACCGTCACTGCCCCTCGCCTGCATCGCCAACACTGTCCCGTCATCGGAAGCGTTCGAGCATGGACGGCCCTGAGCCCTGTCCGCTATCGGCATCTCGGGGCGATGACCCTCCGTCGATATGCCCGCGCGATCGGGGCACTACCAACACGGGGCAACACGACACCGAGCCGCTGTTCCCTCGCGAGGAAGCGGTCAACGTGTCAGGACAAAGCACGTCAAGCCGTCACTCGCGTGGGCCGGTATCGCATGGCGACCGCCCCCGACCGAAACTCATGGCGATCCACGAGCCCGAGCTGGATGCGCTCGCGCAGACCGGAGAGCAACGTCGGCCCGTGTCCGGCAAGAACCGGCTGCACCACGAACTCGTACTCGTCGATCAGTCCCAGATCCGCCAACGCCGTCGGCAGCGTCACGCCACCCACCCACAGGCCCTCGCCCGACTCCTGCTTGAGCCGCTGAACCGCTTGCCCCACGTCGCCTCGCACCAGCTCGGCATTCCAATCGACCTCGCTCAGCGTGCTCGACACGACGTACTTCTTAACCCGGTCGATGGCCTCGGCGAACGGGATCTCCCACTCGTCCATCCAGTCCGGCCACGTGCCCGTGGCCGGCTTCCGCCACGCCGACTCCATCATCTCGTAGGTCATCCTGCCGAAGAGCAGGGCATCGGCTCGCTCCATCTCAGCGGTCCAGTAGCGCATCGACTCCTCGTCCGGGGGAAGCCCTGCCTCGTGATGGCAGCAGCCGTCGAGCGTGACGTTGATCGAGTATCGCAGTGGTCTCATCTCGTTGTTCTCCCTTGATATGGCGCCGGCTCGGCTGCCTCAGCGCCCGGCCTGCTCCGTGTCCGAACTTCGTGCCGCGGCGGCGTGATCGCGTTGTCGTTGGATCGTGCCGACCACCCGGTAGGACTCCTTGGCCGAGACCACCACCGACGTCGTCGCGGTGGCGATGCGCACGCTGGGCCCGCCCATCAGGTAGCCGGTGGATCCGTCCGCCAGGCGACGCCGGCCGATCTGCCACCACGGGGTGCGCGGCCCGACGGCCACCTCGGTGATCTGTTCGTACGGTATTCGCGCCTTGCGCCAGCCCTGCCGGATGTCCACGGCCTGCTCGTCGAGCCGCAGCGTGACCGATCTGTTGACCACCAGCGAGTAGCTCACGAAGCCGCCGATGTAGACGACGGCGCCCCACCCGTTCCATGTGCCGCCCGGCACGGAATCGAGCACCGTGAAGATCACCACGAGGAAGACGACGCCGATGGAGGCTCGAACGCGCCACGGCTGGAACGTGACGAACTTCGGTGTCTCCTCATCAGCGTGATCGGTCATGCCTCATGATCGCCGACCGCACCGCCGGGGAGAAGGCCCAGCGCCCGGTAGGGCAGGTGTCGCGCACCAGGTCTTCGAGCACGAAGTGCTCCCCTGCGCGCGACCGTCAGGTCGTGCGGGCCGGCCGCGGTAGCGGAGGTGTGACGGCTGTCGAGGTGGGGTGGTGACGTCGATGGGGAGGGGGAGGTTGGGCGCGGGCGGGGCGCGATGAAGGAAGGTGTTGGTGAGAGGGAGAACCGAGGCGTGGGGCAGCCGTAGGGCGTCACGCTCGCGCTTCCCGATCCGGCGCTGGCGCGCCTCCTCGCTCGCGCTCGTGGGTCTCTGCTGGCCTCTGACTCTCTGCTTCCTACACCTGTCTCTGCTCTGAAGTCTCCACGGGGGAAGGGCGGATCGAGACACGTCTCGGGCGACGCGGCGAGGATGCGCCATGGTGGACAGCCGGCGTCACCGGCTCGTCCGCTGGCGCGTCCTCGCCGTCTCGCCGACGGACGTGGCGGGCCCACTGCGTGGGCGATCCGTCCCGGCCACGAGGTGCATGCTCTGCAGTTGATTGTCTGGCGGCTCCGCCGCCTGCGCCGTGGCGTCTCGGATGACGGCATGGCGCTCCCCGCGCTGGCGCATGGCCCCCCCAACGCAATGCTGTGCATACTCACGGGCTGCGCCCCAAGGCCCCAATGGTGGGCCCGACAAGCGTCCGGATAGACGTCCCAACTCTCGTATCGGAGACCGACTCCGCCAGTGTTGGTCGTACCGGAGTTGCTTCTTGGGTGACGCGCGGCGCGGCGCGATCGTCCAAGCCGCTGTCATTGCAGTGTCCGTCATGAAGTCGGGAGACTGCACGCATCGCGGTGGTCTTCAGCGACGTGGACGTCCTGGAGTAGGCGCTGGCATACATGGTTCCCGGGACACCTTGAACCAGGGAAGGCCTCCGCCGTGAAACGGTGATGACGACGCGTTCGATGCGGCCCCGATGTGGGTTGCGCACCTTTCATCACGCGCCGTAACGGGTACCGCGCACACACATCAAGCTTTCGGGGGAGAGCGACGGCCGACATGACGAATCAGCCCAGGCCACCGCCGGGTGGAAGGACGGAAGCCCTGGCTGGGGCGGGGCGCACGGATTCGGACTTTGTGGGTACTGATTTGGCGGTGCCAAATGCAAAATGCTTCAGGTGTTCGCCGGGCCCATATTTCGACGCATGTTGTGGTTCATGAGCCACAAGACTTTCACGCTGAGCCCCGTAGCTGGAGCCGCGATGTACCCCGTCCAGTTCCCCGCCCACACCTCTACGGCACAGACCTTGCGCACCGATCACTGCCACACGGCAGGGCGGGCGCGCGCCGACAGGCACGGCCAGACGGCCGTGGGCGTGGTCGTCCACGACGCCGTCGCGCGACGGACAGGGATCGATACGGCACCCGTCGCCCTCGCTGTAGCAGGGTCCTGGTGAGCGCCCGGTCGGCTGCGGCGGCAGAGCCTCTTGCCCCTACGCCAGTCAGGACGAGGAGCATGGCGGCCCCAACCCTTCGCTTCAATGAATTCGACACCGGCATTCCAGCGATCTCTCGTGCAGCCAGTCGACTGGATCCGTACTGGGGCCGGCTATGGGTGCCCGGCTCACAGGCGGTGTGGCAGACCGACTTGGGCTACGCCGATTCGCGCTCTCCGCTTGAAAGCACCGGAGAGAAGAGCCCTCGCCCCCACTCTGCGGAGCCCGGTGAGGATGTGAACATGACGTCTTGGCTGGGTCACCCCACCAAGCGGGGCTCGCGGCTGGCCGCGTTGTCTGCCATCGACTCCTGGCGCACCATCACCAGCGAGCAGGTCTGCGCGATCACCGGTGCCAAAGAGTTCGCCACCGTCAACTCCCGCAACTTCGTCGGCCGTCTTTTCCAGGCGGGGCTCATCGACATCGGTTCCTTCCCTCGCCCCTTCGACTCCTCCCCGACAAGGCTGTACCGCCCCGCCCCGACCAACGTGTTCGAGCAGCGCCTGGCGCCCCACCTCACCGGCCCTGAAGCGATCGCCGTGCACGGCGGCTACGGCTGGTCGGCCAGCCACCAGTACGACCGGCACAACCTGCTCGCGACCGAGCTGGGGCTGCGCGTCGCAGAGTTCACCGGCATGACCGTGCTCGGGGAGAAGTACGCCTCCGTGGACCTGCTCACCGGCGTTGGCCTCGGTAAGCCCGCGGTGCGCGCCGGCGGCAAGACCGGCGATGCGGTCATCGTCCGCGACGACGGGTGGCGCATCGTCGTGGAGATCACCGCCTCCTACTCGGCGGGCCTTGAGGCGAAGATGGAGCGCTGGGCCAAGGTGCTGCACGACAACCCCATGGAAACCTCCGGGCTGGTCGTGCTCTTCGTCGTCGCCGCCCACCCCGACGCGTCCCGCAAGGGCAGCTCCCCCGCCACGGTGTTGGCCGGCGCCCGCAAGCGGATGGCCAGGGCGCTGCGCCACTATCCTCCCTACTCCACTGATGCCCCGCCGGCGCGCATGGGTCTGGTCGCCTGGGACCAGTGGTTTCCCGCCTCTCATTGCTTTTCGCCGCAGTTCCTCGATGGCACCGTCAAGATTTTCAACACCTACACCCGCACGTGGTCGAGCACCGATCTGTTCCTGGGCATGGAATTCGCCCCGTGGCCTGGCTTCGACGCCACCGCAGCTCTCACCCAGGTCCAGGCAATCGGAGCAACACCGCACTGGATGCGCACCCTCTGTTCAGGCGACGTGCTGGGTCTGCCCTCCCAACAACTTGGCATCCCCTGCCCGACGGCCAGTGGTAGCCGTCAGGGCATCGGGGTCGCACTCAACGACACGGTCAGTCCTACGCGTCCACCGGCCCGGCTGCACGATCCACTTGGCGTCGGAACCCGCTCTCGGCGATGATCGACTGCAGTCGCGCCCGGTGCGTGTCGTGCCGGGGTCATTGAGGACGGGGCCGTCGTGAAGTCCAGGCCGCGTTGCAGGACCCGCTGCTGGATCACACACCCGGAACCGGCCGCTGGCGAGAGCACTTCCAAACCAGCCCCCGGTCTCCTCGCTCAGCGGGAGGCATGAGTCATTGCAGCTCGAGACCGCCGTCTAGGCCAATGCGAACTCCAACTTGGAGATTGTCCTTCTGAGGGCTGCGGCAGCCGGATAGGCCATCGCAGTCAGAGCCGCTGCGGTATCCGGATCCATTGCGCCGAAACGGGGCAGGCCGAAGTCACGAACGGTGGTGGGGCTGATTTCCACCAACGCAGCGCGACGGCCTGAGTTCACCGCGGCAAGACCGGTGGTGTGGGAACCGGCGTAAGCATCCAGCACTAGCTCCCCGGGACGGGTGGCCGCGGCGATGATTGTCTCGATCAGCCCCACAGGCTTCGGTGTCGGAAATCCGGTTTCGGACCGGCCGACCTCGTTGGTCGGCACCCCATGGATCCGATTGGAAAGAAGGGTCGTCATCGGCTTGCCCTTGATCTGTTGGGCCAGGTAGTTCGGGCGCAGCGGCAGTCGCGGGCAGTGGAAGATCCCCCCGTCGGCGGCCAAGGCGTTGATGGTGGACTGCGAATACCGAAACGGCCCGGTCATCACCATCGGGATGGCGTTGACCCGGTTCTCAAACTTAACGTCGACGTCCAGGGTGGACTCGATCGCTTTCGTGTCGTGGGGACCGGCTGCAATCTTCTCGACGTCGAAGCCGATGGTGACCGACCCCGGTGGGAAGGTCAGGGTGGCGACTTTGTTCTGGCGGTGATGGACGGGGATCCGCTTGCCCTCGGTGGTCTGACCGACGGTGAGCTGGCGCGGGGTGCCAGTGCCGGCGTAGACGAGGATGTGGTCCAGGACGTTGGCGATGATCGGGTGAGTGTAGGACGGGCGGTCCTTCTTCTCCCAAACCACCGTGGAGATGTAGCGCCCGGGCCCGAAGACGTCATCCGCCACAACCTTGCCGGCGTAGACAGAAACGTCGTCGAGGTGGATCCAGACAGTGGCGTGGGACGCCAGGGTGGGTTCGACGGCGCGCAGGGTGGAGGCGAGATCCTCGGACCAGCGCTTACCGATGAGCGGATCGGCGTAGTGGCCGAAGTGGCGGCCGGTGCCGTATGGAGGATCAAGGTAGACCATCGATACCGAGCCGGCGTCGGCAACCTTCGCGATCATGCGCGCGGCAGGGCCGACCCCAACGGTGACGGCGGGGTGGGGGGAGATCAGCATCTGCAGGGTTTCCTGATGGGAACGTTTTCGGAGGGGCGGAGCACACAACGGGAGATCAGACCTCCACTGTGCCGAACTAGTGGCACCGGTACGGACAAGTCTTGGAGCCCTACTGGGTAAGGACCGAGCGGGTGCACCACTCAAAGAGGTCTCCCTGCAGGGTGTCCATGACTGCCACGGAAGTGAGCGACTCGTCCAGCGGGCCCAATGAGTACATGACCTCCTGGACGGCGTGATCGGCGGCCTGCTCCACGCCCTGGTCGACGTTGGAGCCGTCGAAGACGAAAATCAGCTCGCCCACCTCGTTGGCGCGCACGTCGGTCACAAGCCCGGCCCAGCCGATCCCAACGGCGGCCTCCTCCCAGGTGGAGACGTTCCAGTAGTCCAATAGGGCGCGCTCCTGGTCGGAGGCCCAGGCGCCGGGGTAGATGTCGGTGGGCGGCTGCTCCCCGAACTCCTCCGTCTCAGCCCGTACCTTCTCGTCCGGCTGAGTCTCCGCCTCAGCGGTCAGGGGCGCTGAGGCCGGGGCCGGCTCACCAGCACATCCAGACAGCAGCACCATGGTGATGAGTGCCATGGGACCGAGGGCACGGCGAGCGAGGCGCATGAGGAGGCTCCATTTCAAAACGGTGGTGGCGGGGTGGTCAGTCTCAACCCCTCCGTCAACGATTCTCCCCCGCCGCGGACGCAGATCAGCGCAGGATCGTCTTCAAGAGCTCGTCGCCGCCTTCGTCGTCGCCACCGCCCCGTCGGCGGCCGGTTCTCCCGCTGGTCCGCTGGACCGGGTGCCCTGGCCACCTCCCAGCACACACGGCAAGTTCCTCCCCTATCCGGCAAACGTCGATCTGAGCCGCACCTACCCGGCCTGCGGGTCGGACATCTTTGTCGCCCCCGGCGATGTGTTCGACATGCAGTACCGGGCCTTGGTCAACGACGAGGGAGCGACCGTAGTGGAGTGCCGCGGCGACCTCACCGTCGATGTGGACCGGCTCTCCGACGATGCCTCGCTCGAAGAGGTAGGCGTGTCCGGAACCTGGTTCGAAATCTACGATCCCTATGGCCAGACGGTGACCTACGACCGTCCTGGGCCGGCGATCGTGGCTGCCTCCGACGAGGTGGAGGCAGAGGCGTTCGCCGAGGCAGGGCTGCCCGAGACCTTCCTCTACTTCTCCGGGGCCTGACAGAGACCGTCATCTACGACAGGGCGCCCAATGAGCTGGGTCAGCAGTACCCGCAGGCGCTCACCGCGGAGATCACCGAGAACTCCACCGCCTACGTCTTCGACGTGTGCAAGCTCCTCGACGAGGCGCCCCCCGACCCGGTACCCATCCCGTAGCCCGAGGCCGCAGCGGCACCGCTAAGGTTCTCCAGCACCGCCCCCGCGCCGACCACCGGACCGGGGGCGGTGGCCATTCAAGGACTCGGCCGGCCGCACACATGTTTTACTTCGCTACGCGCTGCGGGCTTTGCGGCGTCCGCCGGAGATGCATTTCCGAATTGAAAGCGTGGGCAATGTGTGGGCATTTGGACACGGAAAGAGGGCCCTGATCGCGTTTCCGCTAGTCAGGGCCCTCAATTGGCTCCCCCGACTGGACTCGAACCAGTAACCCTTCGATTAACAGTCGAATGCTCTGCCAATTGAGCTACGGGGGACCGTGCACGCACGCGTGCAACGAGCCATCACTTTACCGTTCCGGCCGGGCTTCGACAAATCCGGTCACGCCCGGCCGCGTCAGTCCTGGCGCAGGCCGCGCCGCTGCATCTCGAGCTCCAGCAGCTCCCGCTGGAGCTCCTGGTAGCGCTCCCGCTGACCGGCGGGGTCCGTGCGCTGCAGCTCCGCCAGCCGGTCCGACTTCCGCCGGTTGATCTGCAGCTCGAAGAGGCGGTTGAGGATGTCAGCGGTGTAGCGCTCCAGCTGCTGCTGGGTGGTGGCCGGCAGCGGCGTCACCGCGAGCTCGGCGAGGTAGCCGTGCAGCGGCTCCGGCAGGTGCCCGCGCACCGCGTCCACCCAGACCTGTCCGCTCGGCACGGCGGACCCGTTCCCGAGGAGCTCGGCGCGGGCGGCGAGGACCGCGTCGTGCACGGCCCCGTGCACGGGGTAGCGGAAGGCGCTGAGGCCGAACTCCTCCCAGTGCCGCTCGAGCATCAGGTCCGGGCACTGGATGACGGTCTCGAGTGCCTCGCGCTCCATCCGCGCCACGGGCTCGCGCGGGTCGGGGAGCTCCCCCGGGGCGGGCCCGGCCGCCTCCGGCTCCGCCGGCCGGTGCGGCGCGGGACCTCCTTCCCGCTGGTCGCGGCCCGCGGAGTCGACGGCCCGCTGGACCTCCGCGGGCTCGAGCCCGAGCCAGCCCGCGAGCTGCCGCGCGTAGGCGGGCCGCAGGGAGCGGTCCCGGATCCGCGCCAGGATGGGCGCGCAGGCCCGCATCGCCCGGATGCGGCCCTCGATGGTGTCCAGGTCGAAGTTCTTCAGCGTCGCCCGGATCGCGAACTCGAACAGGGGGCGGCGGTTCTCCACGAGCTCGGCCACGGCGGCGTCCCCGCGGGCGAGCCGGAGGTCGCACGGGTCCATCCCGTGGGGCTCGACCGCCACGTAGGTCTGCGCCACGAACTTCTGGTCCTCCTCGAACGCGCGCAGGGCGGCCTTCTGCCCGGCGGCGTCGCCGTCGAAGGTGAAGACCACCTCTCCCCCGCCGCCGTCGTCGGAGAGGAACCGCCGGACGATCTTGATGTGCTCGGCCCCGAAGGCGGTGCCGCACGTGGCCACCGCCGTGGTCACGCCCGCGAGGTGGCAGGCCATGACGTCGGTGTAGCCCTCGACGACGACGAGCCGGCGCTGCTTGGCGATCTCCCGCTTCGCGAGGTCGATGCCGTAGAGCACCTGGGACTTCTTGTAGAGGGCGGTCTCGGGGGTGTTGAGGTACTTCGGGCCCTGGTCGTCGTCGTGGAGCTTGCGGGCGCCGAAGCCGATGACCTCGCCCGCGACCGCGCGGATGGGCCAGACGAGCCGGCCGCGGAACCGGTCGTAGAGCCCGCGGTTGCCCTCGGAGAACATGCCGGTGAGCTTGAGCTCCTGGTCCGTGAAGCCGCGGTCGCGCAGGTGCTTCAGGAGGTGGTCCCAGCCGCGGGGCGCGTAGCCGACGCCGTAGCGCCGGGCGGCCTTGCCGTCGAAGCCCCGCTCGCCCAGGAACAGCTGCGCGGGGGCGGCCTGGCGGGTGTAGAGGTTGCGCTGGAAGAACTCCGCGGCGACCTTGTGCGCGTCCAGCAGCCGCTGGCGGCGGCCGACCTCCTCCTTGTTGGGTCCGGAGCCCTGCTCGTAGTGCAGTTCGTAGCCCACCCGGGCGGCGAGCTTCTCCACGGTCTCCGAGAAGGTGGTGTGGTCCATGGTCATCAGGAAGGAGATGACGTCCCCGGACTCGTCGCAGCCGAAGCAGTGGTACGTGCCCATCTGCGGCCGCACGTGGAAGGACGGGGTGCGCTCGTCGTGGAACGGGCAGAGCCCCTTCCAGGAGCCGATGCCGGCGCTCTTGAGGGTGACGTAGCCGTCGACGATCTCCTTGATGTCGGTGCGCGCCCGCACCTCGTCGATGTCCTCGCGTCTGATCAGTCCTGGCACACCGTCAGTCTAGGCGCGCGGCCCGACGCCCGAGGGCCGCACCGGACCGTGCGGTGGAGCACCGCGCGGTCCGGTGGGGCTCCGCACCGCGGGCGGGGCTCAGCGGGAGCGCTCCCGCAGGTCCTGCCGGGTCCTGGTGCCCGTCAGGGCGAGCCCGCCCAGGGCGCCCACCGCGGCGAAGGCGAAGAAGCCCCACGGATAGGCCAGACCCGCGGTCAGCAGGGTGCCCCCGATGATCGGACCCGAGATCGCCCCGAGCCGGCCCACCCCGGCGGACATCCCCAGCGCCGTGGCGCGCACGCGCGGCGGGTGGTTGGCGGCGGTGAACGCGTAGACGAGCACCTGGGAGGAGAACACGAAGCAGCCGGTGACGAAGACCATGGCGTAGATCCCGAGCAGCGGCAGCTTGATCGCCAGGGCCGCGAGTAGCGCGGCCGAGCCGAGGAACCAGATGATGCCCGCCACGCGCGGGGTGACCCGGTCGGCCACCCGCCCGGCGACCGCCAGTCCCGCGATGGCGCCCACGTTGAGGATCAGCAGGAAGCCGAGGGAGTTGCCGAGGTCGTACTCGGCCGCCCGCATGATCTGCGGCAGCCAGGTGTTGAGGCCGTAGACGAGCAGCAGGCCCATGAAGGAGGCGATCCAGATCGCGATCGAGTTCCGGCGCCAGCCGGCGGAGAGCAGCATCGTGGCGCCGACCTTCTCGGCCTGCTCCTCGGCGGTGTGGTGCTCGAGGTGCAGGCCGTAGTGCTCGGCCACGGCGCGGGCCTCGGCCGTGCGTCCCTTGGACGCGAGGAACGAGGGCGACTCGGGCAGGAACACGAGCATGAGGGGCACGAGCACGAGCGCCGGCAGGGAGCCCAGGACGAACATCTCCTGCCAGCCGAACTGGCGGACGACGACGATGGCGAGCGCCGCGGTCAGCACCGCGCCGACGTGGTAGCCGGTCATCACCAGGGTCGTGGCGTTGGAGCCCCGGCCCAGGCGGGCGAACTCGGTGACCATCGCGATGGCGGTGGGCAGGCACCCGCCGAGGCCCAGGCCGGCGAGGAAGCGCAGGACGCCGAAGACCAGGACGCTCGGGGAGAACGCCGCGGCGAAGGTCAGCAGGGAGAACAGGACCACGGCTCCGATGAGCATCTTGCGGCGGCCGAGCTTGTCGGTGAGATAGCCCATGGTCAGCGCGCCGATCATCATGCCCACGAGGCCGACGGTGGCCACGGCGGTGCCCTGCGCGGTGGTCATGCCGAGCTCGTCGTTCTCGAGCATGGAGGGCAGGACCGCGCCCAGGACCACGGCGTCGAAGCCGTCCAGCAGCACGGCGATCCAGCACAGCGGCGCCACCCACGCCCGGGAGCGGAGGACGGGCCGGGAGCCCGGGGACGAGGGGGACGCCGCCCGCGGGGCGGGTCCGGTGGAGTTTCCCATGAGAATCAGACCTTTGTGAGGAGGAGCACAGGTGCGCCGAGTCTAGGGAGCGGCACCGCGTGCGACCCAGCTCACAGTCGTTGAACGAGATCGGGCGCCGCCCCGGCGGAGCGGGTCACCAGAGCGGCTTGTCCCCCACCCGCCAGTGGGTGCCGCGGATCCTGTCGTGCAGGGACACGGCGGACAGGTCGGTGAGGGACGCGATCTGGTCCACGACGAGGCGTAGCCGGGCCGCCTCCGTGCCCGGTCCCTCGCCGAGGTCGTGCCAGTCTGCGGCGAAGGCGGGCGAGAGGTAGCGGCCGTCGGACTCCATCAGCGCCCCCACCAGGATCGAGAGCACCTCCTGCTGGTTGTCGTAGATCGGCTGCGCGTCGCGCACCGTGATGACGTAGGTCGTGGCGATGCCCTTGAGCACGCCGATCTCCTCCGTGGTCCCCTCCGGGACCACGAGCTGGGCGTCGTATCGGGTCAGCGGGTCCTCGCCGTAGATGTCCCGGGTGGCGCCGACCGCGGACATCGCGAAGCGGCCGATGAGCTGGCTCGTCATGTTCTTGAGCCGGGCGAGGTCCTTGCGGGACCCGTCCATCTCCCGGACCCACAGGGACGAGTCCTCGAGGCGGGTCAGGGCGGCGTCGAGGGACTCCGGGGCGGCCTCGGGCAGGTACCAGCGGCGGGTGAGCTCGAGCACCCTGTCCCGCTGGGTGGTGTCGGCGAGCCAGCCCAGCTGCACGAGCCCGGAGGCGATCGCGTCCTCGACGTCGTGCACGGAGTAGGAGATGTCGTCCGAGAGATCCATGACCTGGGCCTCGAGGCACTTCGTGCGGGCCGGGGCGCCGTCGCGCAGCCATGCGAACACCGGCAGGTCGTCCGTGTAGACCCCGAACTTCGGGGATCGCGTGCCGTCCGGCCGCAGCGGCGCCTCGTGGGCCTCCCACGGGTACTTGCACACGGCGTCCAGCACGGCCCGGGTGAGGTTCAGGCCGGCGGGTCCCCCGTCGTCGTCGAGCACCTTGGGCTCGAGCCGGGTGAGCAGGCGCAGGGTCTGCGCGTTGCCCTCGAAGCCGCCGATGCGCTGGGTCAGCCGGTGCAGGGCCGACTCCCCGTTGTGCCCGAACGGCGGGTGGCCGAGGTCGTGGGAGAGGCAGGCGGCGTCGACGACGTCGGGGTCGCAGCCGAGCATCCGGCCCAGCTCCCGGCCGATCTGGGCGACCTCGAGGGAGTGGGTCAGGCGGTTGCGCACGAAGTCGTCGGTGTTCGGGGACACGACCTGGGTCTTGGCCGCCAGCCGCCGCAGCCCCGAGGAGTGCAGGATCCGGGCGCGGTCCCGTTCGAAGTCGGAGCGGTACTTGTTGTGGTGGTCCTCCGCCACCCAGCGCGCGACGTCGCGGGCCTCGTAGCCCGGGGCGGGCGCGCCGGTGCGGTCGATCTCGATGGACGTGTGGGGCATGCCCGGTCCTTTCCGTGTCGTGGGGACGGCTCAGCCGCCGGAGACGTCGAGCTCCGCCGCGACCAGTCCCAGCCGCTCGGCGTCCCCCAGCTCCCGGGAGCCCAGCCAGCCGTCCGGCAGGTGCGGCTTCTTGGGCGAGCCGGCGCGGCCGCGCGGTCCCTCGACCGCCGCGCCCGGGTAGCCGAGCGACAGGTCGAGCTCGTCCAGCAGCTCGCGCAGGGTCGCGAGGTCCGGCACCTGGGCCATCCGGGCGCGGAGCTCTCCGCCGACCGGGTAGCCCTTGAAGTACCAGGCGACGTGCTTGCGGATGTCGCGCAGCCCCTTGGCCTCGTCGCCGAACATCTCCACGAGCAGCTCGGCGTGGCGGTAGATCGTGCGGGCGACCTGGTCCACCCCGGGGCGGAACCGGTCGGACCGGCCCTCGAAGGCGGCCTGCAGGTCCCCGAAGAGCCAGGGCCGGCCCTGGCAGCCGCGGCCGACGACCACGCCGTCCACGCCGGTCTGCTCGACCATGCGCACGGCGTCCTCGGCGCTCCAGATGTCCCCGTTGCCGAGCACGGGCACGTCCGGGAGGGCCTCCCGCAGCTGCGCGATGGCGTCCCAGTCCGCGGTGCCCGAGTAGTGCTGCTCGAGGGTGCGCCCGTGCAGGGCGACCGCTGCCACGCCGCTGTCGCGGGCGATCCGGCCGGCCTCCAGGAAGGTGAGGTGGCCGTCGTCGATGCCCTTGCGCATCTTGATCGTCACGGGGACGTTCCCGCGGGAGGCCTCCTGGACGGCGGTGCGCACGATCGCGGTGAACAGGTCGGTCTTCCAGGGCAGGGCGGAGCCGCCGCCGCGCTTGGTGACCTTGGGGACGGGGCAGCCGAAGTTCAGGTCGATGTGGTCGGCCCGGTCCTCCTCGACGACCATCCGCACGGCCTGGCCGACGTGGACGGCGTCCACGCCGTAGATCTGGATGGAGCGGGGCGTCTCGTCCGGGTCGTGGTCGATGATCCGCATCGACTCGGGCCGCCGCTCCACGAGGGCGCGGGCCGTGACCATCTCCGTGACGTAGAGACCGCCGCCGTACTCGCGGCACAGCCGGCGGAACGCCTTGTTGGTGACCCCGGCCATGGGCGCCAGCACCACGGGGACGTCGATCGTGAGCTCGCCCAGGTGCAGCGGCGGCAGGTCGAGCCGGGCGGGGTGGTTCTCGGTAGCGGTGTCCATCACCGGGAGATTCTCTCACGGACGGGAACGGCGAAGGGCCCCGGGGTGCGCCCCGGGGCCCTTCCCGTGCCGGACGTCGTCCGGCGCCCGGTCCCCGGTGCTCAGTCCCCGGGCTCCGCGAGGACGACGGAGGTCTCCACGACCGTGGCGGCACCGGCCGCCAGCAGGTTGTCGACGACGGCGGTCAGCGGCTCCATGGACCCGTCCACCTGGAACTGCACGGGGTGGTGGTGGGCCAGCAGCGCGAGCAGCTGCTCGAGCGCGGGACCTGCCGCGTCGTCCCCCGGCGTCCAGCCGAGCACGACGTGGGCGGGCGCGTCCGGCGCGTCCTCCGGGGCCCGGGCGTCCGGGGCGGCGTCGAGCTCCACGGGCCGGTAGCTCACGGCGAAGGCGGAGATCCTGCCCCGCTCCCCCGGGCCCATGCCGTTGCGCAGCACCAGGGCCCCGAAGGCGTGCGCGGCGTCGGAGAGGAACAGCTGGTTGACCCGTCCCACGGGCAGGTCCGCGGGCTCGTCCCAGGCGTGCACGGAACGGTAGAACGCCCACAGCGCCCGGGTCAGCTCCACCGACCCGGTGGCCAGGTCCTCGACGGCCTGCGCCGGTGTCCCGTCGGCGTGCTCCCGCAGCGGCTGGAGGGGCAGCGCCCCGGCCGCCACGCGGACCACGCGCGAGTCCTGGACCGGGTCCAGCCCGGCGGCCTGTGCGAACCGCTCGCCGGCCGAACCGGGCGCCGCCTTCGTGCGCAGGGCCTGCACGCCCGAGGGCGAGCCCGCCGCCTCGGTGCGCAGCCGCTCCAGCAGGGCCCGTCCGAGTCCTTCGCCGCGGCGGTCGGGGGCGACCTCCACGTAGGCCCACAGCCTCGAGGGGTGCAGCGCCGACTCGTAGACCGTGCCGGCGGCCACCGGCACGCCGGAGTCCTCCGCCACCACCGTGCGGGACCACGGAACGTCGTCGTCGGGGCGCAGGGTCGCCCGGAAGGCCGCGGCCTGGGGCGTCTCCGGGGCGGGCCACACCTCGAGCAGCCGCAGGTCGTCCCCGTCCCGCCAGGGCCGCAGCCCCGGTCCGGTCAGCGCGCCGCTCATCAGCGGACGAGCTTCCCGGCGAGGTAGGACTTCACCTGGTCGAGGGCCACGCGCTCCTGGGTCATCGCGTCCCGCTCGCGGATGGTCACGGCCTGGTCCTCGAGGGTGTCGAAGTCCACCGTGATGCAGAACGGGGTGCCGATCTCGTCCTGGCGGCGGTAGCGGCGCCCGATCGCCCCCGAGTCGTCGAAGTCGATGTTCCAGCTCCGGCGCAGCTCGGCGGCCAGGTCCTTGGCCTTGGGCGAGAGGTCCTCGTTGCGGGACAGCGGCAGCACCGCGGCCTTGACGGGGGCCAGGCGCGGGTCCAGCTTGAGGACCGTGCGCTTGTCCACCCCGCCCTTCGAGTTCGGCGCCTCGTCCTCGGTGTACGCGTCCACCAGGAAGGCCATCATCGAGCGGGTCAGGCCGAAGGAGGGCTCGATCACGTACGGGACGTAGCGCTCGTTGGTCTGCTGGTCGAAGTAGCTGAGGTCCGTGTTCGAGTGCTCGTTGTGCACGCCGAGGTCGTAGTCGGTCCGGTTGGCCACGCCCATGAGCTCGCCCCACGGGTTGCCCTGGAAGCCGAACCGGTACTCGATGTCGATGGTGCCGGCCGAGTAGTGCGCCCGGTCGTCCTCGGGGACGTCGTAGCGGCGCATGTGGTCCGGGTCGATGCCCAGGTCCGTGAACCAGTTCCAGCACGCCTCGACCCACTCGTCGAAGAAGTGCCCGGCCTCGGTCGGGTGGGTGAAGTACTCGATCTCCATCTGCTCGAACTCGCGGGTGCGGAAGATGAAGTTGCCGGGGGTGATCTCGTTGCGGAACGCCTTGCCGATCTGGCCGATGCCGAACGGCGGCTTCTTCCGGGCCGCAGTGACCACGTTGTTGAAGTTCACGAAGATGCCCTGCGCGGTCTCGGGCCGCAGGTAGTGCAGGCCCTCCTGGTTGTCGACCGGGCCGAGGAACGTCTTGAGCAGCCCGGAGAACTGCTGCGGGTCGGTCCACTGGCCCTTGGTCCCGCAGTTGGGGCACGGGATGTCGGCCATGCCGTTCTCCGGGGCGCGGCCCTTCTTCTCCTCGAAGGCCTCGACCAGGTGGTCCTGGCGGGCGCGCTTGTGGCAGGAGGTGCACTCCACGAGCGGGTCCGTGAAGGTCGCCACGTGCCCCGAGGCCTCCCACACGGCCTTCGGGAGGATGATCGAGGAGTCGAGGCCCACCATGTCCTCGCGCCCGCGCACGAAGGTCTGCCACCACTCGTGCTTGATGTTCTCTTTGAGCTCCGCGCCGAGGGGCCCGTAGTCCCAGGCCGAGCGGGAACCGCCGTAGATCTCACCCGCCTGGAACACGAAACCGCGGCGCTTGGCCAGCGAGATGACGTTGTCCAGCGTGGACTTGGGGGCCATGTGGATTTCCTCCAGGGTCTCGCCCGACCGCCGGCTGCGGACGCGCGTGGTGGGTGGTGTGGCCCGGCGGTGCGCCGGGGCGGGAACCGGCCGTCGGCGGCCGTCACGAACGAGGACGCCGCGTGCGACGTCCTCGTCCCAGGGTAGCCAATTCCCGCCGTGCCCGCCGACCGCCCCGGACCTGGAACACTGGGAGCATGACGACTCCCCAGCAGCCCGGCGGCCCTGACGAACTGCCCATCCGCGACGACATGATCCGGCTGGGCCAGGCCCTCAAGCTGGCGAACCTCGCCGAGGACGGGGCGCACGCCCGGGGCCTCGTGGAGGACGGTCAGGTCTCGGTCAACGGCGAGGTCGAGACACGGCGCGGCCGGCAGCTGCACGCGGGGGACGTGGTCTCCGCCGGCGGCGCCTCGGTCCGGATCACCGCGGGGGGCTGACCGGGCGGTCCGGGTCGCCCAGCACCACGTGGGTGAGGTACTCCCGCACGTGCCCCACCTCCTGCGGGCTGATCCCGTGGCCGACCCCGGTGTAGTGCACCTTCATGACATCGGCGTGGGCCAGCGCCCACTCGGCGGTGGAGTCGACGAGCTCCTGCGGGATGACCGGGTCCTGCGGGTCGCGGCCCCAGAACATCCGCAGCGGCCGCTCCCGCAGCCGGTCGTCGGCGAACAGGGTGTGCTCGCCGGGCACCACGAACCCGGAGAGCCCGACCACGGCCGCGATCTCGCCCGGCATGTGGCGGGCGAGGGACGTGGCCATGGCCATGCCCTGCGAGAACCCGAGCAGCGTGATGCTGGGGTGGTCCGCGGCCAGCTCCCGCAGCCACGCCGCGACGGGCTCCACGGCCTCGGCGACCCGGTCGAGGGAGAAGCTGAGGTCCGCGACGAGCGGGAACCACTGGTAGCCGAACTGGACGGGCTGGGGGGCGCGCACAGACGCCACGCTGAACTCGTCCGGCAGGGCCGGGACGAGGCCCATGAGGTCGCGCTCGTGCGAGCCGTAGCCGTGCAGGAGCACGAGCAGCGGGGTGCCGGGGCGGGCGTCGGCGTCCTTGCTCCACACGGCGAAGGGGGTGTCGGTCCCGGTCGGGACGGTGGCGTCGGTCATGCCACCAGTGTGCCACCCGGGTCCGGGGACCCGCCGCACGGGCGCGTGGACGCCCGTGCGGACCCGGTGGTAGACCGGGGGCATGACCGAGACGACGCCGGAGCCCCCGGACACCGCACCTCCCCTGCACCCGTGGCGCCGCATGGTGGCGATCGGCGACTCGTTCACGGAGGGCATCGGGGACCCGGACCCCGGCTCCCCCGGCGGGCACCGCGGCTGGGCGGACCGGGTCGCCGAGGAGCTGGACCGGCTCTCCCCCGGCCTGTCCTACGCCAATCTGGCGATCCGCGGCCGGCTCTTCCGTCAGATCGTCGACGAGCAGGTGGAGCCCGCCCTGGAGCTGACCCCGGACCTCGTGACGATCTGCGCGGGCGGCAACGACATGCTGCGCCCTGGCGGGGACCCGGACGCGATCGCCGAGGAGATGGACGACGTCGTGGGCCGGCTCGCGGCGGACGGGGCCACGGTCGTGATGGTCGGCGGACCGGACATCGGCGCCACGCCCGTGCTGCGCGGGATCCGGGGCCGGATCGCGATCTACAACGAGAACGTGCGCGTGGTCGCGTCCCGGAACGACGCCGTCCTGGTGGACCTGTGGGGGCTGCGGGAGCTCGCGGACCCGGCGATGTGGGACCCCGACCGGCTGCACTTCTCGCCCCTGGGCCACCACCGGATCGCGGTCGAGGTCCTCGACACCCTGGGCCTCGGGCACGGCCTCGTGCCCGAGGTGGTGCCCGACCGCCCGCCCTCGTCGTGGCGCCAGGCCCGGGGCGAGGACCTCGTCTGGGCCCACCGCTACCTGCGGCCGTGGGTGGCCCGCCGGATCCGGCGCACGAGCTCCGGGGCGCAGGTCCGGCCGAAGCGGCCGCACTTCGGCACCGCCACCGTGCCCGGGGGCGGCATCGCGCCCGGCGACGGGACCGGGGACGGGGACGGCTGAAGGGCCTGCTCCGGCTCAGTGCTCACGCAGCACGGTCTCCACGAGGAGCTTGCCGAGCTGGGGCGCCTCGATGAGGAAGCCGTCGTGGCCTGAGGGCGAGGTGAGGGTGTGCCGCCGGACCTCCCCGGGCAGCGCGGCGGCCAGGATGTCGGACTCGCGGGGCAGGTACAGCCGGTCGGAGTCCACCGCCGCCACGAGCCACTCGCACGAGGTCACGGACAGCGCCTCCTCGAGCGTGCCGCGGCCCCGGGCGACGTCATGGGACATGAGCGTCTCGTTGACGGCGAGGTAGCTGTTGGAGTCGAAGCGGCCGGCGAGCTTGGACGCCTGGTGGTCGAGGTAGCTCTCCACCTGGTAGCGCCCCCGCCCGTCGGCGTGCGTGTCGATGACCTGCTCGTCGGCCTGCGGCGAGCGCCCGAACCGGTGGTGCAGCTCGTCGGCCGAGCGGTAGGTGATGTGGGCGATCCGCCGCGCCAGGCCCAGGCCCGTGACGGGCAGCGGGCCGTCGTAGTAGTCCCCGCCCCGGAAGTGGGGGTCCTGGCGGATCGCGAGGTTCTGCGCCTGGCCCCAGGCGAGCTGCTCGGCGCTGGACTGGGCGCACGCGGCGACTACCGCGCACGCCCGGACCCGGTCGGGATAGGTCACGGCCCACTCCAGGGCCCGGGCCCCGCCCATGGAGCCGCCGATGACCAGCCGCCAGGCGTCGATGCCGAGGGCGTCGGCCAGGGCCGCCTCGGCGTTCACGGAGTCCCGGACGGTCACGAGCGGGAAGCGGGAGCCCCAGGGGCGGCCCTCGGGATCCACGCTCGGCGGCGCGGGGGTGGCCGGGCCCGTGGACCCGTAGCAACCGCCCACGATGTTGGTGCAGACCACGAACCAGCGCTCCGTGTCGATGGCGGCGCCGGGGCCGATCAGGCCCTCCCACCAGCCGCCGCTCTCCGCGGCGCGCCGCTCGACCTCGGGCGCGCCGGGGCGGGCCCGCCCGCTCGCCACGTGGGTGTCCCCCGTGAGCGCGTGCTCGACGAGGACCGCGTTGGAGCCGTCCGGGGCGAGCGTCCCCCACGTCTCGTAGGCGATCCGGACGTCGGGCAGCCGGAAGCCCGACTCGAGCTCCAGCTCGCCGATCCCGGTCACCCGCGGCACGCCGTCCTCGCGGACGGCGGTCCCGGCGTCGGCGCCCCCCACGACCGTCACGGTCACTCCTGTCCTCCCTGCGCGGCCGCGGCCGCGGCGAAGCCCTGCTCCAGGTCCGCCAGGATGTCGTCGATGTTCTCCAGGCCCACGGACAGGCGCACGAAGCCGGGCTCCACGCCGGCGGCCAGCTGCTCCTCGGGCAGGAGCTGGCTGTGCGTGGTGGACGCCGGGTGGATCACGAGGGAGCGGACGTCGCCGATGTTCGCGACGTTCGAGTGCAGGGTCAGGGCGTCGACGAAGGCGGCTCCGGTGTCCCGGCCGCCGTCGAGGACGAAGCCTAGGATGGACCCGGCGCCCCGGGGCGCGTACTTCTGCGCCCGCTCGTGCCACGGGGAGGACTCCAGCCCGGCCCAGGACACCGAGCGCACGTCCTCGCGCGCCTCGAGCCAGCGGGCCACCTTCCCGGCGTTGGCCACGTGCCGCTCCATCCGCAGGGACAGCGTCTCGATGCCCTGCTCGATGAGGAACGCGTTGAACGGGGAGATCGCCGAGCCGAGGTCGCGCAGCAGCTGCACCCGGGCCTTGAGGATGTAGGACAGGTTGACGCCGAAGGGGCCGTCCGCGCCCAGTGCCTCGGCGTAGACGAGTCCGCCGTAGGACTCGTCCGGCTGGTTGAAGCCGGGGAAGCGCTCCGGGTAGCGGCCGAAGTCGAAGTTCCCGGAGTCCACGATCACGCCGCCGATGGCCGTGCCGTGCCCGCCCAGGAACTTGGTGGCCGAGTGCACCACGACGTCCGCGCCCCAGCGGAAGGGCTGGATGAGGTACGGGGTCGCCACGGTGTTGTCCACGATGAGCGGCACCTCGTGGTCGTGGGCGATCCCGGAGACCGTCTCGAGGTCGAGCACGTCGTTGCGCGGGTTCGGGATCGTCTCGGCGAAGAAGGCCTTCGTGTTCGGCCGGACCGCCCGCCGCCAGGACTCGGGGTCGTCGGGGTCCGCCACGAAGGTGGTCTCGATGCCGAGCTTGGGCAGCGTGAACTTGAAGAGGTTGTAGGTCCCGCCGTACAGGCTGGGGCTCGCCACGATGTGGTCGCCCGCGCCGGCGACGTTGAGCACCGCGAACGTCGTCGCCGACTGCCCCGCGCTGAGCATGAGGGCGCCCACCCCGCCCTCCAGGGCGGCGATCCGGTTCTCCACAACCTCCGTGGTCGGGTTGCCGATCCGCGTGTAGATCGGGCCGAGCTCGGCGAGCGCGAAGCGGTCGGCCGCGGCCTGGGCGTCGGGGAAGACGAAGGACGTGGTCTGGTGGATCGGCAGGGCGCGGGAGCCGGTGACCGGGTCGGGGTTCTGCCCCGCGTGGATCTGCCGGGTCTCGAAGGCCCAGCCCCCGGGGTTCTCGGGGGTGGGCCGTCCGGTCCCGGCCTCGCCGGTGCGGGTGACGGAGACGTCGGTGCTGGAAGCGGGGAGATCGGACATGCCGTGGGACTCCTTGCGGAGGTCAGGGGTCCCGTCCCGGCCGAGGCGGTGCGGCCGGGAACGGCCGGGCGCCGGGGACCCGCGCTTGCTCGCTCGCCGGTCGCGAGGAGCCTGGTCTTCACCCAGGGCACCCCACCGCGGTGGAGGGTTGCCGGCCAGCTAGCTGGGGCTTGGACGCTGGCGCTCATGACCTGGACAGCATTCTCCGGATCAGGGCGTCACGGCGTCAAGCCGGGCGCGGGCGTGACGCCCGGCACGGAGCGTCGCCCGCACGACGCCCGGCGCGTCGCGGACCGATTTGGAGACCAAACTCACAGGGTGCACGATGTGCCCATGAGAGTCGACCACGTGTCCTACGCCTGCCGCCCGGAGGGCCTGGCGGCCACCACCGAGCGCATCGCGGACCAGCTCGGGATCGAGCCGGTCAAGGGCGGGGTGCACCCCCGTTTCGGCACCCGCAACATGATCCTGCCGCTGACGAACCACCAGTACGTGGAGGTCGTCGAGGTCCTCCAGCACCCGGCGGCGGAGAAGGCGCCCTTCGGCCAGGCCGTGCGCGCCCGGTCCGAGGCCGGCGGCGGCTGGCTGGGCTGGGTCGTGGAGGTCGAGGACCTCACCCCCTTCGAGCGGCGCCTCGGGCGCCACGCCGTGCCGGGACACCGGGTGTTCCCGGACGGCCGGTGCCTGGAGTGGCACCAGATCGGCGTGAAGGGCCTGATCGCGGACCCGCAGCTGCCGTTCATGATCCACTTCGACTCCGACCCGGAGATGCACCCGTCCCAGGCGCGGATCACGGACGTGGGACTCGCGGGGATGACCATCGCCGGGGCCCCGGAACGGGTCGCCGAGTGGCTGGGCGCCCCCGTGGAGACCGCGCTCGAGGACCTCGAGGTCGACTGGCGCTATCCGGACGGCACCCCGGGCGTGCTCTCCGTCACGTTCAGCACTCCGGACGGTCCCGTCACCATCTGAGATCGGACGGCCCGGACCCGGCCGACGGTGCCGTGCTCAGCCCAGCAGCCGGGCGGCGCCGAGGAAGCCCACGGCGTCCAGCAGGAAGTGCGCGACGACGAGGGGCATCACCCGGCCGGTGCGCCGGTAGAGCTCCGCGAAGACGAGGCCCATCACCACGTTGCCGAGGAAGGGCCCGACCCCCTGGTAGAGGTGGTAGCTGCCGCGGAACAGGGCCGTGATCACCAGCACCACGGGCCAGCTCCACCCGATGCGGGTCAGCCGGTCCGTGAGGAACGCGACCACGACGACCTCCTCGACCAGGGCGTGGCGCACGGCGGAGAGCAGCAGCACGGGCACCGTCCACCAGTGCTCGGCGAGCCCGGACGTGGTCACCTCCGCGGTGACGCCCAGCGCCCGGCCGGCGCCGTAGAGCGCCAGCGTGCCCAGGCCCATGAGCAGGAAGAGCACGGTGCCCAGGCCGAGGTCCGGGGCGGGCATGCGGGCGTCGAGGCCGATCCGCCGGCGGACCGTGCCCAGGGCGCCGGCGGAGCCGGCGAGGAGGTAGAGCGCGAGCAGCACCGGCACCAGGTCCAGGGCGATGCCGGTGAGCTGGCGCAGCAGGTCGAAGAGGGGCTGCAGGCTCAGCGGCGGGTTCATCGTGGCCTGCGCCTCGGACAGCGGTCCTCGCGCGAGGTGCTCGGCGAGGGAGAGCGCGGCGTAGAGGGCCGAGGCGCCCAGGGACACCCCGAGCACCAGGAGCACCTGCATCCACAGGTCGGCGCGGGTGGATCCGAAGGCGGGCGGTCGCGGGGCGAGGTGGGCGGGGGTGCTCATGCGGCCATTCTGGCACCGGCGCACCTGGCGCCCCGCGCACCCGGTGGTTGCCGAGCCCCTCCTGCCGGCCCGCCCCGCACGGCCCGGGGCGTCTTCCCTAGGATGGGAGCCATGACTGTCCTTCCCCCGCAGATCCGCCAGCAGCCCGTCGAGCGCGCCTTTCACGGCCACGTGTTCTCCGACCCGTACGAGTGGATGCGGGAGAAGGACTCCCCCGAGGTCCTGGCCCACCTCGCCGCGGAGAACGAGTACGCGGAGTCCGCCACCGCCCACCTCACGGCGCTGCGGGAGACGATCTTCGGGGAGATCAAGGACCGCACCCAGGAGACCGACCTGTCCGTGCCCAGCCGGCGCGGCGGCTGGTGGTACTTCGCCCGCACGGTGGAGGGCGGCGCGCACCAGGTGTTCTGCCGGGTCCCGGCGGTGACCACCGGCGACGTCCTCGCGGACTGGACTCCGCCCGTCGTCGAGGCCGGCACGCCCATGACCGGGGAGCAGGTGCTCCTCGACGCCAACGCGGAGGCCGCGAAGCACGACTTCTACTCCCTCGGCAGCTTCGACGTCTCCGAGGACGGGGAGCTGCTGGCCTGGGCCGAGGACGTCAGCGGGGACGAGCGCTTCACCCTGCGGGTCCGGGACCTCACCACGGGCGCGCTGCTCGCCGACGAGATCCCCGGGACCTTCTACGGGTCCTTCCTCACTCCGGACGCCCGCGCCGTGTACTACACCGTGGTGGACGAGTCCTGGCGCCCCCACCAGCTGCGCCGGCACGAGCTGGGCACCCCGGTGGCCGAGGACGTCGTCGTCCACGAGGAGGCCGACCCCGGGCTCTGGCTCGGGGCGGGCCTGTCCGCGGATCGCCGCTGGATCGTGGTGGAGGCGATGTGCTCCGAGTTCTCCGAGCAGCTCATCCAGCCGGTCGCGGACCCGGCCGCGCCGTTGCAGGTGGTGCTCCCCCGCACCGACCGGGTGCTCTACGAGGCAGAGCCCCTGCTACTGGACGGGCGGGAGCAGATCCTGCTGACCCACGACCACGGCGCCCCGAACTCCCGGATCTCGCTCATGGATCCGGCCGACCTCGGCCGCCCGGTCGCGGAGGTGGCCCTGCGCGACGTCGTGCCGGCGTCCGACACCGTCCGCGTCAACGGCTGCGCCGTGACGGCCACCCACCTGGTGGTCTCCGTCCGGGCGGACACCACGCTGCGGGTCCGGCTGGTGCCGCTCGCCGGGCTGGGCACGGCGGCCCAGGCCGCCCCCGTGGAGCCGGCGTTCGCCGAGGAGCTCTACACCGCGAGCGTCTCCGCCGCGGAGCACGACGCCCCCGTGGTGCGCCTGTCCTACACCTCCTTCACGACGCCCCCGCGCGTCTACGACGTCTTCGTGGCGGGCGCCACCGGGGACGACGACGCGCTGCCCGCCGAGCCGCTGCTGCGCCGCGAGGCCACGGTGCTCGGCGGCTACGACCCCGCCGACTACGCGGTCGAGCGGGACTGGGCCACGGCGGCGGACGGCACCCGCATCCCCGTCTCCCTGGTCCGCCGGGCGGACCTCGACCCCTCCGTGCCGGCGCCGGTGCTGCAGTACGCCTACGGCTCCTACGAGCACAGCACCGACCCCGCGTTCTCCGTCTCACGGCTGTCTCTGCTGGACCGCGGCGTGGTCTGGGCCGTGGCGCACGTGCGCGGCGGCGGGGAGCTCGGGCGGACCTGGTACGAGCACGGCAAGAAGCTGCACAAGACGAACACGTTCACCGACTACGTGGCGGTCACCGAGCACCTCGCCGCCCGGCCGGACGTCGACGAGCGGCGGATCCTGGTGATGGGGGGCTCCGCCGGCGGACTGCTGGTGGGCGCGGTGCTCAACCTCGCCCCGGAGAAGTACTGCGGCGCACTGGCGGCGGTGCCGTTCGTGGACCCGCTGACGTCCATCCTCGACCCGAGCCTGCCGCTCACCGCCCTGGAGTGGGAGGAGTGGGGCAATCCCATCGAGGACGCGCACGTCTACGGGTACATGCGCGACTACTCCCCGTACGAGAACGTCCGCCCCCTGCCCTATCCCCCGGTCCTCGCGGTGACGAGCCTCAACGACACCCGGGTGCTCTACGTGGAGCCCGCCAAGTGGGTCGCCGCGCTGCGGGAGGCCTCGACCTCCGGCGAGCCGGTGCTGCTGCGCTGCGAGATGGCCGGGGGCCACGGGGGAGCCTCGGGCCGGTACTCGCAGTGGAAGGACACGGCCTGGGAGTACGCCTGGGCGCTGGACCGGATGGGCCTCGCCGGGGCCTGAGGCACCGGCGGACGGGGTCGCTGCCCGCAGGCGCCACCCGCGTGTCAGGACTACCCCGAGCGCATGGACCAGGAGCCTGCCGGCGGCAGAACCGCCCTGGCCACCGGAGTGGGCCTGCCGTGGTCGGCGACCGGCCCGCTGGTCGTCGACGAGGACACGGGCCGCCTGGTCCTGTGCGAGTGCCCGGAGCGGGTCGCCGCCGACCTCGTGGCGTTCCTGGACGACCTCGGCCGCTGAGTCAGGAGAGGACCCGGACCGCGTCAGCTCCCGGGCGCGCTCGCCCCGGCACGCCGGGGAGGCTCCCCGGGAGCTCAGACGGTGGGGGCGTCCGCCCGGAACCGCGCCGGGTCCAGGGCGGCGGCCGTCTCCGGGGAGCACCACCGGCCCACGGCCCCGTCGAGCAGCACGTCCGCGGCCGCCCGCGCCATGGCGGCACTCGTCTGGAAGCCGTAGCCGGACTGCCCGGCGAGCCAGACCAGCCCCGGGACCGCCGGGTCGGTCCCGCACACGGGCACGCCGTCCGGGGACTCGGTGCGCAGCCCGGTCCAGGCCCGCTCGATCCCGGTGGCGCCCAGGGAGGTCACGGTGTTGAGCCGCCCCAGGAGGTCCTCGACGTCCTCGAGCACCGGCTGGGCGTCGCAGGGCTCGGACGGCACGGCCTCCGACGGGGAGACGAGGGCACCGTCCCCGGCCCGCCGGTAGTACCAGCCGTGGTCCGCGGCCACGACCATGGGGTGGTTCGGGGCCAGGGGCTTCGCGAGCCGCACCAGGGCGGCGGTGCGCCGCAGCGGGCGCAGGCCCAGCGGGACCGCCCCGAACAGGGCCGCCACCGCGTCCGACCAGGCCCCCGCGGCGACGACCACCTGCCGGGCGCGCAGCCGGTGCGCGCCGGCCGCGACCCGCCAGCCGGCGCCGTCGGACTCCGCCGCGCCCACCGGGGCTCCGGTGAGCAGCCGCGCGCCCGCCGCCGCGGCGCGGTCGCGGTGCCACGCCACGAGGGCCGCGGCGTCGGTGCGCACGGAGGTGCTGTCGAGGCTCCCGGCCTCCACCACGTCCACCGGCGAGCAGGTCAGCTCGGGGCACAGCTCCACGAGCTCCGCACGGGACAGCAGCTCCGTCCCCGGGGCGGCCTCCGCGCGGAGCCGTTCCTCGGTCCCCACGAGGACCATGCGGCTGGGCCAGGCCAGGGGCCAGGACGGGGCCGGGCGCGGGTCGAGCAGCTGGGCCACGGTCGCCCCGGTCAGCTCCCGGACGGGCGCCGGGCCGTAGCTGGGGATCAGCTGCTCGGCCGAGCGCCCGGAGGTGTGGTGGGCCAGGGCCGGCTCGGTCTCCGCGAGGGTGATGCCCGCCCCGCTCCCCCGCCGCTCGGCCAGCTCCGAGGCCAGGGACAGTCCGGCGATGCCGCCGCCGATGATGAGCACGTCGCACGCGGGGTCCATGCGCCCATGCTTGCACGCCGAGGGGTCGCTCCCGGCACCGGAAGCGACCCCTCGGCGTGCGTGTGGGCGCGGGTCAGCCCTGCACGCCGAGCTTCTCCAGGATCAGCTCGCGCACCCGGCCCGCGTCGGCCTGGCCGCGGGTGGCCTTCATGACCGGACCGATGAGGGCACCGACGGCCTGGACCTTGCCGGCCTGCACCTTCGCCACGACGTCGGGCATCTGGGCCATGGCGTCGTCGATCGCCGCGGTCAGCACGGAGTCGTCGGAGACCACGGCCAGGCCGCGCCGCTCGACGATCTCCGCGGGCGAGCCCTCGCCCTCCAGGACGTGGGCGAGGACCTTCTTGGCGAGCTTGTCGTTGATCTTGCCGGCGTCGATGAGCCCGTCGAGCTCGACGACGTGCTGCGGGGTGAGGCCGAGCTCGGCGATCTCCGTCTCCCGCTGATTGGCCAGTCGGGCGATCTCGCCCATCCACCACTTGCGGGCCGCGGCCGGGGCGGCGCCCGCTGAGACGGTCTGCTCGATCTCGTCGAGGACCCCCGCGTTGACGACGTCCCGGAACTCCTCGTCGGAGAACCCCCAGTCGGTCTTGAGCCGCTTCCGGCGCTCGGCCGGGGGCTCGGGCAGCTCGGCCCGCAGCCGCTCGATCCACTCGTGGTCGGTCACGACCGGCACGAGGTCGGGCTCCGGGAAGTAGCGGTAGTCGTCGGCGTCGGACTTGGGGCGTCCGCTCGTGGTGGAGCGGGTGTCCTCGTGCCAGTGCCGGGTCTCCTGCACGATCGTGCCGCCGGAGTCGAGGACCGCCGCGTGGCGCTGGATCTCGAAGCGCACCGCGCGCTCCACGGCGCGCAGCGAGTTCACGTTCTTCGTCTCGGAGCGGGTGCCGAACGTGGCGCTGCCCTTGGGCATGAGGGACACGTTGGCGTCGCAGCGGACGTTGCCGCGCTCCATCTTCGCGTCCGAGATCCCGAGGTTCTTCACGATCTCCCGGATCAGGGCCACGTAGACGCGGGCCAGCTCGGGCGCGCGGGTGCCGGCGCCCACGATGGGCTTCGTCACGATCTCGATGAGCGGGACGCCGGCGCGGTTGTAGTCGACCAGGGAGAAGTCCGCGCCCTGGATGCGCCCGGCGGCGCCGCCCATGTGCGTGAGCTTCCCGGCGTCCTCCTCCATGTGGGCTCGCTCGATCTCGACCGTGAACACGGTTCCGTCCTCCAGCTCGA
The DNA here is from genome assembly GCF_054784195.1 of Kocuria himachalensis. Classification (NCBI taxonomy): domain Bacteria; kingdom Bacillati; phylum Actinomycetota; class Actinomycetes; order Micrococcales; family Micrococcaceae; genus Kocuria; species Kocuria himachalensis. Next base: position 139,231 of record NZ_BAAGPL010000015.1, read on the forward strand.
CGTCGACCGAGCCGTTCTCGGCGATCGGCTCGTCGTACTGGGAGGTCTGGAAGTTCTTGGGGGTGTCCGGGTAGAAGTAGTTCTTCCGGGCGAAGTGGGAGACGGGACGGATCTCGCAGCCCAGGGCGAGCCCGAGCTTGATCGCCGACTCCACGGCCACCCGGTTCACCACGGGGAGCACCCCGGGCAGGCCGAGCGAGACCGGGGTGACGTTGGTGTTCGGCTCGTCCCCGAAGACGTTGGGGGCGGCGTCGAACATCTTGGTCCGGGTGTTGAGCTCCACGTGGACCTCGAAGCCCAGCACGGGGTCGTACTTCTCCATGGCCTCGTCGAAGGACAGGACCTCTTCGGTGCTCCGGTTCATCAGCGGGCTCCTCCCCGGACGGGTGCGGACAGATCGGACGCGGCGGGGCCGCCGGCAAGGTCCCGGACCAGGGCGGCGGTGTCCGGCAACCGCTGCCAGACCGGTCCGCCCCAGCGCTGCTCGAGCAGGGCCTCCAGGCCGGCGCCGGCGCGGTAGAGCCGGGCGTCCTGGCGGGCCGGGGCCATGAACTGGATGCCCACGGGCAGCCCGTCCTCGGGGGCGAGGCCGGCGGGGACGGAGATCGCGGGGACCCCGGCCAGGTTGGTGGGGATGGTCGCGATGTCGTTGAGGTACATCTGCATGGGATCGGCGGACTCGTCCACGGCGCCCCGCTCGAACGCCGTGGTCGGGGACGTCGGGGAGACCAGCACGTCCACCTGCTCGAACGCGGCCGCGAAGTCCCGCTGCACGAGGGTGCGGACCTTCTGCGCCGAGCCGTAGTAGGCGTCGAAGTACCCGGCGGACAGCGCGTAGGTGCCCAGGATGATGCGGCGCTTGACCTCCGCGCCGAATCCGGCGGCCCGCGTGGAGCCCATCACCCGCTCGATGGTCAGGGGCCCGTCCTCGGGCAGCACGCGGTGGCCGAAGCGCACGCCGTCGTACTTGGCGAGGTTCGAGGAGACCTCCGAGGACATGATGAGGTAGTAGGCGCCCAGGGCGTACTTGAAGTTCGGGGTGGAGACCTCCACGACCTCGGCCCCCGCGGAGCGCAGCAGCTCCACGGCCTCCTCGAAGCGCTGCTGGACGCCGGGCTGGAAGCCCTCGCCCGTGAGCTCCTTGACGACGCCCACGCGCAGGCCCGCCAGGCCGCCCTCGGCCGCACCGGCCCGGGCCTGGGCCACGAGGTCGCCGACCGGGTCGGGCAGGGACGTGGAGTCCTGCGGGTCGTGCCCGCCGATCACCTCGTGCAGCAGCGCGGCGTCGAGCACCGTGCGCGCCACGGGGCCCACCTGGTCGAGCGAGGAGGCCATGGCGATCACGCCGTAGCGCGAGACCCCGCCGTAGGTCGGCTTGACGCCCACCGACCCGGTCAGGGCCGCGGGCTGGCGGATGGACCCGCCGGTGTCCGTGCCCAGGGCCAGCGGCGCCTGGAACGCGGTCACGGCCGCGGCGGACCCGCCGCCGGACCCGCCCGGGATGCGGGAGAGGTCCCACGGGTTGGCGGTGTCGCCGAAGGCGGAGTGCTCGTTGGAGGAGCCCATCGCGAACTCGTCGAGGTTCGTCTTGCCCAGCAGCGGCATCCGGGCGGCGCGCAGCCGCCGGGTCACGGTGGCGTCGTACGGGCTCATCCAGCCCTCGAGCATCCTCGACGCGGCGGTGGTGGGCTGGCCCTTGGTGACGATGAGGTCCTTGACCGCGATCGGCACTCCCGCGAGCTCGGGCAGCTCCTCGCCGCGGGCGCGCGCGGCGTCCACCTCGGCGGCCACGGAAAGGGCCTCCTCGGCGTTGACGTGCAGGAAGGCGTTGAGCCCGGTCTTGCCGCGGCTGCGGTCGGCCGGGTCGACGGGGTCGCCGTCGGTCTCGCGGATGCGGTCCAGGTGCGCCTGGACGGCGTCGACGGAGGTGACCTCGCCGGCGGCGAGCCGCCGTGCGAGCTCGGCGGCCGAGAGGCCGACCACTCCCGGGGGGGTTCCGGTGCTGCTCATGCGGCTACTCCTCGTCCAGGATCGCGGGCACCTTGAACTTGCCCTCGGCGGCGTCCGGTGCGTTGAGCAGGGACTCCTCAGCGGTGAGGGTCTCGCCGACGACGTCCTCGCGGAAGACGTTCTGCAGCGGGATGGGGTGGCTCGTGGCCGGGACGTCCGGTCCGGCGGCCTCGCTGACGGACGCGACGGAGTCGACGACGAGGTCGAGCTCCTTCGCCATGGACCGCAGCTCCGCCTCGGTCATCTCGAGGTGCGCGAGCTTCGCCAGGTGGGCGACCTGCTCGCGGGTGATCGCAGACATGCGCACTCCTGCTCGTGATCGGGGGTGGTTTCCGGTCCAGTCTAGCCGCGCGGCACCCCCCTCCCTCCCGGCCGGGAGGGGCCCTGCAGGGGCATACCCTGGAGGGGAGCACCGACCACCACACAGGAGCACCCGGACATGGCCAAGAGCACCCCCGCCCGCACGAAGAAGGACCGCGGCGCCAAGACCCGGCGCCCCGGCGCCCGCGCCGGGAAGGCCGCGCGCGCGACGTCCGCGACGGATGCCGCCAACGCGTGGCGCCAGCGGGTCAGCAAGGACGCCGCCACGACGATCGACACAGTCATGGCCCACGTCCAGTCCGTGGTCGAGCAGCAGCTGAAGCAGCACGGGGCGTTCCCCGCCTTCCTCGTGACCGCCCGCAAGGACGGCGAGTACGAGCTCGACAGCCTGCCGGCCGAGGAGGCGGAGGAGCTGAGCCCCGACGCCGCCCTGGACGCCCTGCGGGCGAGGGCCGTGGAGCTGCGTGACGACCTCCTCTGCGCCGCGGTCGCCTTCCCCGTGACCCTGCCGGACCGGTCCGGGCAGACGGCCGTGGCCGTGGAGGCCCAGCACCGGGAGGGCGAGTCCCTCACGGTGATCCAGCCGTACCGGGTCAAGGGCGCGGAGCGCTCCGTGAGCTTCGGCGACGCCGGGGCCGAGCCCGCCGAGCCGTGGTTGTGGTCCCGGCCCGAGCGCACGCCGTGAGCTGAGCGTACGCGCCGCCCCCGTACCCACCGGGCACGCGAGAGGGCCCCTCCGTCCGGAGGGGCCCTCTCGCGTGCTCTCGCGCGGCGCGGCCGCGCGGTGCCTGTCCGGTGGGGATCAGGCGGGGATGTTCAGCACCTGACCGGGGAAGATCAGGTTCGGGTCGGCGATGGTGCCCTCGTTCGCGGCGGCCAGGGCCTCCCAGCCACCCTCGATGTCCAGCTTCTCGGCGATGATGGAGAGCGTGTCGCCCTCGACCACGGTGTAGTCCTCGCCGGACACGGCGGCAGGGGTCACGGAGGCGGCGGGGGCCACGTACTCGGCGACCGGGGCCTGGACGGCGGCCGGGGCCTCGACGGGAGCGGCCACCGGGCCGGGCTCGGGGGCGGCGACCGGGGCGGGAGCCGGAGCCTCGATCGGGGCCGGGGCCTCGACGGACTGCGTGGTCACGGACGCGGAGCCCATCGGGTTCGCGGAGGGAGCGGCGGAGCCGGACAGGCCCAGCTTCGCGGAGCAGGCGGGCCACGCGCCCCAGCCCTGGCCGTCGAGGACGTTCTCGGCCACGGCGATCTGCTGGTCGCGGGAGGCGGACTCGGGGGACCCGGTGCCACCGAAGGCGGCCCAGGTGGAGGGGGTGAACTGCAGCCCGCCCGAGAAGCCGTTGCCGGTCGAGGTGTTCCAGTTGCCACCGGACTCGCACTCGGCGAGGGCGTCCCAGGTGGAGGCCGGGGCGGCGTTGGCCGGGAGGGCCATGGCGCCCACGGCGGTCCCGCCGAGGATCAGAGCGGCGGCACCGCGACGGACGTTGCGACGAACAGCGAAAGCGTTGGTCATGATGCTCCCTGGGGCCACCTGCGCTCGTTTCCGTCCCCGGATGTCTTCGCGCCGTCGTCTACCCGTGAAAGGTTTTGGTGGGTAAGTGCTTACAGGTGTCTGCCCTTTAGACGACGTGCGGTGTTACGGCAGCACCCAGCATGGTGTCGTGGCGCGCCGGGAATTCGGACTCCAGGCACACCGGATCCCCGGAGGAATCCTCGGGGAAGCTGTTTATCACGATAGCGTAACGATTTTCGTTGCGCTACCCCTTTCGGCCCGACGTGAGGTATCACACGTCCGCAGCCTGCAGGGGTGCCGGCCCGTGACGGATGCCGGCGTCCGGAGCTGACGCTCCGGGAAGCGGAGGGCTTGCCCTCGGGGAGAACGCTTCAAAGGTCACGCTATGGCAACTTTTTGGTCTCGGTCAAGTTACGAGAGCCATCTCACAGTGCCGAGGGGTCGCACCCCGCCCCGTGCTCAGCCCGGAATCCCGCGCTCTCGTGCGGTGGTCCAGGCCGCGAGGCGGTCGGCGGCCGGCACCTCGCCCGCCGCCGGGGAGGGCAGCTCCGGGCGGGTCACGAGCGCGCCGGCCTCCTCGGCGATGAGCGCGCCGGCGGCCCAGTCGTGCTCGTGCAGGCCCTGCTCACCGTATCCGTCGAGCGCGCCGTCCGCGACCATGCACAGGTCCAGGGCCGCCGAGCCCAGGCGCCGCATGTCCGTGTACTGCCGCATGGTGGCCAGGAAGGCCGGGAACTGCCGCTCGCGCCGCTCGGCGTTGAACGAGAAGCCGGTGCCGTAGAGCCGGCCGGGCCGGTCCGGCACAGGGCCCTCGAGCCGGCGGGACGTCCCGTCCGCCTCCACCCACGCGCCGGCGCCGCGCACGGCGAAGTAGGTGCGGCGTAGGGCCGGGGCGTTGACGGCGCCGACGAGCCAGTTGCCCTCGGCGTCGGCGGCGGCCACGGACGTGCAGTAGTAGACGATGCCGCGGATGAAGTTGGTGGTGCCGTCGAGCGGGTCCACCGACCAGCGGATCCCGGAGGGGTGCTCCGGCCGGTGCGTGCCCGACTCCTCGCCGGTGACGGTGTCGTGCGGGCGGCGGTCCAGGATCGTGCGCAGCACGGCCTGCTCGGCGGCGACGTCGAAGCGGGTGACCCAGTCCCCCTCGCCGGACTTGCCGGTGACGCCCAGCCGGTCGGCGTCGCGGCCCCGCAGGACCTCCGCACCGGCCGCGGCGGCCGCCAGGGCCAGCTCCAGCAGCTCCTCCAGGTGCGCGCCGGTCGGGCCGAGGCCCTCCAGCGCGTCGTCGTGCCGTCCCATGCTCAGGCCCCGTCCTCGTCGTCCGTGCTGTTCTCGATGCTGTTCTCGGTGCTGTTCTCGATGCTGTCCAGGGTGCTGTTCTCCGTGCCCCCGGCCGGACCGCCGAAGGCGTCCGGCCCCTCGGCGAGGAGCCGTTCGAACCCGGCCTCGTCGAGCACGGGCACGCCGAGCTGCTCGGCCTTGTCCAGCTTGGTGCCGGCGTTCTCGCCCGCCACCAGGAAGTGCGTCTTCTTCGACACGGAGCCGGAGGCCTTGCCGCCGCGCACCAGCACCGCCTCCTTCGCGGAGTCGCGGCTGAAGCGCTCGAGGGTGCCGGTGATCACCACGGTGGTGCCCTCGAGGGTCCGGGGCAAGGACTCGTCCACCTCGTCCTCCATGCGCACGCCGGCTGCCGCCCAGCGCTCCACGATCTCGCATCGCCACGGCTCGGCGAACCACTCGGTGAGGGCGGCGGCGATCACGGGGCCCACGCCGTCGGCATGGGCGAGAGTCTCCTCGTCGGCGTCGCGGATGGCCGGCAGGGAGCCGAAGGCCGTGGCCAGGGACCGGGCCGCGGTCGGGCCGACGTGCCGGACGGACAGGGCCACGAGCACGCGCCACAGCGGCTGCGCCTTGGCCTTCTCGAGCTCCTCGAACAGCTTGCGGGTGGTGGCGGTGGGCTCGGACGGCTTCTTGGCCGTGCCCTTCGTCCAGAAGTAGGGCACGAGCTCGGTCTCGCCCGTGGGCGTGCCGCGCGACCTCTTCTCCCGCCGGATCCGCACCTCGCGCAGGGCCTCGGGCGTGAGGTCGAAGAGGTGCGCCTCGCTGGTCAGCGGCGGGGTCTCCGGCTCGTCGGGTCGGGTCAGGGCGAGGGCGGCCTCGTAGCCGAGGGCCTCGATGTCGAACGCGCCGCGGCCGGCGGCGTGGAAGACCCGCTCCCGCAGCTGGGACGGGCAGCTGCGGGCGTTGGGGCAGCGGATGTCGACGTCGCCCTCCTTGGCCGGGCGCAGCTCCGTGCCGCAGGACGGGCAGTGCGTGGGCATCACGAACTCGCGCTCCGTGCCGTCCCGCAGCGCCACCACCGGTCCCACGATCTCGGGGATCACGTCGCCCGCCTTGCGCAGCACCACGGTGTCCCCGATGAGCACGCCCTTGGCCTTCACCACGTCCTGGTTGTGCAGGGTGGCCATCTCCACCGTGGACCCGGCGACCCGCACCGGCTCCATGAGGCCGAAGGGGGTGACCCGTCCGGTGCGGCCCACGTTGACCAGGATGTCCTTAAGCTTCGTGTGCACCTCCTCGGGCGGGTACTTGTACGCCACGGACCAGCGGGGCACCCGCGAGGTGTGCCCGAGCCGGAACTGGGTGCGGCGGTCGTCGACCTTGACCACGATGCCGTCGATCTCGTGGATGAGGTCGTGGCGGCGGCGGCCGTAGTCCTCGATGAACGCGAGGACGTCCTCCGTGGAGGGCAGCACCTTGTAGTACGGGCTGACGGGCAGGCCCCACCGCTCGAGCAGCTCGTAGACCTGGGACTGCGTGTCGGCGTGCAGGCCCGTGGCCGCCCCCACCCCGTGCACGTACATGGACAGCCGGCGCCGGGCCGTGACCTGCGGGTCCTTCTGCCGCAGCGAGCCCGCCGCGGCGTTGCGGGGGTTGGCGAAGGGGGCACGGCCCTCGGCCACGATCGCCTCGTTGAGGGAGCGGAAGTCGCGGGAGGAGATGAACACCTCGCCGCGGATCTCGACCTCCTCGGGGACGTCCTCCCCGGTGAGCGTGCCCGGGATGGTCGCGATGGTGCGCACGTTGTGCGTGACGTCCTCGCCCGTGGTGCCGTCACCCCGGGTCGCGGCCCGCACGAGCTCGCCGTCGCGGTAGAGCAGGTTCACGGCCAGCCCGTCGATCTTCAGCTCGGTGAGCCAGGCGGACGCCGGGGCGTCCGGCAGCGCCTCGATGGAGGCGGAGGCCTTCGCCATCCAGGCCGTGAGCTCGTCGATGGAGAAGACGTCCTCGAGGGAGTACATCCGCGCGAGGTGGGTCACGGGCGTGAACGCCGCGGAGACCTCGCCGCCGACCTCCTGGGTGGGCGAGTCGTTGGCGACCAGCTCGGGGTTCAGCGCCTCGACCTCCTCGAGCCGCCGGTAGAGCTCGTCGTACTCCGCGTCCGAGATGGTGGGCGCGTCCTCGACGTAGTAGGCGGTCCGCGCCGCGCGGACCCGGTCCACGAGCTCCGCGTACTGCTCCTTGAGGTCCTCGCTGGGCGGGGCGGGGTTGAGGTCCTGGCCGGTGGCGTCGACGGGTCGGGCGTCTGTCCTCTGCTGTGGGCTCACCCGACCATTGTGGCCCACGCGCCGGACGGGACGGCCGTCGGCACGGCCGGGGACACGCATCGGGCCGACCTCGGGCACGGGGCGCCCGGCGACGGACCTCGCGTGGTCCGGGTCGGGGCGGCGCAGCACCGTCCGGCCCGGCCGCTGCACTCCGCCCTTCCCGTGCGGCTGGACCGCGTTCTCCCCCGAGAAGTCGTGGTGGAATGGGAGGAGTCGACCCCCACCGCGGCGGGAGCAGGAACGGGAGGAGCCCTCGTGCCGGATTGGCTCCTGGCCGGCGGTGCCGGCCTGATCGCAGGCGGTGCGCTGCTGCTGGGCAGCGCGGTGGCGTGGTTCGTCCGCGTGCCGGCCCGGGTCGTGGCGGTCGTCATGGCCTTCGGCTCCGGTGTGCTGATCTCGGCCCTGGCCTTCGAGCTCGTGCAGGAGGCCGTGGAGGAGGGCGGGCTGGCCCCCACCGCGGGGGGCTTCCTGCTGGGCTCGGTGGTCTACGTGGGGCTGAACGTGCTGTTGGCCCGTCGCGGCGCCCGGCACCGCAAACGGTCCGGGACGCAGCAGCCCTCGCAGGCGGAGCACAGCGGCAGCGGCGGGGCGATCGCCGTCGGCGCCCTGCTCGACGGGGTGCCGGAGTCCATGGTGCTGGGTCTGAGCCTCCTGACCGGGCCCGGGCTGAGCCTGCCGATGTTCGCCGCCGTGTTCATCTCCAACGTCCCCGAAGGGCTCTCCAGCACCGCGGGATGGAAGCGGGCCGGCCGGAGCCCCGGTTATGTGTTCGGCATCTGGGGTGCCATCGCGGCGGCCTCGGGGCTGGCGGCCTTGGCCGGTTACCTACTGTTGGACGGGGCCGGCCCGACCACCCTGGCGTTTGTCAACGCCCTGGCGGCCGGGGCCATCCTGGCGATGATCACCGACACGATGATCCCCGAGGCGTTCGAGGAGGCCGCCCTGTACTCCGGGCTGATTGCCACCCTGGGTTTCCTGGCGGCGTTCAGCCTGCACTCCCTGGGCTGACGCGGACTGCCGGCCGGGAGGGGATGGCGGTGTTGCTGCGGTGGGCGCGGCCGTGGTGCAGCTGCAGGGCGCTGCCGACGAGACTGAAGTGGCTGTACGCCTGAGGGGTGTTGCCGAGCTGGCGGCGGGTGCGTGGGTCCCACTGCTCGCTGAGCAGACCCACGTCGTTGCGCAGATCCAGCAGCCGCTGGAAGAGGTCTACGGACTCCCTCCGCGGGCCCGCTCCGGCCAGGGCGTCCACCAGCCAGAAGGAGCAGGCCAGGAACACGCCCTCGTCCCCGGGGAGCCCGTCGTCGGCGGGCCCGGTTCGGTACCGGTGGACGGGTCCGTCCTCCGTGAGTTCGCGCAGGACCGCCTCGATGGTGCCGGTCACCCTCGGATCGCCCGGCGGGAGGAAACCGGTCCGCGGGATCAGCAGCAGGGAGGCGTCCAGCGCGGTGCCGCCGTAGGTCTGCACGAAGGTGTTGCGCGCCGTGTCGAAGCCGTGCCGCAGGACGTCGGCGTGGATGGTCTCTCGCAGGGCCTCCCACCGCCGCACCGGGCCGGGCAGCCCGGAGCGGCGCACCCCTGACGCCATCCGGTCGGCGGCCACCCAGGCCATGACCTTGGAGTGGGTGAAGTGCCGGCGGGGACCGCGCACCTCCCACAGCCCGTTGTCCGGAGCCCGCCAGGCGCCTTCGAGGTGGTCCATCAGGGCGGTCTGGATGTCCCAGGAGCTGTCCGGGGTGTCCAGCAGCACGTCCCGGGTCAGCGACAGTCCGTCGAGGACCTCGCCCCACACGTCCAGCTGCAGCTGGTCGGCGGCGGCGTTGCCGATGCGCACCGGGGAGGACTGTTCGTAGCCGGCCAACCAGGGCAACGTCGTCTCGGGCAGCCGCCGGCGCCCGTCGATGCCGTACATGATCTGCAGCTCCGCCGGGTCTCCCGCCGGAGGTCTCCCAGTCCGTCTCGAGCACCGGCGTCCACTGCCTCTCCCGATCCGATCGCCGTGCATGGCCCAGGAATGGAACGATCGGTGCGCACACCGTAGACCTCCTCGGCCCGGTGGCCAGAGCGGCGGCCGTTCACCGTCAGGAGACGAGGATCTTTTGTTCTCCGGCGGGCGTACCATGAGCGGCGTCAGCGCCTATTGGCCGTAGGAAGTGGTCGCTGTGGGCAGTTCCTTCCCTTTCTTCTCCCGGCTCGGGCCACCGGTACATCGCGACGTCGAGCCCTTTTCTGCCCCCGGGTCGCCCTCGGGCGGAGCGCTTTCGTCCGACCCGCCGCCTGCTGTGCCGCAGGCCGTCTCGTCCTGGGCCGACGGGCTGGGGCGGGCCGGCTCGCGAGCGATTCAGCTCCTCGCACTGACTGCCGTCGCCGCGCTGGTGCTCTACGTCCTGCTGGCGATCAAGGTGATCGTCCTGGCGGTGATCGTCGCTCTCATCCTCGCCTCGGCCGTCCATCCACTGGTGCGGCGACTGGAGCACCACGGCTGGGGCGCCACCGGGGCGGCCCTGGCGGTGTTCGCTGCCCTGCTGGCGGTGCTGGGCGGGGTGGTCACCGGGGTGGTGCTCGGGATCCGCGGGGAGGTGGACAACCTGCTGGCCGCCGCATCCGGTGGATGGCAGCACCTGCAGGAACTGGTCACTTCCGGTCCGCTGCCGGTGCCGGTGGACGCGGACACCGTCAACGCCACCGCCGCCCAGCTCGAGGACTACCTCACCAGCGCGGCGGCCCGGCGCAGCGCCCTGAGCAGCCTGACGATCGCCTCGGAGGTCCTGACGGGGACCGTGCTGATGGTCATCGTCCTGTTCTTCTTCCTCAAGGACGGCCCACGGCTGTGGAGCTTCGTGCTGCGCTGGTTCACCGGGGAGCAACGGGCCAAACTGGCGGAGTCGGGTGACCGCGCCGTGAGCATCTTCGGCTCCTACGTGCGCGGCATCTGCCTGGTCGCCACCGTGGACGCGACCTTCATCGGCATCGGTCTGTGGGCGCTGGACGTACCCCTGGCACTCCCGCTGACGGTCACCGTCTTCCTCACCGCCTTCGTGCCCATCGTCGGGGCGCTGGCAGCCGGGACCCTGGCCACCCTGGTGACGCTGGTGGCCAACGGGCCGGTGGAGGCCCTGATCGTGGTCCTGATCGTCGTGGTCGTCAACCACGTCGAGGGCTACTTCCTGCAACCGGTGATCATGGGGCACACTCTGAGCCTGCACGGACTGGTGGTGCTGCTGGCACTGTCCGTGGGCACCGTGCTGGGCGGGGTGGCGGGGGCCGTGCTGGCCGTGCCCCTGACCGCGGTGGCCTGGGCGGTGCTGCGGGTCTGGACGACCCGCTACCAGGCCGGAGACGACCCAGTCCTTGGCCCCGATCCCATCTCCCCGAAGGAGAGCGTCGCCGACCGGGTCAGTCGGCTCCAGCGGTGGAAGTATCAGCGCATGCGCCGCCAGGCCCGCCCCGCGCCCTGGGCCGCGCCCGCTGCTCGACGCCCCGGCGCAGCCGCTCGGGACGCCTCGTCGCTGTCGCGGTCCCGGCGCAGCGACCACCGCCCGGGAAGTCGTCGGTCATGAAGCGTCCGGTCTCCTTCACGATGCCCGCCGGTGTGGTGCGCGCCGCCGCGGTGGTCCGGGGGATCCTCCGGGAGCACGAACCCGCTCCCCGCCGGCGTCCCGGCGTCCACGTCGGCTAGGGCACCGGCCGCCCGGGGCCCGGTCCGAGGCGCCGACGATCCTCGTGGCCAGGGAGGAGGGGCGAAGCGCGCGGCCCCACCCTTCGTGGCCGTGCCTCAGCCGTCGAGCCGAGCCACCGTCCCCGTGAAGTGCGGGCGCCTGCGCCGCGGGTCCCACCCGGCGAAGCGCGAGTCCCGCCAGGCGGCACCCCGTCCGTCGTCGGTGATCGCGACCGCGACCGTGCCGGGGAGCAGGACCGGGGCCGCGAACTCCACCGTCCAGCGGAAGGGCACCCCGGGCGGCACCCCCACCTCGGCCAGGGCGCGCGAGGCGGAGTACATGCCGTGGGCGATGGCACCCTTCAGGCCGAGGGCACGGGCGGTCGGGCCGGAGAGGTGGATCGGGTTCCAGTCCCCGCTCACCGCGGCGTAGTCCCGTCCGGTGCCGGCCGTCAGGCGCCAGTGCCCGGTCGGGGCCGGCGGCACGAACTCTTCCCGCGGGGCGTCGCCGGCCGTCCCGGGCACGCGCACGCCCCGGGCGAGGTAGGTGGAGCGGCCCGTCCAGACGGTCTCGCCGTCCTCCCGCGCGAGCCGGGCGACGACGTCGACCTGCGCGCCGGACCGGTGCGGGCGCAGGCGCTCGGCGGAGGCGGTGACCGTGAGGTCCTCCCCCACCGCTGTCGCCCCGCGGTGCTCGACCTCGTTGGCCAGGTGCACCATGCCGAGGACTGGCAGCGGGAAGTCGGGGCGGGTGAGCACGCTCATGGCCACGGGGAACGCCAGGGCGTGCAGGTGCCCGGAGAAGGCCTCGGTGCCGCCGGGGCCCTCGCGCAGCGGTGCGCCGACCGTGCGGCAGAGCGCCTCGTGCCGGGCGGGGTCGACGACCACGCCCTCGACCACGTGCGCCACCGCCGGCAGCTCGAGCGTGGCTCCGCCGGTGCCGCGGCGCCCGGCCGGCCGGCGGAGGATCCGGGCGGGCCGCCGCTCGGTCAGGGTGCGCGGCAGCAGGCCGCCGGCCGCGCCCGCCGCGGCGCGGGCGTAGAGCCCGCCCAGGGAGGGGACGTCGGTGAGGACCACGGTCTCGAGCCGGTCGGCGTCCATGCTCACGCCCCCACCAGGTTCTGGCCGCACACGCGCAGCGTCTGCCCGTTGACGCCGCCGGCGGCGTCCGAGGCCAGGAAGAGCACCGCCTGAGCCACGTCCTCCGGCAGCCCGCCCTGCTGCAGGGAGTTCAGCCGGCGCGCCACCTGGCGGCGGGCCGCCGGGATCCGGGCGGTCATCTCCGTCTCGATGAACCCGGGGGCCACGGCGTTGATGCTGCCGCCGCGCCGGGCCAGCAGGGGCGCGCTGGCGGCGACCATCCCGATCACCCCGGCCTTCGAGGCGGCGTAGTTGGTCTGGCCGCGGTTGCCCGCGACACCGCTCGTGGAGGCCAGGGAGACGATCCGCGGGGCCTCGCCGAGGCCCTCGCCCGCCAGGAGCTGCTCGTTCATCCGCAGCTGCGACTCGAGGTTCACGGCCAGCACCGAGGCCCAGCGGGACTCGTCCATGTTGGCCAGCAGCTTGTCCCGGGTGATCCCGGCGTTGTGCACCACCACGTCCAGGTGCCCGAAGCGCTCGCGGGCGAGCGCGAGGATCTTCTCGCCGGCGTGCGCGTCCGTGACGTCGAGCTGGAGGGCCACTGCACGGATCTCGTTGGCCAGCGCGGCCAGGGGCTCGCCAGCGCCGGGCACGTCCACGACGACGACGCGCGCGCCGGCGCCGGCGAGCGTGCGCGCGATCTGCGCGCCGATGCCGCGGGCCGCGCCGGTGACGGCGGCGACCTTGCCCCGCAGGGGGGCCTCCCAGTCCGCGGGCAGGGCCCCGGCGTCGTCGCCCACCGTCACGAACTGCCCGGAGACGAAGGCGCTGCGCCCGGAGAGCAGGAACCGCAGGGCGCCCAGCGCGCTGGGAACCTCCGGGGCGACGCCCTCGGCGAGCAGGACGCCGTTGGCGGTGGCCCCGCCGCGCATCTCCTGGGCGGTGGAGCGCAGGAGCCCCACGACCGCCTGGCGGGCCGCGGCGGCGGCCGGGTCGAGCGGCTCCGCCGCCGCGGGCGTCGCCGAGGCCGCGCCCGTGCCGATGCCCGGCGCGGGCCGGGACACCGTGACCACCCGGCCGCCGGGGGCGAGCGCGCGAAGCACCCCGCCCAGGCCGAGCGCGGGCTCGGCCAGGTCGGCGGGCCGGGCGAGCCCGGTCAGGACCAGCACGACCGCCCCGAACCGGTGGACGCCGTCGGGGTGGCGCCGCACGTCGAGGTCCCAGCCGAGCAGGGCCGTGGCGATCCGGTCGGCGTCCTCCCCCCGCCCCAGCACGAGGACCGGGCCGGGCACGAGCGGGTCCCCGGCGCGGTGGCGGCGCAGTCGGGCGGGAGCGGGCAGCCCGAGCTGCCGGGCGAGCCGGCCGCCGGGGCCGGAGCTGACGAGGTCGAGATAGGTGTCTGCCATGGGGGTGAGGTCCTTGCTGTGCGGGTCGGCGGGGCGGTCGGGAGGGTAGGGTCAGCGGGCCTCGAGGACCGCGGTGACGCCCAGGCCGCCGGCGGCGCAGACCGAGATGAGCCCGCGGGCGGGCCGGCCGGTCTCGTCGGCGCGCTCGCGCAGCAGCTTCGCGAGGGTGCCGACGATGCGCCCGCCGGTCGCGGCGAAGGGGTGCCCGGCCGCGAGGGAGGAGCCCGTGACGTTGAGCCGGCTCCGGTCCACGGTGCCGAAGGCGCCGGCCAGGCCGAGCCGCTCCCGGCCGAACTGCTCGTCCTCCCACGCGGCGAGGGTCGCGAGCACGGTCGCGGCGAACGCCTCGTGGATCTCGACGAAGGCGAAGTCGTCGAGAGCCAGGCCCTGGCGGGCCAGCAGGCGGGGAACGGCGTAGGCGCCGGCCATCAGCAGTCCCTCGTCGCCGTGCACGAAGTCGACGGCGGCCGCCTCGACGTCCACCACGTCGGCGAGCACGGGCAGGGAGCGCTCCGCCGCCCACTCCTCGGAGGCGAGCAGCACGGTCGAGGCGCCGTCGGTGAGCGGCGTGGAATTGCCCGCCGTCATGGTCGGCTCGGCGTCGAGAGACTTCCCGAACACCGGCTTGAGCCCGGCGAGCTTCTCGACGGAGCTGTCCGGGCGGAGGTTGTTGTCCCGGGACAGACCGCGGAAGGAGGTGACGAGGTCGTCGAAGAACCCGCGCTCGTAGGCGGCCGCCAGGTTGCGGTGGCTCGCAGCGGCGAGCTCGTCCTGGGCCTCGCGGGAGATCTCCCAGCGGGCGGTGGTGAGGGCCTGGTGCTCGCCCATCGACAGCCCCGTGCGCGGCTCCCCGGTGCCGGGGGCCACCGGCTTGAGGTCGGCCGGGCGCAGGCCCGCGAGGGCCCGGAGCTTCTGCTGGGTGCTCTTGGCCCGGTTGAGCTCGAGCAGGGTCCGGCGCAGCCGCTCGCTCACCACCACGGGCGCGTCCGAGGCGGAGTCGACGCCGCCGGCCACGGCCGAGTCGATCTGGCCGAGCCGGATCTTGTTGACCAGCGTGGAGACGGCCTCCATGCCCGTGGCGCAGGCCTGCTGCACGTCGAAGGCGGGGGTGCGCGGGTCCAGCACCGAGCCGAGCACGGACTCGCGCGTGAGGTTGAAGTCCTTGGGGTGCTTGAGCACGGCGCCGGCGGCGACCTCGCCGATCCGCTCCCCGGCGAGGCCGTAGCGGGCGGCGAGTCCGTCGAGGGCGGCGGTGAGCATGTCCTGGTTGCCCGCGTTCGCGTAGGCGCCGTGCGCCCGGGCGAATGGAATGCGGTTGGCGCCGACCACGACGGCGCGGCGGGCCACGCCGGTGCGCCCGGCGCCGCTGGGGGTCGTGTGCTCGGCGGTGGGCTCGACGGTCTGCTCGGGGGTGGACTCGCTCACAGGGAACTCCTCGGTGGTGTTGTGATGATGGTCACGTCACGAACGACAATACCTGATACTCTGGGTATCGTGAAACAGGTCGATGCCACTGACTCCGCCGCCCCGGGCGGCACGCCCGCCACGGACGGCCGCTCCTCCCGCTGGGCCCGGCACCGTGCGCAGCGGCGGATCGAGCTCATCCGCACGGCGCGCAGCGCCGTGGACGAGCTCGGCGCGCAGGCGTCCATGGAGGAGATCGCCACCGCGTGCCAGACCTCCAAGTCCGTCTACTACCGGTACTTCGGGGACAAGGCCGGGCTGCAGCGGGCGGTCGGCGAGTACACCGTGACGCGGATGCGCGACCGGCTCGAGGAGGCGGCCCGCGCGGCGGGCTCCTTCGAGGACTCGGTCGAGGCGATGGTCGCGGAGTACCTGCTGAGCATCGAGCGCTCCGCGTCGGTGTACCGCTTCGTCGTGGCCCTCTCCCCCGACCCCGGACGCTCCCGGCACGACCGGCACCGGGCCGAGCGGGCCCGCGGCGAGCACAAGGAGGACGCCCCCGCCGAGGACGGCGGCGAGCGCTGGCTGATCCAGGAGTTCACCGAGTCCGTCAGCGGGCTGCTCGCGGAGGCCCACGTGCGCCACACCCCCGCCGAGCGCCGGCTGGAGGAGCCGGTCCTCAGCTACTGGGCGGCGTCCACGATCGGCATGGTGCGCGGCGCCGGCGAGGCCTGGATGAACACCCCTCAGGGCACGCAGCGCCCGTCCCGCGAGCGGATGACCGAGCTGATCGTGGGCTGGGCCGTCGACGGGCTGCGCCCGCCCGGCGCGCCCGTGCCGGAGCAGCCGCCCACCTGACCACCCCCGGGCCGGCGCGGACCCCGGCCGGCCCCGACCACCCCGTGACCGCACCGGCCACCGCCGGTCACCCACGACAGGAGCGACCATGACCACCACCGTCGACCGACCGACCACCGCCGGACCCACCGCCGGACCCACCACCGCGGACGACGCCGGGCTCCCGGCCCCCGCCGTGGACGTCGCCGCCCTCGGCGAAGTGCTGCTCGGGCGCTGGGCCGAGGTCCGGCGCGAGGCCCGCCGGATGCTGCTCGACGAGCGGCTGCACCAGCAGCCGGACCTCGGCTACCAGGAGCACCGCGAGCGCGTGCTGGGCCAGCTGCACCTGCTGGTGGAGCACGGCGCGATGAACCGCGGGCTGCCGGAGGAGTACGGCGGGCACAACGACCCGGGCGGCAACGTCTCGAACTTCGAGGAGCTGCTGCTCGGGGACCCCTCGATGCAGATCAAGGCCGGCGTGCAGTGGGGCCTGTTCGGCTCCGCGGTGCTCAACCTCGGCACCGAGGAGCACCACCGGCGCTGGCTCGCGGACATCCGGGACCTGAAGATCCCGGGCGTGTTCGCGATGACCGAGATCGGCCACGGCTCCGACGTCGCCTCGATCGGCACCACCGCCACGTACGACCCCGCCACGGAGGAGTTCGAGATCCACACCCCCTTCACGGCGGCGTGGAAGGACTACCTCGGCAACGCCGCCGTGCACGGGCGCGCCGCCGTGGTCTTCGCCCAGCTCGTCACGCTCGGCGTGAACCACGGCGTGCACGCGTTCTGGGTGGACCTGCGGGACGAGGACGGGAACTTCCTGCCCGGCGTGGGCGGCGAGGACGACGGCCACAAGGGCGGGCTCAACGGCATCGACAACGGACGGCTGCACTTCACCCGGGTGCGGGTCCCGCGCACGCACCTGCTGGACAAGTACGGGGCCGTGGCCGCGGACGGCACCTACAGCTCGCCCATCGCGAGCCCGGGCCGCCGGTTCTTCACGATGATCGGCACCCTGGTGCAGGGCCGGGTCTCCCTCGACGGGGCGGCGGTCCTGGCGAACAAGGCCGCGCTGACCATCGCGATCCGCTACGGCAGCGAGCGCCGCCAGTTCAACGCGTCCTCCGACATCCAGGAGGAGGTGCTGATGGACTACCAGCAGCACCAGCGGCGGCTGCTGCCGCGACTGGCCGAGACCTACGCGATGCACTTCGCCCACCAGGAGCTGCTGCACAAGTACGACGACGTCTTCTCGGGCCGCGAGGACACCGACGAGAACCGGCAGGACCTCGAGACCCTCGCCGCGGCCCTGAAGGCGCTGTCCACCTGGAGCGCCCTCGACACCGTCCAGGAGTGCCGCGAGGCCTGCGGCGGCGCGGGGTTCCTGACCAAGAACCGGCTCACCTCCCTGCGCCACGACCTGGACGTCTACGCGACGTTCGAGGGCGACAACACGGTGCTGCTGCAGCTCGTGGCCAAGCGGCTGCTGTCCGACTGGGCGGACGAGTTCAAGCACGTCGACGTGGGCGTGATGGCCCGCTACGTGGCGGGCCGGGCCACCGAGGCCACCTACCACCGGTCGGGGCTGCGCAAGCTCGGCCAGGCCTTCCGGGACACCGGGGACGTGCGCCGCTCCGTCAACGCCCTGCGCGAGGAGTCCGCGCAGCGCGCGCTGCTCACGGACCGGGTGCAGACCATGGTCGCCGAGATCGCGGAGAGCCTGCGGCCCAGCGCCAAGCTCCCCCGGGCGGAGGCCGCGGCGCTGTTCAACGACAACCAGTACAAGATCATCGCCGCGGCGCGCGCCCACGCGGAGCTGCTGCAGTGGGAGGCATTCACCCGCGGCCTGGAGCAGGTCGAGGACCCGGGCACCCGCACGGTGCTGACCTGGTTGCGCGACGTCTTCGGGCTGCGGCTCATCGAGAAGAACCTCGCGTGGTACCTCTCCTACGGCCGGCTGTCCATGCGGCGTGGGCGCAGCCTCGACGAGTACATCGACCGGCTGCTCGCCCGCCTGCGCCCGCACGCGCTCGACCTCGTGGCCGCGTTCGAGCTGGAGCCGGAGCACCTGCGGGCCGAGATCGCCACGGGGGTCGAGGCGCGGCGCCAGGAGGAGGCCGCCGAGCACTACCGGCGGCTGCGCGCCTCGGGCGGCGCCCCGGTCAAGGAGCGCGCCCCGCGCAGGGAGTCCGCCACCCCCGCCGCCGGAGCGCCCGGCGAGAAGGCCCCGGAGGACGCGAAGAGGGAGCGCCGGGCCGAGAAGCAGGCGGAGCGGCGCACGGAGCGCCGGGCCGAGCGCAAGCACGAGCGCCGGCTCGAGCTCAAGCCGCTGAAAAAGGCGGCGCAGCGGGCCGCGGCGTCCGGCGGGCCGTCCGCGGAACCGGCCCGGGAGTCCGCCGAGGGCCCGGAGCGCTCCCCCGGCACCGACGCCGCCGCGGGCACTCCCGTGCCCCAGGACGCCTGACCCGCCGGTCCGCTGTCACCGGGCACCGGCGACGCCGCCCCGCAGGTCCCGGGGCGGGGTCGTCGTCCGGTCCCGCGCCGCGAACGGGAGACGCCCGGGCGCGGACGGGCCGGCCGTGGACCGACCAGCCGATGACCGCCCAGCCGTTGACCGCTCAGCCGTTGACCGCTCAGCGGGAGACCGCACCGGCGAGGAGGGCGTCGATCTGGCCCATGGCCTCCCGCATGCCCTCCTCCATGCCCATCGCGGACATCTGCGCGAGCTGGTCCGCGCTCTCGAAGGTCGAGACCGTGGTCATCCGCGTCCGGCCGTCGACGGCCTCGAAGGTCACGACGCCGTGGGTGGCCCCGAGGGTGGGGTCCGGCTCGCCGTCCTCGCCCGCGAAGCCGTCGTCGAACTCCAGCCGGTGCGGCGGGTCCACGGCCGTGACCGTCCACCAGCCCCGGGCCTTCTCCCCGTCCGGACCGGTCATGTAGTAGCGGCACCGCCCGCCCTCGGAAAGCTCGTGCTCCTCGAAGGTGGCGGGCCACTCGGGCGGCCCCCACCAGCGCTCGAGCTGGCGCGGGTCGGCCCAGACCTGCCAGACCCGCTCGACGTCCGCGGCGAACTCCGCGACGAACGTCAGGGTCAGCGTTTCCGTGTCCTTGTGCACGTCGATGACCGGCATGTCCTGCTCCCTTCCTACTGGGCCCCCCGGTCCCCGGGGGGCACCTCCTCGGCGAGGAGGTCCTCGATGACGCGGGCACGCCCGCGCCAGATCTGCTCGTAGTCCTCCAGGAGCCCCGCCGCCCGGCGCAGCGCGGTCACGTTGCCGTGCACCACCTGCTCCCGGCCGCGCCGCTCCTTGGTGACCAGCGTGGCCCGCTCGAGCACCGCCACGTGCTTCTGCACGGCCGCGAAGCTCATCCGGTAGCGCCCGGCCAGCGCGGAGACCGACTGCTCCTGCCGGAGCACCCGCGTCACGATGTCCCGTCGCGTCGTGTCCGCGAGGGCCTGGAAGATGCGGTCGACCTCGTCGTCCGCCAGCTCATTTCGTACAACCATTTGGTTGTATGTTAGGCCGTCCAGCGTCCCGGGACAAGAGGTCCGCGCCGGTGGGCGGACGGTGACCTCCATGGCCTCGGAACCGGTCCGGGCTCCGCTCAGTAGAGGCCCGCCGTGCCGGTCAGGTGGCGGTACAGGCCGTGGGCCACGATCGTGTTGCCCAGCGCGTTCAGGTGCCGGCGGTCCGCGGCGACGACCGAGCGCGGGGGCAGCCCCAGGCCCAGCCACCGGCGGTCCGCGGCCGAGGCCCCGATCCGGTGGGGCAGCAGACCCGGCAGGGACCACAGACCGGGATCCCGCAGGTCGGCCATCGTGTCGTAGAACCGGCCGCCGTACTCGGCCCGGTGGGCCGCGTTCACGCCGCGCACCTGGTCCCACCCCGCCGTGCCGGGCCGGTCCGCCGCGGTGTGCCACTGGCCCATCACCACGGACGTGTCCGGTTCGACTTGCCACGCCGCACGGGTGTCGGCGAGGACCTGGTCCGGGTCCTCGATGTTGTTCTTGCCCGTCCACAGCAGGTGGACGTGGCCCCGGTGCCGCTCCTCCAGCGCCGTGCGCCACCGCGCCGCCGACGCCGGCGCCACCTCGAGCTGGGCCCCGGGGACCGCGCGGCGCAGCACCACGTCGCCTCCGTCCCGCCCCACGGCCTGGATCGTGCACGGGAGCCCGGAGACGGTGCCCGGGATCGGGAGGTGGGCGCTCGGCACCCGGCCGTCCACCGTGGGCACGACCAGCGGCCCGTGGGCCGGGATCCGTCCGACCCCGAAGCCGGAGCCCAGCCGCGGCAGATAGGGGTGGGCGCTGCTGCGCATCGACAGGGTCTGCCAGGACCGGTCGCCGCTGACCGCGCGCGAGGTCCCGGGCGCCTCCAGCAAATGCGAGAGCAGGTCGTCGATGCGCACCGCGGGGAAGCCCCGCGGGCGGTCCGCGTGGAGCGCGCTGGCCGCCGACGAGGAGCCCCACAGCACGAACGGGCGCCGGCCCGCGGAGGGCTCGGCGAGGGAGCCTCCGAAGGCCCCAGAGGCGGCGAGGACCAGGCCGGAGAGGACGAAGGAGCGGCGCGAGAGAACCATGTTCTCAAAGGTAAACAGGGCAGGTGGGGGCGATGCCGATGTGACGGATCATGAGGCCACCCTCTTCTGGGGACGGCGCCCCCACTTCGGGGACGCGGGGCCCGCGGGGCGCGGCTCAGAAGCCGGGGGCGTACTCCCCCGGCCGCACGGCGTCGGCCACGATCACGGTGACGTTGTCCCGCCCGCCGGTGCGCAGCGCGGCCTGCAGCAGGACGTCGGCCGCCTCCTTCGGGTGGGACACCGCGGCGAGCACCCGGGCCATGTGGGCGGGGCTCAGCTCGTTGGTCAGCCCGTCCGAGCACAGCATCAGCCGGTCCCCGTGCCGGGCGGGGAGCACCCACACGTCCGGCTCCCAGACCTGGCCGGTGCCCAGGGCGCGGGTGATCACGTTGCGGCGCGGGTGCACGAGCGCCTGCGAGGCGGTGAGCTGCCCGATCGACACGAGGTACTGCACCTCGGAGTGGTCCACGGTCAGCTGCTCGATCCTGGGCCCGCCCTCGCCCTCCCCGGCACGACCCCCGGGCTGGGGCGCGACCAGCCGGTAGGTCCGGGAGTCGCCCGTGTTGAACACGACCCACAGCATGCGCCCGTCGATGCGCAGCAGCCACACGCCGGTGACGGTGGTGCCCGCCCGGCCCTCGACGGCGTGCTGGATGTGCTGGTCCGCCTGCCACAGCACGGAGCGGACGCGGCGGACGGCCTCGATCGCGTCGTCGGGGATCTCCGGGTCCAGGCGCAGCTCGCGCTCCACGGTCGCGCGGAACCGGACGATGTCCCGGGGCGGCTCCGGCTCGAGGACCTCGAAGGACCGGAAGTCCTCCATCTGGAAGAGGGGGGACGCCCCGAGGGTGCGCACGCACAGGGCGCTCGCCACCTCGCCGGCCTCGTGCCCGCCCATGCCGTCCGCCACGGCGCACATCGCGGCCGTGACCACCAGGGCGTCCTCGTTGGACTCCCGGCGCAGGCCCCGGTCCGTGGACGCGCCCGCGCGGATGACGAGGGGTGCGCTCATTCGAAGTCGACCTCCAGCCCGGGACCGGCGCCCTGGGAGAGCGCGACGGGCTGGACGTCGCCGAAGCCCCGCACGTTGCGGGTGGGCTGCGGCAGGAGGATGAAGCGGTCGTCGCCGGAGAGCACCGCGGCGGTCGAGGCGTCCACGAGCACGGAGCCCGGCTCGGTCAGCGACACGAGCCGGGAGGCGAGGTTCACCGTGGGCCCGTAGATGTCCCCGAGCCGCGGCAGCACGCGCCCCCAGACGAAGGCCACGCGCGCCTGCGGGAGCTCGGGGTCGTCGCGGATGGCGCGGGCCAGGGCCAAGGAGATCTGCGCCCCGCCCTCGGGGGTCTCGGCGAGGAACATGACCTCGTCCCCGATGGTCTTGATGAGCCGGCCGGCGCCCACGGCGATCACCTCCGCGCAGCGGTTCTCAAAGCGCTGCACGAGGTTCGCCAGGGTCCGTTCGTTCATCTGCCGGGACAGCGAGGTGTAGGAGACCAGGTCCGCGAAGCCCACCCCGCGGGCGAGCGGAAGGATGGAGGCCGCCCCGTCGTCGGACGTGGGTCCGGTGGCGGTCGAGCCGTCCGGGCGCTCCACGCGCATCGCCAGCCGCTGCACGGCGGCGTTCATCTGGCGCCGCCACGAGTAGACCAGGAGGTTCTCGATCGCGTCGATGAGGGCGGGGAGCAGGTGCAGCAGCTGCCGCCGGGCGGCGGCGTCGGTCATGCCCCGGTGGACGACCATGTCCTCGACGAGCGCCTCGACCTGCCACACCACCATGCGGTCGGTCATCTGCCCGATAGAGCGCACCAGGGACAGGGCCGCCTCCTCGGTGACCTTCTCCTCGAGCACCATGGTGGACAGCACCCGGAGGGCCTCGGAGTCCTGCTCGGTGAACCAGAGGTCGTCGTCGGTGAGGTTCGGGAAGCCCAGGGCCCGCCACACCTTCCGCGCCGACAGCAGGGACAGCCCGCCCCGGCGTGCGGCCTCCCGGCGGCGCAGGTCGCGCTCGGAGCCCAGGAGGGTCTGCTCGAGGGCCTGCACGGCGGCCTTGGACTCGTCCGAGCGGTAGAGGTTGGCCTGGACGGGGTTGTGCAGGTTCAGGTTCAGCTGTGCCGTCTGGGGGCCGAGCTCCGGCTCGCCCTGGGTCTCCGGGTCCTCACTCGCCACACGTCACTCCTGTTCCTGGTGGACGCCCCGCCGGCTCCACGGCCGGCGCGGGGCGACGGGCGGGCCCGGGCGTGGCGCCACGACCGCGTCGCGGTCCACTCTAGTGGGACGCGGCCACGGCGCGCCCCCGCCGGATCCGGGATCCCCGGCCCGGCCGGCGCCGCCGCGCGCAGCCCACTCGTCCTCCGCGGCCCGGCGGATCAGCCCGGCCAGGCGTTGCGCCTCCGGGGCGTTCTCCAGGCGCAGGCCGCCGAAGGGCCCGAAGTCGGCCACGACGCGCCCGTCGTGCCGGCCGAGGGCCGGGCTGCGCCGGCGATCCACCGAGACCCGGCGCAGCTGGTGCAGGGGCAGCGACACGGTCCTCCGGGCCCCGCCGGGGCGCAGCAGCACGAGGTGACGGGTGGTGAGCACGTAGCGGGTGCGCCACCAGCGCAGGAGCGGGCGCAGGCAGCTGCGGAGCACCACCCAGCCGGCCGCGACGACCAGGGTGAGCTCCACCCCGGCGTGCACCGTGGTCCACGGCTCCGCCACGGGGCGCCAGCGCAGCTCGAGGGCCCGCTGGGCGAAGGACAGCGCGAACACCGTGAGCAGCAGCACCAGGAAGGGCCGGGTCAGCCGCGCGCCGTGGGCCCGCGTGGACACGAGCACGCGCTCGCCGGGCTGCAAGGCGGGACGGGCGGGCACGCTCAGTCCGTCCCAGGGGCGTCCGGGGCCGGGCGCAGGTGCACCACGTCGCCCGCCGTCACCTCGCGCCGGATGCCGCCGGCCTCGCGCACCAGCAGGCCCCCGTGCTCCCCGAGGCCCGTCGCGGTGCCCGTGACAGGGGCGGCCCCGCCGGGCAGCTCGGCGCGCACCGGGCGGCCGAGGGTCTCCATCCGCTCGGTGATCCGGGCGCGCAGCGCGCCGCCGGGGCGCACGGCGGCGGCCGGGTCCGCGCAGAACTGCCGGTAGAGCGGGACGTACGCGCCCAGCACGGCCTGCAGGACGGCGGCGCGCTCGACCTCGCGGCCGGTGGCGCGCCGGACGGACGTGGCCGTGTCCACGGGCAGCTCCTCCTGGGCGACGTTGATGCCGGTGCCGAGGACCACCGCCGGCGGGCGCTGCTCGTCCAGGACGAGACCGGCGAGCAGGCCGGCCACCTTGCGCCCGTCCACCAGGACGTCGTTGGGCCACTTGATCCGCGCGCCCGCCGCCGCGAGCCCGTCCAGGGCGTCGACGACGGCGGCGGCCATCAGGAGGGTCAGCCACGGGAAGTGCTGGGTGGGCAGCGGCCGGCCGCGCTCGTCGGCCGGCCGCAGCAGGACGCTGAAGGTCAGCGCGGTGCCGGGCTCGGTGGTCCACACCCGGTCCAGCCGGCCGCGCCCCGCGCTCTGGTGACCGGTGAGCACGAGGGACAGATCGGTCCACGGCCGGTCCGGGCGGGGCCCGCGCGCCTGCCGGGCGACGGCGGCCGTCAGGTGCTGGTTCGTGGAGCCGACCTCGTCGAGGACGTCGATCCGCCCCAGGCCGAGGTCCGCCAGGGCCGCGATCACGGCGGGGGCGCGCAGGTCGTCGGCGCAGGGGTCGGGCACGGTTCTCCTCTGGTCGGTCGTCGCGGTCCGGTCGTCGCGGTCCGGTCGTCACGGCCGGTCGTCGCGGTCCCGGGCGGACGGTGCTGTCCGGGCGGGCGCCGTCCGCGTAGTGTTCGGACCACATCCACAGTAGTAGCCCGCTTCCCCGGGAACCGGCTGGACGGTCCCGTCCGGCCGGGCGGGGCCGCGGCACGACCCTCAGGAGCCATCGTGAGCGCAGCCGAGAACAGCACGACGTTCGCCGTCACCTACGTCTACGGAGGTCCCGCCGACGTCCTGGCCGCGCGCCGGCCGGAGCACCGGACGTACCTCGGCGGCCTCGTGGAGCAGGGGCACCTGCTCGCGTCGGGTCCGTTCGACGACGACGGCGCGCCCGGCGCGCTGCTGGTGTTCGCCGCCGAGGACCCCGCGGAGGTCGAGCGGCTCACCGACGAAGACCCGTTCGTGCGCCACGGGGTGGTCACCGAGCGGACCGTCCGCCCCTGGAAGGTGGTCCTTGGCCGCGTCGGCTGAGCACCGCGCCGGTGCCCCCCGGCACCGGGCACGGAATTTGTAGGAGTTCTACAACAGAGGCCCCCGCGGCCGCGGACTAGAGTGAGCAGGTCCCCTGACCACCCCGGACCGGACCGATCGGCCCGCCGGGCCGGCCGCGTACCAGACCACGAGGTGCCTGTGACCCACGACCTGACGACCACCGCCGGCAAGATCGCCGACTTCCACGACCGGAAGGCCCGCTCCGAGGCCCCCGCGGGCCAGGCGGCGATCGAGAAGCAGCACGCCCGCGGGAAGAACACCGCCCGCGAGCGCGTGGAGATGCTCCTGGACGAGGACTCGTTCGTGGAGTTCGACGCCCTGGCGACCCACCGCTCGACCGCCTTCGGGATGGCGTCGAAGAAACTGCCCGGCGACGGCGTGGTCAGCGGCTACGGCACGGTAGACGGGCGCCTCGTGGCGGTCTACTCCCAGGACTTCGCGGTGTTCGGCGGGTCGCTGTCCCAGGTCAACGGGGAGAAGATCGTCAAGGTGCAGAAGTTCGCCCTGCGCAACGGCTGCCCGGTCATCGGGATCAACGACGGCGGCGGGGCGCGGATCCAGGAGGGCGTGGCCTCCCTGGCCATGTTCGCGGACATCTTCAACATGAACGTCCGCTCCTCCGGGGTGGTCCCGCAGATCTCGCTGATCATGGGCCCGTGCGCGGGCGGGGCTGCCTACTCCCCGGCCCTGACCGACTACATCGTGATGGTCGACAAGACCTCGCACATGTTCATCACCGGTCCGGACGTCATCAAGACGGTCACGGGCGAGACGGTGGACATGGAGACCCTGGGCGGGGCGCGCCAGCACAACACGACCACGGGCACGGCCACGTACCTCGCCGAGGACGAGCAGGACGCGCTGGACTTCGTGCACGAGCTGCTCGAGTTCCTCCCGGCGAACAACCTGCAGGAGGCGCCCCTGGTGGACCACGACCAGGAGGACGAGGTCACGGACGCCGACCTCGCCCTGGACACGCTGGTCCCGGACTCCGCCAACCAGCCGTACGACATGCGCGCGGTGGTCGAGGCGATCGTCGACGACGGGCACTTCCTGGAGATGCAGGCCCTCTACGCCCCCAACGTGATGATCGGCTACGCCCGTGTCGAGGGTCACACCGTGGGCGTCGTGGCGAACCAGCCCCTGCAGTTCGCCGGCACGCTGGACATCGCGGCGTCCGAGAAGGCGGCCCGGTTCGTGCGCCACTGCGACGCGTTCAACGTCCCGATCCTCACGCTCGTGGACGTGCCCGGGTTCCTGCCCGGCACCGACCAGGAGTTCAACGGCATCATCCGGCGCGGCGCCAAGCTGCTCTACGCCTACGCCGAGGCGACCGTCCCGCTGGTCACCCTGATCACCCGCAAGGCCTACGGCGGGGCCTACATCGTGATGGGCTCCAAGAAGCTCGGCGCGGACATCAACCTCGCCTGGCCCACGGCGCAGATCGGCGTGATGGGCGCCCAGGGCGCCGTGGAGATCCTCTACCGCCGGGACCTCAAGGCCGCCGCGGACAACGACGAGGACGTCGAGGCGCTGCGCGCCGACCTGGTGCGCAAGTACGAGGAGAGCCTGCTCAACCCGTACCAGGCCGCGGAGCTGGGCTACGTGGACGCGGTGATCTCCCCGTCCGAGACCCGGGTGCAGGTGCTCAAGGCCCTGCGGGCCCTGCGGGACAAGCGCGCGACGATGCCCACCAAGAAGCACGGGAACATCCCGCTGTGACCCCCCGCGAGCCCGTCGAGGGCACCCCGTCCCTGTGCTTCACGGCCGGCAGCCCCACGCCGGAGGAGATCGCCGCCGTCACGGCCGTCCTGCTCGCGCGGCAGGACGCGGGCGAGGCCGACGCCAAGGGCTCCCCGGGGCGCCGGGACCAGTTCCGCCGGATGCGGCTGGGCCTGCGGCTGCGCCCGGGCCGCGGCGCGTGGCGGCGGACCCGGCCGGAGGAGTGACCCGGCAGGCGGAGTGACCCGGCAGGGGGCAGCCCGGTGGAGTCGGTCCCCGTGGATCGGGCGCGGCGGGACGGTGACTCCGGGTGAGCGACGTGCGGTGCGGGGCCGCGCGGCCGGGTGCTGACCAGCTGGTCGCCGCTCACGGCTCCCGGGGGATCCGCCGCGAGACGACGAGCGCCACCGCGATGCCCGCGAGGGCGAGCACGGCCGTCACCGCCCACGTCAGGTCCCAGCTGCCCGTCGCCTGCGCGACCGACGCGACCGCGGGCGGGCCGGCGAACTGGCCCACGGCGTTGAACTGCTGGCCCAGCCCCAGCGTGGTGGCCACCGTGGTGGGCGTGGGCGCGACCCGCATGAGGCTCGCGATCGCCGTCGTCGGCACCACTCCCCCCACGGCGGAGAAGACGAGGACCGCGCCGTACCGGGTGCCGAAGCGCACCTCCTCGTCCAGCAGCGGGGCGAGCCCGAACGCCACCACGGCGGCCAGTCCCAGCACGGCGAAGCCCGTGCACCACAGCACCACGGGGCGCACCCCCCGCTGCAGGGCCCGGCCCGCCCCGAGGTTGCCCACCGCGTTGACCCCTGCGGCGAGCGCGCTGAGCCCCGCTGCGGCGCCCGCGGCGATCCCGGCCTCGGCGTACATGGAGGGCAGGAACTGCACCACCCCGTTCCACTGGGCGGTGTAGAGCCCGAAGACCAGGGCCACGAGCCACGGGCCGGGCGCGCGGAGGGTCAGCCCGAGGCGCTGCCGCACCCCGTGCACCGCCACGTGGGCCGGGTCCGGCGGGAGCACGACGAGCACCAGCAGGCCCAGGAGCGCGGAGCCGGCCGCGGCGGCCGCCCACCAGGTGCGCCAGCCGAGGGCCTCGCTGAGCAGTCCGCCGAGCAGCAGGGAGAGGGCCGCGGCGACCGGGATGTGGCAGCCCCACAGGCCCACCAGCAGCGACACCCTGGCCGGGGCCACGGTGCGCCGGATCAGTGCGGGGGCGCAGATCGACACGAGCATGAACCCCACGCCCTCCAGCACCCGGGAGCCCAGCAGCGGGCCGTACCCCGTGGAGAGCAGGCCCGTCACGGAGCCCGCGGTGAGCAGGCCCAGCCCCAGCACCAGCCCCCGGCGCAGGCCGATGCGGTCCCCGAACAGGCCCACCACCACGCCCAGCAGCATGCCGGCCACCTGCACGGTGGAGAGCAGGAAGCCGCCCTGCACCAGGCTCTGGCCGAGCTCGGCGGAGAGCACGGGCAGGGCCGGGGAGAGCTTCCACACGTGCAGGGCGCCCACCACCCCCGCGACCACCACGAGCAGGGCGGGCCCGGTCCCGGCGGCGCCCGAGGGCCCGGCCGGGACGGTGGCGGCAGGCGCGGAACCGGCAGGCGGCACAGGGGCTGACATGCTCCGCAGTCTAGGGAGCACCCGGCACTACTGTGACGTGCATGACCGATGAACGGCCCGATCCCCCCTCCACCAGCGGCGCCGGGCCCTCTCCCCTCGGCACCGGCCGTCGCGAGCCCACGGCCGTCGACGCCGTGGCCGAGCGCTGGTTCGCCCGCGCCATGGAGCTGGACCCGGCCCAGGCCACCGTGCACGGCTTCCCGGGTCACGAGACCGAGTACCGCGACTTCGGACCCGAGGGCCTGGAGGCCCGGGCGGACGCCACCCGCCGGACGCTGGCCGAGCTCGAGCGCGCGGCCCCGGCCGACGACGTCGACCGGATCACCGGCCACGCGCTGCGCGAGCGCCTCGGCCTGGACCTCCTCCTGCACGAGGAGGGGCTGCGGGGCTGGGAGGTCAACAACATCTCCTCACCGGTCCAGGAGATCCGGGAGGTCTTCGACGACCTGCCCCGGGGCACCGCCGAGGACTGGGCGCACCTCGCCGGCCGGCTGCGCGCCGTCCCCGCCGCCGTGGACTCCTACGTCCTGGGCCTGCGCCACGCCCGCTCCCTCGGCCGCTCGGCCTCCGGGGCGCAGCTGCGCAACGCGGCCCGGCAGTGCACCGGCTACGCGGCGCGCCGCGGCTTCTTCGACCGGCTGGCACGCGACCCCCGCGTCCCGGAGTCGCTGCGGCAGGAGGTCGCGGAGGCGGCCGAGACGGCGCGGCACGCCTACCAGGGCCTCGCCGCCGTGCTGGGCGAGGAGCTCGCCGCGGACGCGCCCCGCACCGACGCGGTGGGCCCCGACGTGTACACGCTGCGCCTGCAGGAGTTCCTGGGCGCCGTCCTGGACCCGGCCACGGTCTACGCGTGGGGCGTGGAGCAGCTGCGCACGATCGTGGCGGAGCAGGAGCAGCTCGCCCACCGCATCGCCCCCGGCGCCACGGTGGCCCAGGCCATGGCGGCCCTGGACGCGGACCCGGCGCGGCAGCTGCACGGCACCGACGCGCTGCAGGCCTGGATGCAGGACCTCTCCGACGCCGCCGTGGACGCCCTCGCGGACACGCACTTCGAGCTGACCGGTCCCATGCGCCGGCTCGAGTGCCGCATCGCCCCGACCCACGACGGCGGGATCTGGTACTCGATGCCCAACGCCGATTTCTCCCGCCCCGGGCGCATGTGGTGGTCCGTGCCGGAGGGCACCGCGACCTTCACCACGTGGCAGGAGACCACGACCGTCTACCACGAGGGCGTCCCCGGTCACCACCTGCAGTTCTCCACCGCGCTCGCCAACTCGGGGGAGCTCAACCGGTGGCGGCGCATGGGCGTGTGGGTCTCGGGGCACGGGGAGGGCTGGGCGCTGTACGCCGAGCGGCTCATGGAGGAGCTGGGCCACCTGCAGGACCCCGGGGACCGGATGGGGATGCTGGACGCCCAGCGGCTGCGGGCGGCGCGGGTGGTCTTCGACGTCGGCTTCCACTGCGGCTACCGCGTGCCCCCGGAGCTCGGGGACGCCCTCGGCGGGGCCCGCCCCGGCGAGGGCTGGACGCCCGAGGACGGCTGGCGGTTCCTGCGCTCGAACATCGTGATGGCGGACCCGATGCTGCGCTTCGAGTGGATGCGGTACATGGGCTGGCCGGGGCAGGCGCCGTCCTACAAGGTGGGCCAGCAGCTGTGGGAGCAGGCGCGGGAGGTGGCCCGCGCGGCGGCGGGCCCGGAGTTCCGGCTCAAGGACTTCCACACGCGCGCCCTGCGGGTCGGATCGGTGGGCCTGGACACCCTGCGGTACGCGCTCGACCTGTGAACTCAGTCATAATGGCGTCACATTTCGTCATCGTCATTGGGTGTTGTATATTTCCGCGCTCTATCGTGGGCACATGATTTCCGCAGAAAGCACTCGCCGGCTGCCCCGATGGACGACCTCCTTCGGCCCGCAGATCGTGCTCGCCCTTCTCCTGGGCGTGGTCCTGGGCACCGTCGCCGACACCCTCGGCGGCGACCCCGACACCGACCCCAACTGGTTGATGACCGCGCTGGACACCATCGGCACCAGCTACGTCAGCCTGCTCAAGGCCGCCGTGGTCCCGCTCATCGTGACCGCGGTGATCTCCTCGATCGCCAACCTGCGGGAGGTTTCCAACGCCGCCCGGCTCGCGTGGAAGACGCTGCTGTGGTTCGGGATCACGGCACTGATCGCCGTGACGGTCGGCCTGGTCCTCGGGCTGGTCGTCCAGCCCGGGGCGGGCAGCGGCGCCGCGGCACCCGCCGAGGCGTACACCGGGACGCAGGGCTCGTGGCTGGGCTTCCTCACCGGCCTCGTCCCCGCGAACTTCCTGGGGCTGCAGGTCTCCTCCACCGTCGTCGACGCGGAGACCGTGACGACGGCGGCGAACTTCAACGTGCTGCAGGTGCTCGTGGTCTCGGCGGCCGTCGGCATCGCCGCGCTCAAGGTGGGCGCCCCCGCCGAGCCCTTCCTCGCGGTCGTGCGCTCCGCCCTGGCGATCGTGCAGAAGGTCGTCTGGTGGATCATCCGGCTCGCCCCGCTGGGCACGCTCGGGCTGATCGGCCGGGCCGTGTTCGAGTACGGCTGGACCTCGATGGGCGGGCTCCTGGCGTTCGTCGCCACCGTCTACGCCGGCCTGCTGTTCGTGGCCCTCGTGGTCTACCCGGCGCTGGTCAAGGCGCACGGGCTCTCCGTCAGGCAGTACTTCTCCGGCGTGTGGCCGGCCGTGCAGCTGGGCTTCGTCTCCCGCTCCTCGGTGGGCACCATGCCGCTGACGCAGCGCGTCACCGAGCGCAATCTGGGCGTGCCCCGCGCCTACGCGTCCTTCGCCGTGCCGCTCGGCGCGACCACCAAGATGGATGGCTGCGCCGCGGTCTATCCCGCGATCGCCGCCCTGTTCGTCGCCCAGTTCTACGGGATCGACCTGGACGTCACCCACTACGTGCTCATCGCGCTCGTGTCCGTGCTGGGCTCCGCGGCGACCGCCGGCACCACGGGCGCCACCGTGATGCTCACCCTGACGCTGTCCACGCTGGGCCTGCCGCTCGACGGGGTGGGGCTGCTGCTGGCCGTGGACCCGATCATCGACATGGGCCGCACCGCGCTCAACGTGGCGGGCCAGGCCCTGGTGCCCACGATCGTCGCCCACCGCGAGGGACTGCTGGACCGCGGGCTCTACGACGCCCCGCGCTCCGGCGACCCGTTCGTGCCCGAGGACGCGGCTCCCGAGGCCACGGGCCCCGCCGGGTCCGGCACGGAGCCGCACCTGGGAGACGCCCCGGCGGCCGCCGGCCGCTGAGCCCCGGCGCCGCCGTCCGCACCGCGAGGGGCGGGGAACTGCGAGAATGCTCGACGCATTCCGGCAGTTCCCCGCCCCTCGCCGTTGCCGGACGCGTCACGGGCTACCCTGGGACGGGCACGAGAGCTGGAGCACAGCACGGGACAGGAGGCGGCGCGTGGGCGCACCGGCGGACGGACCGACGACGACGGACCCGCTGCTGCGCCTGTCCTGGGCCCGGTCCCTGGACCACCTCTCGGCGCCGGAGCGCTGCGCCCCGCGGGTCGTGCTGGACGGCTCCGACGTCCGGGAGGCCCGCTCCCCGCTGCGGCTGCTGATGCCCGTGCTCGACGAGCTGCTCACCCCGCTGGCCGAGGACACCGGACTGGTCGTGGCCGTCACGGACCCGCGCGGCGTGATCCTGCGGGTCCGGGGCAGTGCCGCGACGCGGCGGCGCGCCGAGGCCATGGGCTTCGTCGAGGGCGCCGACTGGTCCGAGCCGGCCGTGGGCACCAACGCCCCCGGCACGGCCCTGGTCCTGCGCCGGCCGGTGACCGTGCACCGCGAGCAGCACTTCTACCCCGAGGCCCGGCCCTGGTCCTGCACGGCCGCCCCGCTGCTGCACCCCGTCACGGGGGCGCTGCTCGGGGCGGTGGACCTGACGGGCGGGGACGCCGCCGCCGCCACCACCACCCGGGCGCTGGTCGGCGCGGCGGTGCGCGCCGCCCGGGCCGAGCTGGCCCTCGCCCTGCGCACCGCCGGCCGCTCCGAGGCCGCGGCGACCCCGGCCGCCGCCCCCGCCCACGGCGCGTTCCTGCGCGTGCTCGGCGACGCCCCTCCGGCGCTGGTGCTCGACGGGCGGACCCTGGAGCTCACCGAGCGCCACGCCGAGATCCTCCTGGCCCTGTCCCGCGCCGGCTCCGGGCTGTGCACCGCGGAGCTGTCGGAGCAGCTGTGGGCCGGCCGGGCGCAGGAGACCACGGTGCGCGCCGAGGTCCTGCGGCTGCGCCGGCTGCTCGAGTCCCGTGGCGGCCCGGCGATCGCCTCACGCCCCTACCGGCTCGAGACCCCCCTGCCCTCGGACGCGGGCCGGGTGCTCGAGCTGCTCGCCCGGGGTTCGCACCGGCGGGCGCTGCGCGAGTACACCGGGGCGCTGCTGCCGCACTCCGAGGCGCCGTCCCTCGTGGCGCTGCGCCACCGCCTCACCGGGCTCCTGCGCGAAGCCGTCCTGACCGACGGCTCGGCCGAGGCCGTGCGCGAGTACCTCACCCTCCCGGAGGCCGCCGACGACGCCGAGGCCTGGGCGCTGCTGCTGCGCCTCCTGCCGCCCCGCTCCCCCGCCCGGGCGGCGGCCGTGCTCGAGCTGGAGCGGCTGCGCCGCTGACCGGGCCCGGCGCCCGGTGCAACGTGCGTGCAACGGGGCCCGGCCTAACGTGATGTGCATCACCTCACGGCGCGGGCCGGGTCCGGCCCGCGCTCGTGACACCCGCACCGTCACGCACCAGGAGCACGTCACCATGAGCGTTGAAACCCAGTCCCTCACCACCGTCTACGCGCAGCCGGGCACGGAGGGCTCGAAGGTCTCCTTCAAGCCCCGCTACGAGCACTGGATCGGCGGGCAGTGGGTGCCGCCCGTGAAGGGCCGGTACTTCGAGAACATCTCCCCGGTCAACGGCAAGCCCTTCACCGAGGTGGCCCGCGGCACCGCCGAGGACATCGACGCCGCGCTCGACGCCGCGTGGGCCGCCGCCCCGGCCTGGGGCAAGACCTCGGTCGCCGAGCGGGCGCTGGTGCTCCACCGGGTCGCCGACCGGATGGAGCAGAACCTCGAGATGCTCGCCGTGGCCGAGACCTGGGACAACGGCAAGCCCGTGCGCGAGACCATCAACGCGGACATCGCCCTGGCCATCGACCACTTCCGCTACTTCGCCGGGGCCATCCGCGCCCAGGAGGGCACCCTCTCCCAGCTCGACGACAACACCACGTCCTACCACTTCCACGAGCCCCTCGGCGTGGTCGGCCAGATCATCCCCTGGAACTTCCCGATCCTCATGGGCGTGTGGAAGCTCGCCCCGGCCCTGGCCGCGGGCAACGCCGTGGTGCTCAAGCCGGCCGAGCAGACCCCGGCCTCGATCATGGTGCTCATGGAGCTGCTCGCGGACATCCTGCCCCCGGGCGTGGTCAACGTGGTCAACGGCTTCGGCGTGGAGGCCGGCAAGCCGCTGGCCTCGAGCCCGCGGATCCGCAAGATCGCCTTCACCGGTGAGACCACCACCGGCCGGCTCATCATGCAGTACGCGTCCCAGAACATCATCCCGGTGACCCTCGAGCTGGGCGGGAAGTCCCCGAACATCTTCTTCGAGGACGTCGCCGCAGCCCAGGACTCCTTCTACGACAAGGCGCTGGAGGGCTTCGCGTTCTTCGCCCTCAACCAGGGCGAGGTCTGCACCTGCCCCTCGCGGGCCCTGATCCAGGGCTCGATCTACGACCGGCTGCTCGCGGACGGCGTGGAGCGCGTGAAGGGCATGGTCCAGGGCAACCCGCTGGACCTCGACACCCAGGTCGGGGCGCAGGCCTCCAACGACCAGCTGCAGAAGATCCTGTCCTACATCGACATCGGCAGGCAGGAGGGCGCGAAGGTGCTCGTGGGCGGGGAGCGCAACGTCCTGGACGGCGACCTCGCCGAGGGCTTCTACGTCTCCCCCACGGTGTTCGAGGGCGAGAACTCGATGCGCATCTTCCAGGAGGAGATCTTCGGGCCCGTCCTGTCGGTGACCCGGTTCACCGACTACGCCGACGCCATGGCCACCGCCAACGACACCCTCTACGGCCTCGGCGCCGGGGTGTGGGCCCGCAACGGCAACCTCGCCTACCGCGCCGGCCGCGACATCCAGGCCGGGCGCGTGTGGGTGAACCAGTACCACAACTACCCCGCCCACTCGGCGTTCGGCGGCTACAAGTCCTCCGGCATCGGCCGCGAGAACCACCTCATGATGCTGGACCACTACCAGCAGACCAAGAACCTGCTGGTCTCTTACTCCGAGGACGCCCAGGGCTTCTTCTAGGCCGCAGCGGCCCGCCCCGGGGAACCGGGTGACCGCAAGGGGTCGCGTCCTGCCGGTGGGAGAACGTCTCACCAGCAGGACGCGACCCCTCGCGCGTGGGCGGGACGGAGCGCGGCCCCCGCGCCCGCGGCCTGCGTATCCTGGGACGGTGACTCCCCGCCTCGTCCTCGCCTCCCGCTCCCCCGCCCGCACCAAGCTGCTGGCCGACGCCGGGATCGGCCACGACCGGCTCGTCTCCGACGTGGACGAGGACGCCGTGGTCCGGGAGCTCGGGGTGACCGGCGCGGAGGAGACCGCGATGGTGCTGGCCCGGGCCAAGGCGGAGTCCGTGGCGGCGCTGCCCGAGGCCGCCGGCGCCCTGGTGGTGGGCTGCGACTCGGTCTTCGAGCTCGACGGCGAGGTGCACGGCAAGCCCCTGGACGCCGCGACGGCGACCGCCCGGATCCGGGCCATGCGCGGGCGCTCGGGGGTGCTCCACACGGGCCACTGGCTCGTGGACACCCGGAGCCCGGCCGACGGCGGGACCGGCTGGAGCGGCGGCGCGGCCGCCCGCGCCGAGGTGTTCTTCGCGCAGATGTCCGACGACGAGGTCGCGGCCTACGTGGCCACCGGCGAGCCCCTGGAGGTGGCCGGGTCCTTCACCATCGACGCCCTCGGCGCGGCGTTCGTGGAGCGGGTGGAGGGCGACGTGCACGCCGTCGTCGGTCTGAGCCTCAGCACCCTGCGCACGCTGCTCGGACGGGTGGGCGTGGGCGTGCCCCAGCTGTGGACGGCCCGCCGCTGAGGACCCCCACCGCGGGAGCGGCCGGCGCTTTGTAGGACTCCTACAGAAACGGCGACGCATTTCGGGTCCACCGCCGGGTGGTTGGGCGATTGCTCGCGGCGGGGAATACAGTGCATCGGAGGATTCGACAAGGAGTGAGACGTGACCGGTAAGAACCCCGCGGACGGCGCCATCCGCCCCATCACCAAGGTGCTCGTCGCCAACCGCGGCGAGATCGCGGTGCGCGTGATCCGCGCCGCCCGCGACGAGGGCATCGCCTCCGTGGCCGTGTACGCCGACCCGGACCGGGACGCCCTGCACGCGCGCACGGCGGACGAGGCGTACGGGCTCGGCGGGTCCACCGCCGCGGACTCGTACCTGGTGATCGACAAGATCCTCGACGTCGCCGCCCGCTCGGGCGCCGACGCCGTGCACCCCGGCTACGGCTTCCTGTCCGAGAACGCCGACTTCGCGCGGGCCGTGCTCGAGGCCGGGCTGACCTGGATCGGGCCCCCGCCCGCGGCCATCGCCAAGCTCGGCGACAAGGTGGCCGCCCGGCACATCGCGGAGAAGGTCGGCGCCCCGCAGGTCCCCGGCACCACCGACCCCGTCACCTCGGCCGAGGAGGTCCTCGCGTTCGCCGACGAGCACGGGCTGCCCCTGGCCATCAAGGCCGCCTTCGGCGGTGGTGGCCGCGGCATCAAGGTGGTCCGCGACCGCGACGACATCCCGGAGTTCTACGAGTCCGCCGTGCGCGAGGCCACCGCGGCGTTCGGCCGCGGCGACTGCTTCGTGGAGCGCTTCCTCGACGCCCCGCGGCACGTCGAGACCCAGTGCCTGGCCGACGCCCACGGCAACGTCGTCGTCGTCTCCACCCGGGACTGCTCCCTGCAGCGGCGCAACCAGAAGCTCGTGGAGGAGGCGCCGGCGCCGTTCCTGTCCGAGGAGCAGAACCGCCTGCTCTACGCGTCCTCGAAGGCGATCCTGCGCGAGGCCGGCTACCAGGGCGCGGGCACCTGCGAGTTCCTGGTGGGCCGCGACGGCACGATCACGTTCCTGGAGGTCAACACCCGCCTGCAGGTCGAGCACCCCGTGTCCGAGGAGGTCACGGGCATCGACCTGGTGCGCGAGCAGTTCCGGCTGGCCCGCGGCGAGGCCCTCGGCTACGACGACCCGGAGGTCCGCGGCCACTCGATCGAGTTCCGCATCAACGGCGAGGACCCCGGACGGCACTTCATGCCCTCCCCCGGCACCATCGCCGCCCTCGACCTGCCCGGCGGTCCCGGCGTGCGCGTCGACTCCGGCGTGCAGGCCGGCGAGACCGTGGGCGGGAACTTCGACTCGATGCTCGCCAAGCTCATCGTCACCGGGGCCACCCGGCAGCAGGCGCTCGAGCGCTCCCGCCGGGCGCTGGCGGAGCTGCGGATCGAGGGCATGCCCACCGTGGTCCCCTTCCACCGCGCGGTGGTCGCCGATCCTGCGTTCGCCCCCGCGGACGGCACCGCGTTCTCCGTGCACACGCGGTGGATCGAGACCGAGTTCGACAACACCATCCCGCCGTTCGAGGGCGTCCCGCAGGCCGGGCCCGAGGCGGAGGAGCGCCAGGCGATCGTCGTCGAGGTGTCCGGCAAACGCCTCGAGGTGGTCCTTCCCGCGCTGTCCGGCACGGCCAAGCCCAACGGGACCGCAGCGAAGCCCCGCAAGTCCCGCTCGGCGCGCGGCGGCGGCACCCCGGCGGCGAGCGGCGACAGCCTGAGCTCCCCGATGCAGGGGACCATCGTGAAGATCGCGGTGGACAACGGGGACGAGGTGGCCGAGGGCGATCTCGTGCTCGTGCTCGAGGCCATGAAGATGGAGCAGCCGCTGACCGCCCACAAGTCGGGCACGGTCTCAGGGCTCTCCGTGAGCCCCGGCGACACCGTCTCCGCCGGCGCCGTCCTGGCGACCATCTCCTGACGGGGGCGGTCCGGCCCCGATGAGCACCCGACCGACCGGCTCCCCCGGGCGCTGCCTCGTGGACCTCTCCGCGCAGGACCGGCTGCGCACCGGCGCCCCCGCCCGGGCGCCGCGGCTGCGGGTGCTGTGCTGCCCGCCCTCGGGCGCGGCCGCGGGCTACTGGCGGTTCCTGGTCCGCGAGGACGTGCACGTGCTCGGCGTCCAGTACCCCGGACGGGAGAACCGCTTCCGGGAGCCTGCGGCCCCCTCGGTCGCCGCTCTCGCCGCGGAGGCGGCCGAGGCGGTCGCCGCGGCCCCGTGGGCGTCGGCGGAGACATCGGCCGTCACGTCCTCGGGGGCGACCGTGGAGTCGTCCGCGGCGACGTCCACCGCATCGTCCCCGGGGGCGTCCTCGGACGTCCCGCTCGTCGTGCTGGGCCACAGCATGGGCGCGTCCGTCGCGGCCGAGCTCGCCTCGCTCCTCGAGCACCGGGAAGGGATCCGGGTGTCGCTGCTCGCGCTGTCCGCGAAGTCCGCGCCGGGCGCCGTGGACGTGGCGAACGACGGGGACGAGGACCTGCGGGCCGGGCTCGACCCGCAGGACCCGGGCGCGGACGAGGCGCTCGCCCGGTGGCTGCGGCAGCTCGGCGGCACCCCGGAGGCGGTGCTCGCGAACCCCGAGCTGCTGGCCCTGCAGCTGCCCGCCCTGCGCGCGGACCTGCTGGTCTCGATGGCCCACGACCGGCTGCCCGCCCCGGTCGCGGCGCCCCTCCTGCTGCTGCGCGGCACGGAGGACCACACCGTGGACGACGCCGGCATGGACGCCTGGCGCCCGGTCAGCACCGGACCCGTGCAGCGGCGGGAGTACCCGGGCGGCCACCACCCGCTCGCCGGGAACCGGCACCGCCTGCTCGAGGACCTCGAGGCGTGCGCCGCTCCCGGCCGGTCCCGGTGAGCCCGTCGTCGTGACGAAGGTCCCGCCGAGCGTGCCCGGCGTGGTCGAGCTGCCGGTGGCGGGCGCCCCCGCGGACGTGAGGGTGGTGCTCGCCCGCGTGGCCCCGCTGGCCGGCTGGGCGGAGTCGGTCCGGGACTGCCTGGACGACGAGGAGCGGGCCCGGGCCGCGGCGTTCCGCCACGAGACCGACCGGCGGCGGTTCGTGGTCGCCCACTGCGTGCTGCGCCACGTGCTCGCCGCCCGCACCGGCGCGGCCCCGGCCTCGTTGCGCCTGGGACCGCCCGTCCCCGCCCGGGGGTCCCGGCCCAAGCCGCGGCTCGAGGACCACGCCCTGCGCTTCTCCCTCTCGCACAGCGGCGACCTGGTGCTCGTGGCCACCGCCGAGCGCGAGGTGGGGGTGGACGTCGAGCACCTCCAGGACCCGGTCGCCGCCGAGCAGGTGCTCCCCCTGCTCCACCCCGCCGAGATCGCCGCCGTGCAGGTCCTGCCCCCCGCGGACCGGCCGGCCGCCGTGACCACGGTGTGGGCGCGCAAGGAGTCCCTGCTCAAGGCCATGGGCTCCGGACTGTTCCGCGACCCCTCCGTCGACGAGGTCGGTGCTGGTCCCGTCCCGGGGCGGCCCGTGGCCGGGTGGCGGATCCTGGACCTGGATCTTCCACCGGCCCCCGGCCCGGCCGGTGAGGTGTCGCGGGCGGCGCTGACCGTCCGCGTCCCGTGACCGTCACCGCGTACAACCACCGGTGGACTGGATTTCTCCAACCGGAGGCGGACTACAACGTCTGACCCGTCGGTCACCCTTGAAGCATGTCGGGCCCCCTTCAGGGAACAGGGTCCGGCGGGAGCGGCGAACAACTCAATCGCCCTGTGCCGTGCTTCCTCGAGATCCCGGAGCGGAGCACCTTCCCGGTCCAGCCACTCCGTCACGTCTGGAGCATCCGTCATGCGCCCTTCTCAGCACCCGGATTCCTGCGCTGACGAGGAGAGCCGGTTCCGCGATCATCCGGGCCTCCACCGGGGCCGTGTCCGAATCGTGTCCGTCATCTTTGCAAATCTTGGTCGAGACCCCCTGACCTGAGATTACTTTGGTGACGTCGAACCATACACAGAGCCCAACGGGCGTTCGGGGGAACGCGCCAGCGGCCAGCACCAGTCGCGAAGCGGATCTCGCTTCTCCACCGGATGGGACAGACCCATGAGACGAATCACCTGAGCAGTCACGACCGCCGCCTTCGCGGCTGGCACCACTGTCCTGCGGCTCCTGCCGCGAGTGGGGGACTCACATCCGTCGATCGCTCCGGGCTCGCAGCGCAGCGTTGAACCGATCCGTCGAGGCGGCGCCCCGCAGGACGGAGCCGTGATCGATCGGCATGCCGAGAAGAGGGTCCTTGCGGTGCCCGTCAGCCGAGCTACGAGCCGACCCGAATGCAGAACGCCGTCCCCGCGCTTGCCTCACGGACCGAGCGCACGGCGAGAGAACGAGGAAGACCATGACCGTCATCAAGGCTCCGCACCTGTTCAACGAGCAGAGTCTGTTCATCGACCTGGAGGGCGTGCTGAGCCGCCGCCTCTACCTGAAGATCGAGGGGTTCAACTTCGCCGGCTCGATCAAGCTCAAGCCCGCCCGGGAGATGGTCGAGCGGGCCGAGCGGGAAGGGAGGGTCGGCCCCGGCTCCGTGCTCGTGGAGTCCTCCTCCGGGAACCTCGGCGTCGCGCTCAGCATGATCGCCGCCAGCAAGGGGTACAGCTTCGTGTGCGTGATCGACCCGCGCTGCAACCCCGCGACCCGGCAGCTCATGGAGTCGCTCGGGGCGCACGTCGATCTGGTCACCGAGCCGGATCCCGTCGACGGCTTCCTCGGCGCCCGGCTCAACCACGTCCGGGAGCTGTGCAGGTCCGACGAGCGGTACGTCTGGCTCAACCAGTACACCAGTCCCGGCAACTGGGGGGCGCACTACCGCTGGACCGCCCCCGAGATCGAGGCCCAGTTCCCCGAGCTCGAGGTGCTCTTCGTGGGGGCCGGGACCACGGGCACGCTGATGGGCTGCGCGCGGTACTTCAAGAAGCACCGGCCCGACGTCCGGATCGTCGCGGTGGACGCCACCGGTTCCGTCTCGTTCGGCGGCCGGCCGGCCACCCGTCTGATCCCCGGGCTCGGCATGAGTGTGCGGCCGCCCCAGCTCGACGAGTCCCTGATCGATGACGTAGTGATGGTCGAGGAGCTGGACACGGTGCGCACCTGCCACCGCCTGGCCGGGCGCGGGTTCCTGCTCGGCGGCTCCACCGGGACCGTGGTCCACGGCGCCATGACATGGCTCGCGGACCACCACGCCGAGGACGTCACCGCGGTGGCCATCTCCCCCGACCTGGGCCGCCCGTACCTGGACACCATCTACCAGCCGGACTGGGTCCTCGACCACTTCGGGGCCGAGGCGCTCGCCGGCTCCGACTCGACGGCCGCTCGGGCCCGACCGCCTCACCAAGTGTCATGGCGTCGGCAGGCGGCCACCACACCGGAGACCGGTTCCGCGGCCACCACCTCACCGAGGAGTCTCTCGCAGTGAAGAAGCTCGCCGACGCCCCCCCGGCGTCCCCCCTCCCCCCGATCTCGGTCCCCACCAGGCGCGAGCCCCCGTCCGCACCGGCCGTCGAGGGGACCGGCGCGGACCTGCCCCTCGAGCGCCGGCTGGCGGATCTCCTCGCCTCGGTGGTGCAGCAGGACGACGTCCCCGTGGACGCGGACTTCTTCGCCGACCTGGGCGCGGACTCGCTGGTGATGGCGCGGTTCTGCGCCCGGGTGCGCAAGCAGCCGGACCTGCCGGCGGTGTCCATGAAGGACGTCTACCAGCACCCGACGATCACGGGGCTGGCCGGGGCCGTGGCGCCGCCGGAGCCGGTGCCTGCGGCCGTGCAGGACCGGCTGGCCGAGGTGCTGACCGGGGTGCTGGGCGTGGAGCAGGTGCCGGCGGACGCCGACTTCTTCGACGACCTGGGCGCGGACTCGCTCGTGATGGCACGGTTCTGCGCCCGGGTGCGCAAGCAGCCGGACCTGCCGGCGGTGTCCATGAAGGACGTCTACAGCAATCCGAGTGTCTCCGCACTCGCCGCGGCGATGGGCGGCGCCGCGCAGCAGGACAAGCCGCAGGGGCCCGATCCGGTCGTGGCCTCCGTGCCGTCGACACCGCCGCCCATGGACGCGCGGACGTGGGAGTACGTCACCTGTGGCGTCCTGCAGGTGCTCGTCTACCTCGGCTACTGCCTGCTCGCCGGCGCAGTCGCGGTCGTGGGGTACCTGTGGGTGTTCCCGGTCGCTGGGCCGGGCAACCACCACTGGGTGGGCCACGGGATGAGTGTCTGGGAGCTCTATCTGCGGTCGGTCGCCCTCGGCGCGGCGACGTTCCTGCTGCTGTGCATCCTGCCCGTGGCGGGAAAGTGGATCCTCATCGGGCGCTTCAGGCCCCGGGAGATCCGCATCTGGAGCCTGGGCTATTTCCGATTCTGGCTGGTCAAGACCCTGATGCGCACCTCGCCCCTCGCGCTTATGACCGGTTCCCCGCTGACGACCTTCTATCTCCGAGCCATGGGCGCCAGGGTGGGCCGCAACGTGACGATCCTGACCACTCACCTGCCGGTCTGCACCGATCTGCTCACGATCGGGGAGGGAACGGTGATCCGCAAGGACGTGTACGCCAACGGCTACCGCGCCCACGGCGGCGTCATCCAGATCGGTGCCGTGACGCTGGGCCGTGACGTGATCGTCGGCGAGGGCAGCGTCCTGGACGTCGGCACGGCCATGGAAGACGGTTCCCAGCTGGGCCACCGGTCCACTCTGTACACCGGTCAGACTGTGCCCGCGGGCGAGCGATGGCACGGCTCGCCGGGCCGGCGCACGGAGACGGACTTCGGCACGGTCGCCGCCGCGCCCTACCGCCCGTGGCGGCGCGCCGTGTACGCCGCCGCACAGCTCCTGGCCACGCTCGCGCTGGGACGCGTCATGCTAGGACTGGCGATGATCCTGACCGTTCTGGCGTTCCCGCGCGTGGCGGCGCTCCTGGAGTCGCATCCGGACGCGTTCACCAATTGGGTCTTCTACGCCGACGCCGTCGCCTTTGCCGGCGTGGGCGTCCTCGGCGGAACGATCGTGACACTGATCGTCATGACGACCGTGCCGCGGGTGCTCCAGCTCGCGCTGAAGCCCGACACGGTATATCCGCTGTTCGGACTGCGGCACGCGGCGGAGCGAGCGGTCGAGAGGCTGACCAACAGGCCCATGCTCGGAACGCTGTTCGGCGACAGCTCGTACGTCGTGAACTACGTGCGGGCCCTCGGGTACGACCAGCCGCACCTCCAGCAGACCGGCTCGAACCTGGGCACGCAGTTTAAACACGACAATCCGTACCTGTCGACGATCGGCACCGGCACGATGATCGCCGACGGGGTGTCGTTCATGAACACCGACTACTCGGCGACGTCGTTCACGGTCAGTCCGGTGACGATCGGCGCGCACAGCTTCCTCGGCAACTTCGTGCTCTACCCGGCCGGGGCCAGGACCGGGGACAACTGTCTGCTCGCGACCAAAGTGATGGTCCCCCTCGACGGACCGGTGCGTCATGACGTGGGTCTGCTCGGGTCACCGGCGTTCGAGATCCCCCGCTCGGTCCTGCGGGACGCCCCGCTCGCGGAGCACACGGACCCCGCCCAGCTCCAACGGGTCCTCTCGGCCAAGAACAAGCACAATCTGCGCACGATGGCCCTCTTCCTGCTGGTGCGGTGGCTCAACGCCTCCCTGGCCATGGTGGCCGCGTTCGCCGCCCTCGAGCTGTCCGACAGGTTCGGTGTCCTCGCCTTCTCCGCGTCGTTCGTCATGATGCTCCTGATCGGAGTGCTGGTCCCCATCGGCATCGAGCAGATCGTGACGCGCTCCCGGGCGCTCCAGCCTCAGCTCTGCTCCATCTACCGTCCGTACTTCTGGTGGCACGAGCGGTACTGGAAGCTGCAGATCGTGAACTGGCGCATGAACATGCTCAACGGGACGCCGTTCAAGCCGCTGATCTGGCGTCTGCTGGGCGTGCGGATCGGCAACCGGGTCTTCGACGACGGCTGCTCGATCCCCGAGCGGAGCCTGGTGACGATCGGCTCCCGCTGCACGCTGAACGTCGGCACCGGCATCCAGTGCCACTCCCAGGAGGACGGCATGTTCAAGTCCGACCAGGACGTCATCGGTGACGACGTCACGCTCGGTGTCGCCGCCCTCGTCCACTACGGCGTGACCGTCGAGGACGGCGTCGTCGTCGCCACCGACTCCTTCGTGATGAAGGGGACGACCCTCACCCGGGGATCCTTGTGGGGCGGCAACCCGGCCGACGAGGTCCGTGCCGCCACCACGTCCCCCGTCGCCCTGGAAAGGCCCCTGTCATGACCACCACCCGTGCGCTCACCTGCAGGGCCGTCGCCGACCACTCGACGGATC
The DNA here is from genome assembly GCF_054784195.1 of Kocuria himachalensis. Taxonomy (NCBI): domain Bacteria; kingdom Bacillati; phylum Actinomycetota; class Actinomycetes; order Micrococcales; family Micrococcaceae; genus Kocuria; species Kocuria himachalensis. The sequence goes on from NZ_BAAGPL010000015.1 coordinate 182,714, forward strand.
CGGCCCGCGACCGTCCCGTCCTCCCAGCGGCCGCACCGACGCAGATCCCCCGGTGGACGCAGGACCGCCGGCCGGGTCAGGCACAGGTCGAGGTGGAGGTGCCCGAGGACCTGCGCACCGCCGTGCGGTCCCTCGCCCGGGACTCGGAGGTGGCACCGGGCTCGATCTGGCTGGCGGCCCACGCGCGGGTGCTCCAGGCCCTGTCGGGCGAGACGGAGATCACCACCGGCTGCACGGACACGGCGGGCACCTGGCGGTGCCACCTCGACCTGGGCCACCGGTCCTGGCGAGCCCTGGTCCGCGAGCTGCACGTCCGGCAGATCCAGGCTCGCGCCGAGCAGTCCGGGCGGGGGCAGGCTCCGCATCAGGCGGCTTCTGCGGGGTACGAGGTGGTCCTCGACACCCGCCAGGACGCCGATTCCGAGCTGCCGGAGGGCGTCGTGCTCGGCGTCTCGCTCCAGCAGGTGACCGGGGGCGAGGTGCTCCGCCTGCGGTACCGACAGGAGGTCCTCGACGCCGATGCCGCCCTCAGGATCGCCGGATACCACCTGACCGCGCTCCGCCACCTGACCGCCGACCCCGAGGCGGAGCCGGTGGACGCCGACCTGGTCGCTCCGGACGAGCGGCGCCTCCAGCTCGAGCAGCTGGCCGGGCCCGTGCGGCCCCGGCCCGAGCGACGCTTCCACGAGCTCTTCGAGGAGCGCGTGCGGCAGCATCCCGAACGCATCGCGGCCGTCCAGGACACGCGACAGTGGACGTACGCGGAGCTGAATGCCCGCGCCAACCGGCTTGCCCGCGTCCTGCTCGCGCGCGGACTGCAAGCGGAGGACGTCGTGGCGGTCGTCGCCGAGCGGAACCTGGAGTGGATGGCCGCCGTCATCGGCATCCTCAAGGCCGGAGGCGCGTACCTGCCGCTCGAACCGCACTTCCCCGCCGACCGGATCGCCAGGACGCTCACCCGAGCCGGGTGCCGGACGGTGCTGACCGAGGAGGGCAGCACCACCTCGCTGGACGGAGCGCTCGCCGGGATGCCTGCCGTGACGAAGCTCCTCGTCGAGGACGTCGAGGCGGAGGGGCACGCCACCCACGACCTCGGCCTGGAGGTGGGTCCGGACCAGCTCGCCTACGTCTACTTCACCTCGGGCTCCACGGGTGAACCGAAGGGCGCGATGTGCGAGCACGACGGGATGCTGAACCACCTGTACGCCAAGATCGAGGACCTGGGAATCGGCCCCGGCGACGTCGTGGCCCAGAGCGCCCCCCAGTGCTTCGACATCTCCCTGTGGCAGCTGGTCTCGGCCCTGCTCGTCGGCGGCACCACCCTCATCGTCGGCCAGGACCGGATCCTCGACGTCGAGCGTTTCGTCGACACGGTGGAACAGGGCGGGGTCGCGGTCTTCCAGGTCGTCCCCTCGTACCTGGACGCGGTGGTGGCCTACCTCGAGAGCAGGCCCCGCCCCCTGCCCCGTCTGCGCAGCGTCTCGGCGACCGGGGAGGCCCTGAAGAAAGAGCTGGTCCGCCGCTGGTTCGAGGTGCTGCCCGACGTCAAGCTCGTCAACGCCTACGGGCTGACGGAGACCTCGGACGACACGAACCACGAGGTGATGAGCGCCGCGCCGGCGGGCGATCACGTGCCGCTGGGCCGGCCGGTCCCGAACGTCCGGATCCACATCCTCGACGAGCGGCAGCGGCTCGTGCCGCTCGGAGCACCGGGCGAGATCGCCTTCTCCGGAGTGTGCGTGGGCCGTGGGTACGTCAACGACCCGGAGCGGACGGCACAGGCGTATTCCACCGACCCCTACGTGGACGGCGCGCGACTCTACCGGGCGGGTGACTACGGACGCTGGTCACCGGACGGCAGACTGGAGTACCTGGGCCGCCGGGACAGCCAGGTCAAGATCTCCGGGTTCCGCATCGAGATCGGCGACATCGAGAACGCCCTCCTGCGGGTTCCCGGAGTCCGCGATGGGGCGGTCGTCGTGGCGGAGCGACCGGACCGGGGCAAGCACCTGGTGGCCTTCTACCACGCGCCCGAGCCGCTGGACTTCGGCACGCTGCGCGAGCGCCTGGCGCGGTCGCTGCCCGGCTACATGGTCCCGCAGGTGTTCCAGTGGCAGCTGGCCCTCCCGCTGACGGCCAACGGCAAGATCGACCGCAAACGCCTCACCGCACTGGCGGCGGACGTCGAGCTCGAGGGCCGCTCTCTCGAGCCTCCGCGCACCCCCACCGAGCAGTGGCTGGCGGCGGCGTGGTCGCGCGTGCTCGCCGTGCCGGAGGGCGGGATCGACCGTCGTGACCACTTCTTCGAGCGCGGCGGCACGTCGCTGACCGCTGTCCGGCTCGCCATCGCCCTGGACCGGAAGGTCTCGCTCAAGGACCTCCTCAGCCACCCGGTCCTCACCGACCTCGCCACGGAGCTGGACTCCAGGTCCGCCGCGGCCGGCTCACCCACCGAACCGTGATCCCACCGGAAGGAACCACCATGTCCGCCACATCCGCACCTCCGGAGCTCGACGTCGAAGCGCGCCCGGGTGCGCCGGCCACTGCCCTGGTCTCTCCCCCGGGCGACCCGGTGTCCTGGGCCCAGCAGCACCGTGACGCGCTGCGGGCAACCGTCGCCCGGCACGGGGCCGTACTCGTGCGCGGCCTCGGGCTGTCCCACCCCGAGCAGGTCGCGGCCGTCTTCCGGGCCGTCGGCTCCGAGCTGATGACCGAGCGGGAGGCCTTCGCCGCCCGCAGGTCCTATGAGCCGGGCGTGTACTCCTCGGCCACCTGGCCGGCGAACCAGCCCATGTGCATGCATCACGAGCTGAGCTACACCCTGCACGCCCCCGGGCTGCTGCTCCTCGCCTGCCTCACCGCCCCGGCCGCCGGCGGCGTGAGCGGTGTGGCGGACTCCCAGGCGGTGCTGGGCGCCCTTCCCGCGGACCTGGTCGCACGGTTCGAGCGCGACGGCTGGATGCTGATCCGCAGCTACAACGACGAGATCGGCGCCTCCGTCGCGGACGCCTTCGGCACGGACGACCGCGGAGCGGTCGAACGCTACTGCGCGGAGAACCGGATCGAGTTCGAGTGGCAGCCCGACGGCGGCCTGCGCACGCGTCAGCGCCGTGCCGCGATCGTCCGTCACCCCGTCACCGGGGAGCGCTGCTGGTTCAACCAGGTCGCCTTCCTCAGCGAGTGGACCATCGACCCGGAGGTCCGCGAGTACCTCATCGACATGTACGAGCACGACGGCCTCCCCTTCACGACGGCGTTCGGCAATGGCGACCCGATCGGCGAGGACGTCGTGGTCATGCTGAACGAGATCTACGAGGCCCACACGCTGCGCGAGCCCTGGCGTGCGGGCGACCTGATGCTCGTGGACAACGTCCGGACGGCGCACAGCCGCGAGCCGTACGAGGGCGAGCGGGAGATCCTCGTCGCCATGAGCGACCCGGTCTCGATCCAGGACGCGACCTCGAAGGAGGAGGGACGATGACACTGACGGACAGGCCCGACACGGATCGGAGGCCGGACACCCCGGGACGGGGACCGACCATCCCGTCCTTCGCGGTCATCTCCGGCGCGGAGGTCGACCAGGCGCTGCAGGGACACCGGGCGGAAATCGTCGCGCTGGTGGAAGAGACCTACCGCCTTCACGGCAACGGACAGACGGTGAACCCGCCGTCGTACTTCCTGCGGTTCCCGGACCGCCCCACAGGGCGGATCATCGCACTGCCGGCCTCCCTGGGCGGACCCGACGCCGTGGACGGCCTGAAGTGGATCTCCAGTTTCCCCACCAACGTGGAGTTCGGCATCCCGAGGGCCTCGGCCGTGCTGATCCTCAACGATCCCGACACGGGCTACCCCTTCGCCTGTCTGGAGAGCTCCATCATCAGTGCCTCCCGGACCGCAGCCTCCGCGGCCCTGGCTGCGGACTGGCTCAGCCGGAAGCGCGGCCGTCCCACGCGGGTAGGCTTCTTCGGCGTCGGGCTCATCGCCCGCTTCGTCCACGCGTTCCTGGCGGACACGGGGTGGGACTTCGAGGAGGTGGGGGTCTTCGACCTGCTGCCGGGCAGCTGCGAGGGCTTCCGCGGCTACCTCGAGCGTTCCGCGCCCGAGAGCACGGTCACCGTCCACGAGGACGCCGAGTCACTGGTCCGCTCGAGCGACCTGGTCGTGTTCGCGACCACCGCGGCAGAGCCGCACGTCACCGAGCCGTCCTGGTTCGAGCACCACCCGATCGTGCTCCACATTTCGCTGCGCGATCTCGGCCCCGAGGTGATCCTCGCCGCCACGAACATCGTCGACGACGTGGACCACTGCCTGAAGGCCCAGACGTCCGTGCACCTGACCGAGCAGCTCACGGGTTCGCGGGACTTCCTCGCCGGCACGCTGTACGACGTCATGACCGGTGCCGTGGAGGTGCCGACAGACCGGCCGGTGGTCTTCTCGCCGTTCGGCCTGGGAGTGCTCGACCTCGCGGTGGGCAAGCACGTCTACGACACGGTCGCCGACACCGTCGGCCTGCACACGATCGACTCCTTCTTCCACGAAGTCCGTCGCTACGGGTGACGTCCGCCCCCTGGACGTCCACCGGCCGGGTCCGGCCCAGCCGGTGGACGCCCGGGCGCGGCGTCGACGTCGAGCGCGCCCCTGGCCGCGCCGCCGTTCCAGGATGTGAGACGGGACACCCGGGATGCGGACACCCGGGCGTACTATCGGGAACTTGTCCCCGCCCACTGCTACGACCGAGGTTTCCCCATGTCCTCTTCGGTGACCGGGCAGGACGCCACCGGCGCGTCCGCCCCCTCGCTCCCCCTGTCCGACCGCGTGCCCCGCAGCCGGGTGATCCTGGCCTCCCTCGTGGGCACGACGATCGAGTTCTACGACTTCTACGTCTACGCCACCGCGGCCGTGGCCGTGTTCCCCGCCCTGTTCTTCACGGGCGAGGACGAGACGGCCAAGCTGCTCGCCTCCATGGCGACCTTCGCCGCGGCCTTCGTGGCCCGCCCGATCGGCTCCGTGATCTTCGGGCACTTCGGCGACCGGATCGGGCGCAAGGCCACCCTGATCGGCGCACTGCTCACCATGGGCATCGCCACGTTCCTGATCGGCCTGCTGCCCACCTACTATTCGATCGGCATCTGGGCCCCGCTCATCCTGACGATCCTGCGCTTCTGCCAGGGCCTGGGCCTGGGCGGCGAGTGGTCCGGCGCGGCCCTGCTGGCCACCGAGTACGCCGAGGAGGGCAAGCGGGCGCGCGCCGCCATGTGGCCGCAGCTCGGCGCCCCGTTCGGCTTCATCCTGGCCAACGGCTTCTTCCTGCTGCTGACCATCGTGATGGGCTTCGTCTCGGTCGCCGAGCAGGGCGCCGACCACCCGTTCCTCGCGTGGGGCTGGCGCGTCCCGTTCCTCGCCTCCGTGATCATGGTGGTCGTCGGTCTGTACGTGCGGTTCAAGCTCGAGGAGACCCCGGTCTTCCAGAAGGCCCTGGACCAGGGCGAGAAGGTCCAGACCCCGCTCGTCGAGGCGTTCCGCGGCTCGTGGCTGCAGATGATCCAGGGCACGTTCATCATGCTGGCCACCTACATGCTCTTCTACCTGATGACCGCGTGGATCCTCTCCTACGGCATCGGCAGCCCCGCCAACGGCGGCCTCGGCATCCCCTACCGCGACTTCCTGGTGCTGCAGCTGCTCGCCGTGCTCCTGTTCGCCGCGATGGTCCCCGTCTCCGGATGGGTCGCCGACCGCTTCGGCCGGCGCAGCTCGCAGCTGGTGATCACCTCGGTGATCCTGCTCTTCGGGCTGAGCTTCGGGCTGCTCATGGACCCGGCCGCGGTCGGGACCGGGGAGGACGTCAGCACGGCCCGCGTGCTGTTCTTCCTCACGGTGGGCATGACCCTCATGGGCCTGACCTTCGGCTCGATGTCGGCGATCCTGCCCGAGCTGTTCCCCACGAACGTGCGCTACACCGGCTCCGGCGTCGCGTACAACACGGCCTCGATCCTCGGGGCCGCCATCACCCCGTACGTCGCCGTCACCCTCAACGCGAACTACGGCGTGGGCTCCGTGGGGCTCTACCTGGCGTTCGGCGCCGTGCTGACGCTCGTGGCGCTCTGGTTCTCCCCGGAGACCAAGGACGTCGACATGGAGAACGTCGTCACCCGCCGCTGACCCGTCTCCTCGGCCCCGCACGCGCAACGGCCGCATCCCCTCCGGGATGCGGCCGTCCGCGTGCTCGGAGGACTCAGACGTGCACGTGCAGGCGCCGGGCCGCCTCCGAGATCGAGCCCGTGAGGGACGGGTAGATCGTGAAGGTGTCGGCGAGGTCGTCGACGTGCAGCTTGTGCGTGACGGCCAGGGCGATGGGGAAGATCAGCTCGGACGCGCGGGGTCCCACCACCACGCCGCCGATCACCGTGCCGGAGCCCTTGCGGGAGAAGATCTTCACGAAGCCGTCCTCGAGCGCCATCATCTTGGCGCGCGGGTTGGTGGACAGCTTCAGCATGATGGTGTCCGCCTGGTAGGTGCCGTCCTCGATGGCCTTCTCGCTCACGCCCACGGAGGCGATCTCCGGCGAGGTGAAGATGTTGGAGGCGACAAGGTGGGTGCGCAGCGGCTTGACAGCGTCGCCCATGAGGTGCGCCACGGCGATCCGGCCCTGCATGGCCGCCACCGAGGCGAGCGGGAGCACGCCCGTGCAGTCGCCCACGGCGTAGATCCCCGGCACGGTGGTGCGGGAGACGCCGTCGACCTTGATGTGCCCGGACTCGGCGCGGGCCACCCCGACCTCCTCGAGGCCGAGGTCGTCGGTGGCCGGGATCGCACCGACGGCGACGAGGCAGTGCGAGCCGGCGATCTTGCGCCCGTCGGAGAGCGTGGCGACCACCCCGTTGTCGGTGCGCTCGACGGAGTCGGCGCGGGAGCGGCTGAGCACGTTCATGCCGCGGCGCTCGAAGACGTTCTCGAGGACGGCCGCCGCGTCCTGGTCCTCGCCGGGCAGCACCTGGTCCCGGGAGGAGATGAGGGTGACCTCGGCCCCGAGGCCCCGGTAGGCCGAGGCGAACTCGGCACCGGTGACGCCGGAGCCGACCACGATCATGTGCTCGGGGACCTCGGTGAGGTGGTAGACCTGCTTCCAGTTGAAGATCCGCTCCCCGTCCGGCTTCGCGGAGGGCAGCTCCCGCGGATAGGCCCCGACGGCGAGCAGCACGGCCTGCGCGTCGAGGGTGTACTCCAGCCCGTCGTCGGTGGTGACCTGCACGCTGGTGGGGCTGAGCAGCCGGCCGGTGCCCGCGATCACGCGCACCCCCACCCGCTCGAGCCCGCGCTTGATGTCGCGGGACTGGGTGGCCGCGAGGCGCAGGAGGCGGGTGTTGACCTTCTCCAGGTCCACGGCGAGGTCGTTGATCTCGTCGCCGTCCTTGCTGCCGCCGCGCACGTGCACCCCCAGGTCCGCGGCCTCGGCGAAGCGGGTCATGGCGTCGGCGGAGGCGATGAGCGTCTTGGAGGGCACCACGTCCGTCAGGACCGCGGAGCCGCCCAGGCCCTGCCGCTCGACGATGGTCACGTCGGCGCCGAGGCTGGCGGCGACCAGGGCGGCCTCGTAGCCGCCCGGTCCGCCCCCGATGATGACGAGCTTCTGGATGGAGAATTCGCTGTGTGCAGTCACCCGGCCATTCTTGCAGAGGTGTCCGACGACGGGGTCCGCCACCGCCCCGACCGCTGACCATGCGGTAGCTTGGGCGGGTGGACACAGAGCACAGCGCCGACCGGGCCGACCCCTTCGAGCTCGCCCAGGAGGCCGCGGACGCCCTCCGCCGGGCCACCGGGGTCGACACGCACGAGATCGCCCTGACCCTCGGCTCCGGGTGGGGTCAGGCCGCCGAGCTGATCGGCGAGACCGTCGCCGAGATCCCGGCCGCGGAGATCCCCGGGTTCAGCCCGCCCGCCCTCGAGGGCCACGTGGGCACACTGCGCTCCGTGCGCACCGCCGCGGGCCGGCACGCGCTGGTGATCGGCGCCCGCACCCACTACTACGAGGGCCGCGGCGTGCGCCCCGTGGTCCACGGCGTGCGCACCGCGGCCGCCGCCGGGGCGCGCACCATGATCCTGACCAACGGCTGCGGCGGGCTGAACCCGTCCTGGGGTCCCGGCACCCCGGTGCTGATCAGCGACCACCTCAACCTCACGGGCCGGTCCCCGCTCGAGGGCGCCACGTTCGTGGACCTCACCGACCTGTACTCCCCGCGGCTGCGGGAGCTGGCCCGCGGGGTGGATCCCACCCTCGACGAGGGGGTCTACGCGCAGTTCCCCGGTCCGCACTACGAGACGCCGGCGGAGGTGCGGATGGCCGGGGTGCTGGGCGCCGACCTCGTCGGGATGTCCACCGCCCTGGAGGCCATCGCCGCCCGGCACGCGGGGATGGAGGTCTTCGGGATCTCGCTGGTGACGAACCAGGCGGCCGGGATCTCCTCGACCCCGCTCTCCCACGAGGAGGTCCTCGAGGCCGGACGGGCCGCGGGCGCCAGGATCTCCGGACTGCTCGCCCGCATCGTCGCCCAGCTCTGACCGGCCCCGGGCCGGGACGGACCCCGGCCCGGCACCCCGGCGCACCGGACACCCCCAGGAGGCCGCGCCATGACCACCGACTCCCGCCCCGAGCCGCAGCTGCTCGACGCCGCGCGCGCGTGGGGGGCCGCCGACCCGGACCCCGTCACCCGCGCCGAGCTGGAAGCCCTCGTCGAGGCGGCCGCCGCCGGTGACGCCGCCGCGGGGGCGGAGCTGGCCGACCGCTTCTCGGGCACCCTCCAGTTCGGCACCGCCGGGCTGCGGGCGGCCCTGGGCGCCGGGCCGATGCGGATGAACCGGGTGGTGGTGCTGCGCGCCGCCGCCGGGCTGGCCGCCCACGTCCTGGCCGTGCAGACCTCGACGGAGGACACGGCGGGCTCCGCCCGGCGCCCCCGCGCGGTGGTCGGCTACGACGCCCGGCACGGCTCCGCCGTCTTCGCCCTGGACACCGCCGCGGTGTTCACGGCCGCCGGCATCGAGACGCTGCTGATGCCCGCCCCGCTGCCCACCCCCGTCCTCGCCTGGGCCGTCCGGGCCCACAAGGCCGAGGTGGGCGTCATGGTCACGGCCAGCCACAACCCGCCGGCGGACAACGGCTACAAGGTCTACCTCGGCGGCCGGGCCGTGGAGCCGGAGGCCCGCGGCTGCCAGATCGTGGCCCCGCACGACCGGATGATCGCCGAGCGGATCGCGGCCGTCGGCCCCGTCGAGGACATCCCCCGGGCGCAGGACGGGTGGACCGTCCTGCCCGCCGACGTCGAGCAGGACTACCTCGACGCCGTCGTCCCTGCGGCCGCGGGCGCTGAGCAGAGCCTCCGGATCGTCCTCACCCCGTTGCACGGGGTGGGCGGGCGCACGACGACGGAGGCCCTGCGGCGGGCCGGTCTCGCCGACGTGCACGTGGTCCCGGAGCAGGCGGAGCCGGACCCGGACTTCCCCACCGTCGCGTTCCCCAACCCCGAGGAGCCCGGGGCCCTGGACCTGGCCCTGGCCACGGCCCGCGCCGTGGGCGCCGACCTCGTCCTGGCCAACGACCCCGACGCCGACCGGGTGGCCGTGGCCGTCCCGGTGCCCGGCGCCGGCGGCGTCGCGGGCACGGCGCAGGACTGGCGGATGCTGCGGGGCGACGAGGTCGGCGCGCTGCTCGGCCACGCCGCGGCGGCCCGGTGCGCGGGCCGCGCCGGCGCGGTGTTCGCGAACTCCATCGTCTCCTCGCGCCTGCTGGGGCGGATCGCCGCCGCGGCGGGGATCGCGCACCAGGAGACGCTGACCGGTTTCAAGTGGATCGCCCGCGTCCCCGGACTCGCGTTCGGCTACGAGGAGGCGCTGGGCTACTGCGTGGCGCCGGAGGTCGTCAAGGACAAGGACGGGATCAGCGCGGCCGTGGCGGTGGCGTTGCTCGCCGACGAGCTGCGCGCGCAGGGACGGACCCTGCTGGACGTGCTGGACGACCTCGCCGTGACCCACGGGCTGTACGCGACCGACCAGCTGAGCATCCGGGTGGCGGACCTGGGCCGCATCCCGGTCATGGCGGCCGCCCTGCGGGACGCTCCTCCGGCGGCGCTGGGCGGCTCCGAGGTCGTCGAGGTCGCGGACCTCGCCGCCCCGGGGACCGGGCTGCCGCCCACCGAGGGCCTGCGCCTGGTCACCGCGGACGGCACCCGGGTGATCGTGCGCCCGTCCGGGACGGAGCCGAAGCTCAAGTGCTACCTCGAGGTGGTCGCCCCGGTGGCCGGCCGTGCCGCGCTGCCCGCCGCCCGCGCCGAGGCGCAGGAGCGGCTCGGGCGGATCCGCGCCGAGCTCGAGGCGGCGCTGGGGCTCTGACGGCGCAGCCGACTGAGGCAGCGCCGCGGGCCTGACCGTGCGGCGCCTCCGACGTCGTCGGCTGCTACGGCCGGTCCCGTCCGCGCGGCCCGGACCAGGGAGCCGGAGACCGCGCCTCGTCCCCGCCGCGCGCCATGACCCGCCGCGTGATGGCCCGGGTGGAGCGGGTGACCACCTTCTCCAGCGGGCCCTGGCCCAGGGCACGCTTCCACAGCAGGGCGAACAGCGTGAACCCCACGATCTGCCCCCAGGTCCAGACGGAGGGCGCGAGATCGTAGTACTCCGGCCAGAGGATCAGCAGGTGGGCCGTGTAGAGCGTGAACGTCATCGCGCCCGCCGCTGCGATGAGCGCGAGGACCCGGCCGGCCACGCGCTCCAGCAGCAGACAGATGCCGAGGACGGACAGCGCCAGGCCCACGTTGAGTGCCAGGAAGACCGGAGTGTTCGAGTGCGGCGTCGGGATCAGCAACCACCACAGGGTGTCGGTCGGCAGCGCGGGGTCCCCGCCGAACACCATCACCTCGTCGATCTCCGACTCGTCCATCCACGGCGTGCCCCGGACGATCGCCTCGTAGCCGCCGAGCACTCGCAGCGCGATGACGGAGGCCGACCACACGAGCAGCGCGACGGCGGCCCCGACCGCCGCGAGCAGCGTCTGCACCTTCCGGCTCGTGAGGTCGGTGCGGCCCACGGCCAGGCCGGCCAGCAGGAACGCCATCCAGGGCAGAGCGGGGTAGACGCCGGTCAGCAACAGCTGCGACAGGACGGTGCCCGGGTCGACGACCAGGTCGACGAGGCTGGGGTTCTCGTACTCGAGACCAGGCAGCACGTCGACGGACCACTGCATGAGGAAGGGTGCGACGAGCGCGAACAGCGCGGCGCACAGCATGAGGGACCGCGTCCGCAGACGCAGGAAGGGCACGGCCAGCAGGAAGAGCATCCCGTAGTAGATGAGGATGTTGCTCACCGGCAGCTCGAGGAAGCCCAGGAGGAAGCCGACCAGCGCGATCAGCCCCGCCCGCCCTGCCAGCGCCCACCGGGAAGCCGTCATCCGCCGGCCCGTCCGGGGAGTGCGCCCGCCCGAGCTGAAGGCCAGGCTCACGCCGGCGAGCGTGGCGAACAGCGCGGCCGAGTGGCCCGCGAACAGGGTCCAGGACAGGTCCGCCTCGCCGGTCTGCTCGTCCCACGAGGGAAGCGTGTGCACGGCGACCATGCCGAACAGGGCCAGGCCGCGGGCGGCGTCCACACCGAGGAGGCGCCGGGTCGGCCGGGTGACTTCGGCGACGTCCTGTCCCGGCCCTCCGGTCACGGCCCCGGTGGCGGTGGCCGTCCCGGACGGCGGTGTGCGTTCTTCGGACATGTGGTTCCCCCAGGAATCGGTCGTTCCGTGCACCCGCGCCGAGGTCGGCCCCGTCCGCGCCCCCCGGCACGGCGCCCGGTGCCCGCCCGGGCGTCGTGGTCGACCGCCGCGCGGAGCACTGGTGCACGCTCCAGCTTACTAGAGCAAACGCCCAGCGGGCCTCCGACCCCGGAATCGTGCCGGGCATCGACCTAGGAGTTGTCCTGGGAGTCCTCCTCGGCGGCGTCCAGCGCGCGGTCGAGGATGCGGGCGTACGGCAGCCCGAAGTGGTCCACGCCGTCCCGGTACCGGATCCGGGCGCGCTCGAAGCCCTGTTCCTCGTACCATCGGTGCCCGTCCCACGCCGCGGACAGGGCGTTGAACCGTGCCTGCGGGTCGTCCCCGTCGTCCTCCGTGCCCACGTCCCAGCGCAGTCGCAGGTCCTGGAGCTGCTCGCGGGTGGGCTCCGCGGAGGGCGAGTCCGGGGCCTGGCCGCCGCCCATCATGATCGCGCCACCGCCCCGCACGAGGTCGATGTGGTCCGCCAGCAGCTTCTGGCTGATGAACTGGGCCCCGCCCGAGTACCCGGTCAGCCAGGTGCGGGAGCGGTCGATGTCGTACTCGGGCTCGAGGCGCTCCTCGACGAGCGCCAGGAACCACCGCGCGTTGAGGTCCCGCTCCTCCCACCAGGTGATCTCCCCCGCACGGTCGGGGGTCCGCGGGACCACCAGCAGCATGTTGTGCTCCCGCGCGACCTCCGCCAGGCAGGAGGCGGTGTACTGGGGGCTCTCGTACTCGAAGGCGCCGTCCCCGTGGAAGTGGTACACGACGCCCACCGGCCGGTCCCAGTCCAGGCCCTCGGCGAAGACGTGGTAGGAGCTGGTGATCCCGTCGTGCTCGTGGTCGAGCTGGAAGCGGTCCTGCCGCTCCGCCCCGGGGCCGAACACGCGGGCGTCCAGCACGGCCCCGTCCGTGGGCCCGCCGGGCCCACGGGCCGTCACGCGGACGCCGTCGAGACCGTAGCGGGCGCAGGAGACGGTCTCGGGGGCCTCGGCCTCCGGGCTCTCCTCGTCCCGGCCGAGCAGGAGGGCCACGGTCGCGACGAGCAGGAGCACCAGCGCCAGGGCACCGGCCCCGAGCAGGCGCAGCCGTCGCCGGGCACGCCCGGACGTCCCGCCGCGGTGGCGGTGCGGCAGCCAGGACCACGGCCACCGGGGACCGCGCCGAGGGTGTTGTCGTGTCACCCGGTCATCTTACGGACGGGCTCCTGGGAGAACGCCGACGACGTGCCGTCAGCGGGGAAGGCCGACGAGCACCCGGCCGTCGCGCACCTCGGCAGGGTGCACCGGCAGGGCGGGGCCGTCCCCGGTGAGGCACCGGCCGGTCGCGAGGTCGTACACCTCCTTGTGCAGCGGCGAGGCGACCGTGACGGCCAGGCCGCGGGAGCCGAGGATGCCGCGCGCCATCACACAGGCCCCGGTGCGGGGGTCGCGGTGGTCGGCCGCGAGAACCGTCATGGCGTCCACCCGGTACAGGGCCACCTGGCGGCCCGCCACCCGGGCGGCCTCGCCCCACAGGGGCTCGAGGTCTGCCAGGGCGCACACGTCGTGCCACGTCGTGCCGGCCGCCGGAGCGGGGGCGTCCGCCGCGATCGTGGTCGTGGTGAGGGTCGTCGTCATGGGGGCCTCCTGCGGCTCGGGGGAACGTCGTGCTCGACGTTAGGCGCGGCCGATGTCGCGCGTGCTCCGGGTCGGTTTCGCGCCGGTCAAAGCCCGCTCACACGGGGCCGGGGCACCGGTGAGGGAAGCGAAAAGCGACCGGAACGGCGGGGCAACGGCAGGGCAATCCCGTCTCCCTAGAGTCGGGGGGAACGCCCCAGCCGCCCGCCAGCTCCCGGAGGTCCCCGTGCCGCGCTCCCCCTTCTCCCCGCAGTCCCCACAGCACGTCGTCGTGGTCGGCGGCGGCCCCGCCGCCCACCGGTTCGCGGAGGCGGTGCTGTCCGCGGAGGACCACCACGTGCGCCTGACCGTGTTCGCCGACGAGCCGTGGGTCCCCTACGACCGCGTCCAGCTGTCCAAGGCGCTGACGGGCCCCGCCGGCGCCGTCGACCTGACCCTGGGAGGGGGCACCGTGTGGCAGGACCCTCGGGTGGATCTCCGCCTGGGCGTGAAGGCCCGGGAGATCGACCCTGCGGCCCGCACGGTCACCGCGGCGGACGGGACCGTGACCGGCTACGACGAGCTCGTCCTGGCCACCGGCTCCGACGCCGCACGCCTGGACGTCCCCGGCGCCCACCACGCGTTCGTCTACCGCACCCTCGACGACGTCGCGGGCATCCGCGCCGAGGTCGAGCGGCTGCGCTCGCTCTACGGGCGCACCCCGCGCGGCGTGGTCATCGGCGGCGGCCTGCTGGGCCTCGAGGCCGCGGGCGGGCTCCAGGAGCTCGGCGCGGAGGCCACGGTGGTGCACTCCCGCAAGTGGCTGATGAACGCCCAGCTCGACGAGGGCGCCGGCCGCTCCCTCAACGCCCTCATCGCCGCGCGCGGCGTGCGCCTGCACCTGGGCGAGCGGCCCTCCGGCGTGGGGCTGCGCAAGTCCGACGGCGAGGTGTGCGCCGTCGAGTTCCGGGACTCCGCCGACCTCGAGGCGGACCTGGTCATCGTGGCCACCGGCATCCGGGCCCGGGACCGCCTGGCCTTCAACGCGGGCGTCGAGACCGCCCCGCGCGGCGGCGTGGTCATCGACGAGGCGTGCCGCACCTCCGCCGAGCGCGTGTGGGCCATCGGGGAGGTCGCCTCCTGGAACGGGGAGTGCCTCGGCCTCGTGGCCCCCGCGAACACCATGGCGGAGATCGTCGCGGACCGGCTGGCGGGCGGGCGCTCCACGTTCGACGGCTTCGACACCGCGACCAAGCTCAAGCTCTCCGGCGTGGACGTGGCGTCCTTCGGCGACGCCTACGGCGAGACCGAGGACTGCCTCGAGGTCGTCTACGCGGACCCCGCCCGCGGGATGTACCAGAAGGTCGTGGTCACCCAGGACGCGAGGACCCTGCTGGGCGGGGTGTTCGTGGGCGACGCCGAGCCGTACAACGCGCTGCGCCCGCTGCTGGGCCGCGAGCTGCCGGGCGAGCCCGGTGCCTACCTCTCCGCCTCCGGCGCGGACGCCCCGGCCGGGGACCTGCCCGACGACGCCGTCATCTGCTCCTGCAACAACGTGACGACCGGGGCCGTGCGGGAGCAGATCTCCTGCGGCGTGCACGAGATCGGCGAGCTCAAGACGTGCTCCCGGGCCGGCACGCAGTGCGGGTCCTGCCTCCCGATGCTCAAGAAGACCCTGGACCTGGAGCTGGCGAAGGCCGGCGTGGAGGTCTCCAGGGCGCTGTGCGAGCACTTCGAGCTCTCCCGCGCCGAGCTCTTCGAGGCCGTGCGCGCCCTCGACCTGTCCTCGTGGGACGAGGTGGTCGCCCGCTTCGGCACCGGGCTGGGCTGTGACATCTGCAAGCCCGTGGTCGCCTCCGTGCTCGCCTCCCAGCGCGACGAGTACGTGCTCGACGCCGGCCGGGGCGCCCTGCAGGACACCAACGACCGGGCGCTGGCCAACATGCAGAAGGACGGCACGTACTCCGTGGTCCCGCGCGTGCCGGCCGGTGAGATCACCCCGGAGAAGCTCATCGTGCTCGGCGAGGTGGCCCGCCGGTACGGGCTCTACACCAAGATCACCGGGGCCCTGCGCGTGGACATGTTCGGGGCCCGGCTCGAGCAGCTGCCGGAGATCTGGCGGGAGCTCGTGGACGCCGGCTTCGAGTCCGGTCAGGCCTACGGCAAGGCGCTGCGCAACGTGAAGTCCTGCGTGGGCTCCACGTGGTGCCGCTACGGGGTGCAGGACTCCGTGGGCATGGCCGTGCGCCTGGAGCTGCGCTACCGGGGGCTGCGCTCCCCCCACAAGTTCAAGATGGGCGTCTCCGGGTGCGCCCGTGAGTGCGCCGAGGCCCGCGGCAAGGACGTGGGCATCATCTCCACGACCGACGGCTGGAACCTCTACACCGGCGGCAACGGCGGCGCGAACCCCGCCCACGCCCAGCTCCTGGCCCAGGGCCTGGACGACGAGACCCTGGTCCGGTACATCGACCGGTACCTCATGTACTACATCCGCACCGCGGACCGGATGCAGCGCACGGCGCGCTGGCAGGAGGAGCTCGACGGCGGGATCGACCACGCGCGCGCCGTCGTCGTCGAGGACTCCCTGGGCATCGGCGAGGAGCTCGAGGCCGCGATGGCCCGGCACGTGGACCGCTACGAGGACGAGTGGGCCGCGACGCTGAAGGACCCCGAGCGGTTGCGCCGCTTCCGCTCCTTCGTCAACGACGCCGCCCCGGACGACTCCCAGGACTACGTGCTGGAGCGCGGTCAGCGCCGCCCCGCGACCGACGCCGAGCGCGCCGCCGCCGAGGCCGGCGACGGCCCCGTGCTGCTGACCGGTCCGCGCATCCCGGTGCGCGAGGGCGCCGCGACCCCCGGGTCCTGATGCGGCCCGGGACCGCCGGCGGGATGCGTCCGGGTCCGGATCGAGATCCCGGCCGGAACCGGGCCGGAGGGGCCGCAGCACCGGGGTTCACGTCCGGTGGAACCGGCGGTGTAAGTGGAGCACGGTGCGGCGGGCGGCTTCCTCCCCGGCGCTGAGTACCCGCTCCAACGGCCCCTCGCCCAGCGCTCGTGGCCAGCCGACGGCGAACAGGACCGCCGCCCCCAGGTGGACGATGAACCCGATGACGGGGAGGTCGTACCCGCCCTCGCAGGAGAGCGCCACCAGGTGGGCGGTGTACAGGCTCAGGGCCATCGCGCCCATGGCCGACAGCCGCAGCAACCACGCCCCGGACGACTTCCGGGAGACCAGCATGAAGCTCCCCAGCACCAGCAGGGCCACCCCCAGGCCGGCGGCGATCGCCCACACGGTGTCGGTGGGCGGGGTGCTGACCGCCAGCCACCGAGCGGTGCCGGTGGGCAACGAGTCAGGGCCCTTCACCAGCACCTCCCCCAGCTCGTCCGCGCCCGTCCCGCTGGTCGTCAGCACCCGGCCGTGCCCGCCGAAGGCATAGGGTCCGAAGGTGTCGGCGGTCCGGGCGAGGACGACCAGTCCCGCCCCCACCGCCAGCAGACGGACCTGGATCCCCGTGTCGCGCAGGTGCACCCGCCCCACCCCCAGCCCGACCAGCAGACAGGTCATGTACGACAGGGCCGGGTAGGTGCCGGTCACCAGCAGCTGGGAGACCGTCCCACCCGGCTCCTCCACCACGTCGGCCCACGAGAGGTGGGAGGAGGAGTGTGCCGGGAGGACATCCGTCAAGGCCTGCATCAGCAGCGGACCCACCATCCAGAAGACCGCCGCGCAGACGAACAACGCCGTCGCGGACAGGTGCAGGAACGGGATGGCCAGCACGAAGTACAGCCCGCAGTAGATCAGGATGTTGTCCGCCGGGGCGTCCTCGGGCATCAGCGCCCCGATCCCCAGACCCACCACGGCGATCAGCACCGCCCGCGCGGCCACCCCCGCCCGATCGGCGGCCAGCCATCTGCCCTCGTGCGGAAACCGCCCCCCGGAACCGAGCGCCAGTCCCACCCCGGCCAGCAGCGTGAACAGTGCCGCCGAAGCCTCCGGGAAGAGGAGGTTCGTCCAGGTCGGCGCCTGGGTCCGGGGGTCGTGGACGGGGAGGAACTGCACCGACATCAGCCCGATCAGCGCCAGACCGCGGGCCGCGTCGATGCCCGCCCACCACGTCGGGGACCTGCCCGCGCCGCCCGTGGCGTCGACCGGGGCGGAACTCTCCGTTCTGGACGTCCAGCTCATGACTCCCCCGACCTCCCGGTCCCGCCCCGGCCCTCCCAGGGTCCGGAACCGAGCCGCATCCGAGGTCCCAGCACTCCGGGACCGTTCCGGACTCAGGATCACTGCCGCACCCGGCGCTCCCGTCGAGCGGACCTCAAGATTCCATGAAGTTCTGCGAGGGCCACCGTGCACGTCAGCGGGACATCCGTCCTGCCCGTCCAGCGCCCTGCGGTCGCCGGGGTGGCCGGCACCCCACAGGCCGGACACCCGGTGCTCCGGAGCAGTGGCCGGTGCCCCCGCAGGGATTCCGGCCACGGCGCACCGAGAGCCGTACCGCGTCCGTGGAGCAGAGGGTGCGGAAACGGAAACACGGGGAAACACCGTGGTCACAGGACCGACCTACGCTCGGAGCATGACCGCCGCACCCACCGCCCCCGCACCCGGTGACCACGGCACGCCCGGCGGGCTCGGCGAACTGACCGGGTTCCGCGTCGGCGTGACGGCCCACCGCCGCGCCACGGACTTCATCGCCGCCCTGGAGCGCCGCGGCGCGCAGGTGGTGCACGCGCCCGCCCTGATGATCTCGCCCGTCGCCGAGGACACCCGGGTGGTCGAGGACACCCGCACGCTGCTCGCCCACCGGCCCGAGATCGTCGTGGTGACCACGGCCTACGGGCTGCGCCGGTGGTTCGAGGCCGCCGACGCCGCGGGCCTCGGTGAGGACCTGCGGGACGCCTTCCGGGCCGCACGGGTCCTGACCCGCGGGGCGAAGGCCCGGGGCCAGGTGCTCTCCCTCGAGCTCGAGGACGCGGAGGTCTCCGAGGACGAGCGGACCTCCTCGGTGGTCGACCGGCTCCTGGCCGACGGGGTGACCGGCGCCCGCGTGGCCGTCCAGCTGCACGGGCTGACGGACGAGCTCCAGCTGGAACGCCTCGTCGCCGCCGGGGCGCAGGTGGACACGGTCTCCCCCTACCGGTGGCTGTCCGCCGACGACGGCGAGCGCCTGCCGGCCCTGATCCGCGACGTGTGCGAACGCCGCCTGGACGTGCTGACCTTCACCGCCGCCCCGGCCGTGGACGCCCTGTTCAGCACCGCCCAGGAGCTGGGCTGCTTCGACGACCTCGTGGCGGCCCTGCGCACGGACGTCACGGCCGCCGCGGTGGGACCCGTGTGCGCCGGGCCCCTGCTGGAGGTCGGCGTGGAGCCGCTCGTGCCGGAGCGCTTCCGGCTCGGCGCCCTGGTCCGGGCGGTGTGCACCCACGCGGTCGAGGAGCGCACCCTGGTGGTGCCCACCCGGCACGGGACGCTGCGGCTGATGAGCACCGGCGCCGCCCTGGACGGCGCGTTCGTCCCGCTCTCCGACGCCCAGGTCGCGGTGCTGCGGGCGCTCGCGGCGCACCCCGGGGCGGTGGTCTCCCGGGGGCTGCTGCTGTCCGCGGTGCCGGGTCTGGAGACCGAGCACGCCCTGGAGATGGTGATCTCCCGGTTGCGCAGGATCCTGCCCGCTCCCCTGGTCGCCACCGTGATCAAGCGCGGCTACCGGCTGGACCCCTGAGCCACCGCCCGGCGGACCGGCCGGACCACCGCGTTCATCGCCCGCTCGAGCGGGCCCGTCCCGAAGGCCCGCTGCCAGGCGAGGGCGAACAGCACGGAGAGCACGAGACTCGCGACCAGCCAGAGCATCGGGGCGGTGTAGAACACCTCGAAGGACAGGAAGACGAGGTGCGCCGTGTACAGGGTGAGGCTCATCGCCCCCATCGCCGTCACGGGCAGCAGCCACGCGCTGTGCCGGCGGGCGAGGAGCAGGCACGTCCCGACGACGGCCAGGCTCACCCCGAGGCTCCACGCCACGGAGAACGGCGTGTTGACGTCCGGGGTGGTGAGGACGAGCCACCACGGCGAGGTCGTCGGCAGCCTCCCGTCGGGACCGTAGATCAGCACGCTCTCGAGCTGCGCCGCGGTGAGGTCCGGGTCGCTGAACAGCAGCCTCGTGTAGACGTCCCCGGCGTAGAGCAGCTGCCGCGAGACGAGATTCGCCGTGACCGCGAGCGCCGCGCCCACCACGACCAGCCGGACCTGGACGTCGCGGCGGCGGAGGTTGAGCCGGCCGATGGCCAGACCCGCCAGCAGGTAGGCCAGGTACGGCAGGGCGGGGTAGGTCCCCGTCAGGAGCAGCTGCCCGAGCACCGCGAGCGGTTCGCCGACCAGGGTGCCGAAGGTCGGGTTGTACGAAGAGAACTCCGGCAGCGAGCCCCCCGCGAAGTGGAGCAGCAGCGGGCCGGCCACCAGGGCGACGGCCGCGCCGAGGAACAGGGCCCTGGGCCCGAGCCCCAGGACGGGCAGGGCGAGCACGAAGTACGCGGCGAAGTAGATCAGGATGTTGAGCGCCGGGGGCTCCGGCGGCATGAGCAGGCCGATGAGCAGCCCGAGGACCAGGAGCAGCAGCGCGCGCACCGCGATGCCGGCCCGGGCGGCCGTCATCTCGCGGCCCCGGAACGGGCGGCGGCCGCCGGAGGTGAGCGCCAGCCCCGTGCCGGCCAGCAGGGCGAACAGGGCCGGGGAGTCACCGGGGAACAGGATCCACGTCACCGTGGGCCTGCCCGTGGCGGTGTAGGACGCGGGCAGGATGTGCACGCACATGATGGCCACGAGCGCCAGCCCGCGGGCGGCGTCGATGCCCACCAGGCGCCTCGAGGCACGCCGTGCGGCGCTGCGGGTCCCGGCCGCCGGGGGCCGGTTCTCGGTGGGGCGCTCCCTCATGGATGGTCGTCCTCTTCGTCGGGGCCGGCCCGCGGCGACGGGCGACGGGCGCGACCATCTTCGCACCCCGGGCCACACCGGCCAACCGGAACGGGACGGTGACGGCGTCCACCCTTGTGCGGGAGCGCGTACCGCAACGGTGGTCCTCCCGGGGCATCGGCCCTCCTCACACGGCCACTCCGCGGTGGACCTCGATGATCCGGGCCACCGCGGCCTTGCAGCCGCCGCAGCCCGTGGAGGCCCGGGTGGCGCAGCCGACCTCCTCGACCGTGGCGGCGCCCTC
Organism: Kocuria himachalensis; assembly: GCF_054784195.1. Classification (NCBI taxonomy): domain Bacteria; kingdom Bacillati; phylum Actinomycetota; class Actinomycetes; order Micrococcales; family Micrococcaceae; genus Kocuria; species Kocuria himachalensis. The sequence continues at coordinate 203,299 of NZ_BAAGPL010000015.1, forward strand.
CTCGACGACGTCCGTGATCCGGCCCATCGTGACGCCCGCGCAGTGGCAGACCGTCGACTCCGGGGTCATCGGGCTCTCCCCGCTCCCGGCGTCCGGGCCGTCGAGGCGCAGCAGGACGCTCGGGTCCTCGGGCACCGCTTCGCCGCGGTCGTACAGCAGCCCGATGCCGGCCGCGGAGCGGGGCAGGCCGAGCACGATGTATCCCTCCAGCGTCCGGTCCGGGCCGAGCACGAGCTTCGCGTAGGTCCCGGCCCCACCGTCCGCCCACTGCACCACGGATCCGCCGTCCGGACGGAACTCCCACGGCAGCCCGCCGACCGCCCCGGCGGAGGCGAGCTCCACCTGGTGCGCCTTGAGCCGCACCGCGCCGGCGGGCCCGCTGGTCAGCGGCGCGAGCACCGCCGTGCCGCCGTCGGCCACGGCCTCGAGATCGGCGTGGAACCGGGCGGCCAGCCACTCCGCCTGCCGCCAGCCGGGGCCGACGAGCCCGGACGGGCCCACGCCCTCCCGGCCCGGGCAGACCTGGCAGGACGCGTCCTTGCACAGCACCTCGGCGCAGTCGCCGATCGCGAACACCCGCTGCTCCACGTCGGCCTCGAGCTCGTGGTTCACCACGACCCCACGGGCGGTGCGCAGACCGGCGCCCTCGGCGAGCTCGGAGCGGGCCGTGACCCCGATCGAGAGCAGCAGCAGCTCGCCGGGGACCTCTCGGCCGTCCTCCAGGAGGAGGCCGCGGAAGCGCCGGTCCTCATCCAGGAGCACCTCCCGCGCCTGGGTCCCGGAGACCACCCCCACGCCCGCGTCCCCGAGCGCGCGGCCCAGAAGCGCCCCACCGGCCGCGTCGAGGGAGCGGGTCATCACCCACGGGGCGTGGTGGACCACGGTCACCGGGCAGCCGACCTCGCTCGCGGCGAGCGCGGCCTCGAGCCCGAGGACGCCGCCGCCCAGGACCACCACGCGGCCCCGCCGGTCGACGACCTCGCGCACGGCCCGGGCGTCGCGCAGGTCCCGCAGGGCCGTGACGCCGGCCGGGAGGTGCTCGTAGGCACGGGGATCGGGATTGATCCCGCGCAGCACGGGCAGGTTGGGGCGGGCGCCGGTGGCGAGGACCAGGCGGTCGTAGCCGAGCTCGCGGGCCTCCCCCGTCGGTCCGTCCGTCAGGTGCAGGACCCGGCGGGAGCGGTCGATCCGGGTCACCTCCGTGCCGAGCAGGACGTCGATCCCGGACTGCGACAGCGACTCCGGGTCGGCCAGGCCCATCACGGCGAGCTCGGTGCGGCCCATCGCGTGCTCGCCCACGAGCACCCGGTTGTAGGCGGGGTCGGGCTCCCCGCCGATCACGGTCAGCCGGATCGTGCCCGCGGCGGCGAGGTCGGCGACGTCGTCGACGAAGCGCGCGGCCACGGGGCCGAAGCCAATCACGACCACGTGCTCGCCGGGCCGCATCGGGGTGCCGTGGGCACGGGTGGGACGGTGCACGGTCATCGGGTCGTCTCCTCGGGGTCGATCGCCCGGACGGTCACGGAGCCGGCCTTGAACTCGGGCATGGACGAGATCGGGTCCACGGCGTCCGAGGACACGAGCTTGTTGGCGGTCTGGTCCCCGGCGTAGTGGAAGGGCAGGAACACGGTGTCGGGACGGATGTCCGTGGTCAGCCGGGCGAGGGCCACGGCCTGGCCGCGGGCGCTCGTGAGCGCCACCGCGGCGCCGTCGCGGATGCCGAGAGAGGCCGCCGTCGCGGGGTGGATCTGCATCATCGACTCGGGCCGGGCCTCGTGCAGCGAGTGCACCCGCCGGGTCTGGTTCCCGGACTGGTAGTGCTCCAGGTACCGGCCCGTCACGAGGGTCAGGGTCCCCACCCGGTGCAGGGGCTCCCGGCGATGCCCGCGCGGGCTGGGGTCCACGGCCCGGCCGGCGGCGCGCGTGCGCACGGGGACCAGCACGGCCCGCCCGTCCTCGTGGCCGAAGCGGTCGAGGAAGGCCCGCGGCGTGCCCGCGGAACCGCCGGCGGGGTAGGGCCAGTAGCAGGCCTCGCCCGCGTCCAGGGCGGCCCAGCTGATGCCCGAGTAGTCGGCCCTGCCCCCGGCCGACGCCAGCCGGAGCTCCTCGAAGACCTCCTCCGGCACGGTGCTGAACGTGCCCGGGGCCCCGAGCCGCCGGGCGAGCTCGGACATGATCCACAGCTCGTCCCGGGCCCCGGGCGGCGGGTCCACCGCCCGGCGGCGGCGCAGCACCCGGCCCTCGAGGTTCGTCATGGTGCCCTCCTCCTCGGCCCACTGCAGGACGGGCAGGACGAGGTCGGCGAACTCGGCGGTCTCGGAGAAGAAGAAGTCGCAGACCACCAGGAAGTCGAGTGCCTGCAGGCCGCGGACCACGGCGTCCGCGTCCGGGGCGCCGATCACCACGTTGGACCCGTTGACCCACAGGCAGCGGACACCGTGCCCGGTGCCCAGGGTGGTCAGCAGCTCCACCGCCGGGATCCCGGCGCCGGGCAGGTCGGCGGGGTCCACGCCCCACACGCCGGCCACGTGCTCGCGGGCGGCGGGGTCCGTGATCGTGCGGTAGCCGGGCAGCTGGTCCGCCTTCTGGCCGTGCTCGCGCCCGCCCTGCCCGTTGCCCTGCCCGGTGAGGGTGCCCCAGCCGGAGCCTTCGCGCCCGGGCAGACCGAGGAGCAGGGCCAGGTTGATCGCGGCCGTCGCGGTGTCCGTGCCGTCGACGTGCTGCTCGACGCCGCGCCCGGTGATGACGTAGGTTCCCCTGCGCTCGCGGGCCAGCAGGCGGGCGGCCCGGCGGATCCGCTCCGCCGGGACGCCGGTGACCTGTTCGACCCGCTCCGGCCACCACGCGTTGACGCTGGGCAGGAAGGACTCAAGCCCGGTGGTGCGCCGCTCGAGGTACTCCCGGTCGGCGAGGCCCTCGTGCAGGACCACGTGGGCCATCCCCAGCAGCAGGACCAGGTCCGAGCCGGGGGTGGGCTGCAGGTGCAGTCCGCCCCCGTCCTCGGTCATCCGCACCGTGGCGGTGCGGCGGGGATCGACGACGACGAGGCCGCCGTGCCGCTGCGCGTGCTGCAGGTGCTGGACGAACGGCGGCATGGTCTCGGCGGGGTTGGTGCCCAGCAGCAGCACGGTGTGGGCGTCGTCGAGGTCGGTCACCGGGAAGGGCAGGCCGCGGTCCAGCCCCAGCGAGCGGTTCGCGGCGGCCGCCGCGGAGGACATGCAGAACCGGCCGTTGTAGTCGATCCGCGAGGTCCGCAGAGCCACCCGCGCGAACTTCCCCAGCTGGTAGGCCTTCTCGTTGGTCAGGCCCCCGCCGCCGAAGATCCCCACCCCGTCCCGGCCCCAGCGCTCCTGGGCGGCCCGGAACTCCCCGGCCATCCGGTCCAAGGCCACGTCCCAGGAGACCTCCTGGAAGACCCCGTCCGCTCCGCGCAGCAGCGGCGCCGTGAGCCGCGCGGGGTTGGCCAGCAGCTCCGACGACGTCCAGCCCTTGCGGCACATCCCGCCCTGGTTCACCGGGAACTGCCGTCCCAGCACCTCCGGGAAGCCCTGCTCGGCAGCGGTGTCCGACCCCGTGTCCAGGGTCATCGCGCACTGCAGGGCGCAGTAGGGACAGTGGGTCGCCGTCGTGCTCATGCGGGGAGAACCTCCTGGTGCCGTCCGGACGGGGTGGCGCGGGCTCAGATGTGGCTGTCGCCCATCTCGGTGCCCTTGCGCAGGTAGCAGAACCAGGTCACGCCCAGTGCCACGAGGTAGAACGCCACGAAGCCGTAGAACGCGGCGCTGTAGGCGCCGGTGGTGCTGTTCGAGAGGTTGAGCGCCTGCGGGATCAGGAAGCCGCCGTACGCGCCGACCGCCCCGATCAGGCCGAGGGCCGCCGAAGCCCTGCGCTCGGTGGAGACCGCGACGTCCTGCTGCTGCCGCAGCCCCAGCACCCGGTAGATCGAGGGGATCATCCGGTACGTGGAGCCGTTACCCATGCCCGCCGCCGTGAACAGCAGCAGGAACAGACCCAGGAACAGCCAGAAGTCGGCCAGCGGCAGCGTCAGCACCACGGCGAGCGCGAGCAGTGCCATGACGGCGAACACGGCGACCGTCATCGGGGCGCCGCCGAAGCGGTCCGCGAGCCGGCCGCCCCAGGGGCGGGAGACCGAGCCGACCAGGGGGCCGAGGAACGCGAGGGACAGGGCCGCGGCGCCCACGCTGAAGGACGAGAACTCCGGGAAGGTGTCCGCGATGAGCTTGGGGAACACGCTGGAGAAGCCGATGAAGGAGCCGAACGTGCCCACGTAGAGGAAGGACATGATCCAGAAGTGCGGCTCCTTGACCGTGGCCAGGGACCCCGCGACATCCCCCTTGGCGTGGGAGAGGTTGTGCATGTACTTCTTCGCGCCCCAGGCGGCGAAGAGGATGAACGGCACCCAGATCCACCCGGCCACCGAGAGGCCGGTAGCGCCGAGGGCGACGAGCGAGACGGCGATCGGGACGACCAGCTGGGCCACGGCGGTGCCGAGGTTGCCGCCGGCCGCGTTCAACCCGAGCGCCCAGCCCTTCTCCCGCACCGGGTAGAAGAAGGTGATGTTGGCCATCGAGGAGGCGAAGTTGCCGCCGCCGAACCCGGCGGTGGCCGCCAGCAGCAGCATCACCCCGAACGGGGTGTCCGGGTTGCCGACCGCCAGGGCCAGGCCCACCGTGGGGATCAGCAGCAGCAGGGCCGAGACGATGGTCCAGTTGCGGCCGCCGAAACGGCCCACCATGAAGGTGTACGGGATGCGCAGCGTGGCGCCCACCAGCGAGGGGATGGAGATCAGCCAGAAGATCTGCGAGTCGCTGAAGGTGAAGCCCGCGCCCGGCAGGAAGACCACGGTGATGGCCCAGAGCTGCCAGACGGCGAAGCCGAGGAACTCCGCGAAGATGGACCACTTGAGGTTGGTGCGGGCGATCGGGCGGCCGGTGGACTCCCAGAACGCGGGGTCCTCGGGGCGGTAGCCGTCCAGCCAGCGGCCGGGCCGCTCGCGCAGCGCGAGCGGGGCGGGCGTGGTCGCCGCCGTCGTGACGGGGTCGGGATGCAGTTCTGAGCTCACGGGTGACCTCCTGGGCGAGCGGGGCGGAGCACGGCGACGGCGGCGTGCGATGCTCCCACGCTACGAACCCCGTGTTTCCGTCCCCGACGGCAGGGGTAACGCCCCGATGCACTTTCACTCACACGACCGCGGCCCCCGTGTGAGGTCGCCCCGCCGCTGCTCCGAGTCCCGGGTCGCCGGTGCCCCCTGGCACGCCGAGTTCCCCACCACCGGCGCCCCTGGTGCGGCGAGTCCCCAACCACCGGTGACCCCGGTGCACCGAGTCCCCAACCACCGGTGACCCCGGTGCGCCGAGTCCCCAACCACCGGCGCTCCCACGCGGCGAGTCCCCAACCCGGTGGCAATCCCCCATGTCATTGCGTGGGGAATTGCCACCGGGTTGGGGACTCGGCGTCAGGTCAGCGCTCAGCCACCCTCTGGGAGATGCGCTTCGAGGTGCGGGCCACGAGCTTTTCGAGCGGCCCCTGGCCCACCGCGCGCTGCCACGCCACGGCCAGGAGGCCGAAGGCGGCCACCTGCATCCAGAACCAGAACGCCGGGTGCAGGTCGTAGACCTCGGTGGCGAGGAACAGCAGGTGCAGGGTGTAGAGCGTGAACGTCATGGACCCGGCGGCCGCCAGCGGCGTGAGCGCCTTGCCGATCAGCCGGGCCAGGAGCAGGAACGCCCCGAGCGCGAACGCGGCCATGCCGAGGCTCAGGAGCAGCGCCACGGGCGTGTTGCTGTGCGGGGCGGGCACCATGAGCCACCACAAGGTGGTGGTCGGCAGGGACGGGTCCGGGCCGAAGACGAGGATCTCGTCGATCTGCTCCTCGGTCAGCCACGGCGTGGCCTCCCAGATCCGGTCGTAGACCCCGAGGGCCAGCAGCGCCGCCATGGACACCGTCCAGGAGAGCAGGGCCAGTGCCGCGCCGGCGCCCACGAGCCACAGCTGCACCCGCCGGCTCGTGAGGTTCATCCGGCCCAGGGCGATCCCCGCGCACAGGTAGGCCATGTACGGCAGGGCCGGGTAGGTGCCGGTCAGCAGCAGCTGGGAGAGCACGGTGACCGGCTCCGTGACGAGGTTCCACAGCGTGGGGTTGCCGTACACGTGCGCGGGCAGGACGTCCACGGCCCACTGCATGAGGAACGGGGCCAGCACGGTGAACGCCGCCGCGCTGATCAGCAGGTGCCGGATGCGCAGGCCCAGGAAGGGGATGGCGAGCAGGAAGAACATCCCGTAGTAGATGAGGATGTTGTCCACCGGCGGGGCCACGAAGCCCACGAGGAACCCGACGAGGGCGATCACCGCGGCGCGGCCCACCAGCCCCGCCCGGTCCCCGGCCAGGCGCCGGCCGGTGTGCGGGGTTCGGCCCCCGGAGAGGAACGCGAGGCTCACTCCGGCCAGTGTCGCGAAGAGCGCGGCCGAGTGCCCGGCGAACAGGGACCAGCTCAGCGAGGCTCGCTCGTTCTCCGCGTCCCAGTAGGGCAGGGTGTGCACGGCGACCATCCCGAGCAGGGCGAAGCCCCGGGCGGCGTCCACGCCGACCAGCCGCCGCCGGGTGCGTCGGCCGGAGGCGCCGGGAACGTTGAGCACCGCGGTGCCCCCGCCACGCGTGGCGGCCGCGTGCTCAGCGCTCACGGGTCGTCCCTCCGGCGGCCACGGTCCCGAGGGCGCCGGCGGACACGGTCTCGAGGGCGTCGGCGTGCAGCGGGCGGATCGGGTTGCCGCCCCAGGTGCTGCCGGCGGGCACGGTCTCCTGGGCCATGACCAGGGAGCCGGGGCCCACGGTGGCGCCGGCCTCCACGGTGGAACCGGGCAGGACGAAGCTGTTGGGCCCCAGGGTGGAGCCCGCCTCCATCGACACGGGCTGGAGCCGCATGATGCGGTCGTGGAACAGGTGGGTCTGGAGCACGGTCCCGCGGTTGACGGACACGCCGCGGCCCAGGTGCACGAGGTCGAACTCGGGCAGCCACCAGGTCTCGCACCACACGCCGCGCTCGATCCGGGCGCCCATGAGGCGGGCCCAGACGTTGAACACCGGGGAGCCGACGGCCAGTCGGATCAGTCCGGGCACGGCCAGGGACTCCGCGAAGGTGTCGGCGAGCTCGTTGCGCCACACGAAGGAGCTGAACAGCGGGCGCTCGCCCTCGCGGAAGCGGCCCATCAGGGCCCACTTGACCAGCACGGGGATCAGGGCGGCCACCACGCCGGCGGCCAGGACCACGGGCGTGGCCCACAGCAAGGCCGAGACGATGCCGTCGAGGCCTCCCCCGGCGCGCATGTACACGGTGGTGAGCACGAACACGATCGCGAGGTCGAGCCACGCGGTGACCATGAACGGCACGGCGCGCAGCGACTCGACGAGCGTGCGGGCCACGACCAGGCGCCGGCGGGGCCGGTAGGTGACGGCCTCGTCCGCGGTGTCGGTGACGCGGCTGATCGGCTCGGGCAGCCGGCCCAGCCAGGAGGTGCCGCGCTCGGCGTCGGCCGGGGCGGAGGAGAGCACGGCGACCAGGGAGTCCTCGGGGACGTCCCGGTCCGGGCCCACGATCGCGGAGTTGCCCACGAAGGAGCGCTCCCCCACGGTCGAGGGGCCCACGTGGATCCAACCGAAGCCGATCCGGGCGGAGCTGACCATCGAGTGGTCGGCCATGAAGGAGCCGGACTCGAAGGTGGTCAGGTGCGGCAGGGTCTCCACGGTGGAGATCTCCACCTGGTTGCCCACGCGGGCGCCCAGCAGCCGCAGGAAGAACGGCGTGGCGATGGACGCGTAGACGGGGTAGGTGGAGACGAGGCTCTTCTGGAGCAGCACGCCCGTGAGCCACACGGCCCAGCCCACGGTCCCGTCGGCGGGGTGGTGGCCGGGACGGATCAGCAGGGCGAGCGCGCGCACGACGAGCACGAGCAGGGCGAGGTAGACCAGGAAGGTGAGCACGGCGAAGACGGGCACCCACAGGGCCATGACGGGGAAGACGAGCTCGTAGAGCTCGAGCCCGCGGACCTGGGTGAAGACGATCAGCGCGCCGGGGATCACGGCCAGCACGGGCAGGACCCCCACCGTGCCGAGGCCCAGCGCGTACAGCAGCCCGGTCAGGAACCGGTTGCTGCGGCCCGGGGCCCACTCCAGCCAGGACTCCCCGGCGGCGCCGAGGTCCACGAGCGGGGAGCCGCCCTGCAGGCGGCCGGCGGGGACGGTGCCGGTGACGTGGGAGCCGGGGTCGACCTCCGCGCCGGCCTCGACCACCGCACCCGGGCTCAGCAGCGTGCGGGTACCGACCCGGGCGTTCTCGCCGACGGTCACGCCGTCGAGGTGGAAGACGTCGGCCTCGAGCCAGTAGCCGGAGAGGTCCACCTCGTGCTCGACGGCGGCGCCGTCGCCGATGCGGGCCATGCCGCTGACGGGAGGCATCGTGTCGAGGTGGGCGTGGCGGCCCACCCGGTTGCCGAGCAGGCGGAAGAACAGCACCATCACGGGGGTGCCCATGAGGGGCTCGAACTTGTTGAGGATCAGGACCCGCTCGGCCATCCAGACCCGCAGGTGGGTCCAGGAGCCGCGGGCGTGGGCACCGGGGCGCAGCCGGAAGGTCAGCAGCCGGATGACCAGGGCGGTGAACACCAGCCGGCCGGGCAGGGCGAAGAGCACGAGCCAGCCGACCACCAGCGGCAGCAGCGGCGGGTTCGGGACCCAGCCCGCGCCGAGCACGTTGAAGAGCAGCCAGACGACGATCGCGGCGCCGAGCACGTAGCGCAGCCCCGAGACGGCGTACAGGCCCGTGAGGAAGGGGACCTGCACGAGGCCGTTCCAGCGGGGGACGTCCGCCACCCGCCGCTCGCGCGCGGCCTCCTGGGCGACGACGTCGACGGGCGCCAGTGCGGCCAGGTACTCGTGCATCCCGGCCAGCGTGGGGTGCCGGTAGATCTCCGCGATCGCGGCGTCCGGGTACGTGCGGCGAATCTCGGAGACGAGCTTGGCCACCGCCACGGACGTGCCGCCGAGGACGAAGAAGTCGCTGTCCTCGTCGATGGGCAGGGGGCCGAGCTGGTCGGCCCACAGGGCGGCGAGCCACTCGAGCTCGGCGTCGATCTGCGAGGCCTCCGCGGCGGCGCCGGCGGAGGGCAGCGGCCAGGGCAGGGCCTTGCGGTCCACCTTGCCGGAGGTCTTCAGGGGCAGCTCGTCCATCAGGGTCAGCGCCGGCACCATCTGGCCCGGCAGCCGGTCGGCGAGCAGGCGGCGGGCGTCGGCGAGGTCCACCGAGCCCGGGGCCTCGGCCACGAGGTAGCCCACGAGGACCTGGTTGCCGGCCGGGGTGGTGTGCACGGCGGCGGCGCCGGCCTGCACGCCGGGCAGCCGCGACATCTGCTCGTCGATCTCGCCCATCTCCACGCGCCGGCCGGAGATCTTGACCTGGTCGTCGGCGCGGCCCACGAAGACGATGCCTTCGGGGTCGGCGCGCACGAGGTCGCCGGAGCGGTAGGCCCGCTCCCAGCCCAGGGAGTCCATGGGCGCGAACTTCTCGGCGTCCTTGGCGGGGTCCAGGTAGCGGCCCAGCCCGACGCCGCCGATGATCAGCTCGCCCTCCTCGCCCCAGCGCACCGGATTGCCGGAGGTGTCGACGATGGCCAGCTCCCACCCGGGCAGCGGCAGGCCGATGCGCACGGGCGGCTCGCCCGTGAGCACAGCGCCGGTGGCGATGACCGTGGCCTCGGTGGGGCCGTAGGTGTTCCAGACCTCGCGGCCAGGGTGCACCAGGCGGGCGGCGAGCTCGTTGGGGCACGCCTCCCCGCCGAAGATGAGCAGGCGGATGCGGCTCAGCGCCTCGGCCGGCCACATCGACGCGAGCGTCGGCACCGTGGAGACGGCGGTGATGCCCCGCTCCACGAGCCACGGGCCGAGGTCGGTGCCCGAGCGTACGACGGCGCGCGGGGCCGGGACCAGGGCGGCGCCGGAGCGCCAGGCCAGCCACATCTCCTCGCACGAGGCGTCGAAGGCCACGGAGAGCCCTGCCATCACGCGGTCGCCCGGGCCCAGGGGGCGCCGGGGCAGGTAGAGCTCGGCCTCGGCGTCCACGAGGGCGGCGGCCGAGAGGTGGCTGATCGCCACTCCCTTGGGCTTGCCGGTGGACCCGGAGGTGAAGATGATCCAGGCGTCGTCGCCCGTGCCGGGCTGCCGGCAATCCGCGCCCGCGCGGACGCCGCCGCGGGGCCGGAGGGACAGGCCCGCGCCGTAGACGGCGCACACCCCCGCCTCCTCCCAGACCGTGTCGGCGCGCTCGTCGGGGTCGTCGAAGTCGACCGGGACGTAGGCGGCGCCGGCGAAGATCGTGCCGAGCACGGCCACGTAGAGGTCCACGGTCCCGGAGGGGACACGGATGCCGACGCGGTCCCCGCGGCCGATGTCGAGGTCCCACAGGCGCTGGGCCTGGGCCTCGACGCGCTCCAGGAACTCGGCGTAGCTGAGCACGGTGCTCCCGTCGTCGACGGCCACCGCGTCCGGGTGGCGCGAGACGGTGTCCATGACGATGTCCACGAGCGTGCGCGGGGCCGGCGCGGACGCGACGGGGAAGACGGCGCGGCCCGGGACCTGCGGCATGGGCTGCGTGTGCAGGGCTCGGTCGAGGACCTCGCTGTCCTCCATCGGATCCTGCCCCGGGTACCGGTCCTCGAGCAGGTGCCGACCGCCTCCCTGGCGGGTCGAGCCGCTGCGCGTGGTTGGGCGCACTGTCATTGATTCCCCCATCGACTTCACTGCCGCTGCGGATCTGCACAACGGCCGGTGCCGGCGGGAGAGATGGGCTCAGGTGCCGGACGGACCGGTGGGAAGGCTCCCTAAAGGCATGCGCGGATCAGCGCCGTACCGGAAGCGGTTGTTCGGCCTCGATGCCCCCGGCATCGGCCTTCCCCCTGAACCGGCTCCCCTGCCAGCTCTGCTTACTGCACCGTACGGTCGGTGTTATTGCATGTGCAAGCCGAGAGGGGAGCGGCGGTCCGCTCCGGGAGCGCTCCCTCCCCCGCTGGGCCGCGCCAATCCGCGGATCGTCCGCTGACCGGGGACGACGACGAGAGATCAGTCACGTCCGGGTGCCGATGGCTCCGTCGCGGGGTCTGCCGGGAGGCCGGGCGGGAGCTCTGCCGAGGGCCCTGACGCGGACCCCCCGGCGGTCATGGCGGCGTCGAGCACCCGGGCCTCGGGCAGCTCGAAGTGGTCCACGCCCTCGCGGTAGCGCACGCTGGTCCGCGTCCAGCCGGCGTCCTGGTACCAGGCGCGCCCGGCCGCCGCCGCGGAGAGCGCGTCGAACGGTGCGTCGGGGTCGGTGCCGTCGTCGTCGAGACCCACGTCCCAGTGCAGGACCAGCTGCTCGAGCTGCTCGTCCGTCGGCTCCGAGGACCCGGTGGACGGCGCCCCGCCGCCGCCGGAGAGCACCGCGCCTCCGCCCGCCAGGAAGTCCGCGCGGTCCGCCAGCAGCTCGTAGCTGATGAACTCGGCGCCCCCGGAGTAGCCGTGCAGCCACGTGCGGGAGCGGTCGAGGTCGTACTCGGCGAGGATCCGGTGCTCGGCCAGGGCCACGAACCAGTCGGCGTTGCCGTCGAGGTCCTCCCACCACGTGGGCTCGCCCTGCCGGTCCGGGGTGCGGGGAGTCACGAGCACCGCGTTGTGCGAGCGCGCGACCTCCGCGAGGCACGAGACTTTGTGCTCCGGGTGGTGGTACTCGTAGGCCCCGTCCCCGTGCAGGCGGAAGACCACGCCGACCGGCTCGCTCCAGTCGATGCCGTCGGCGAAGACGTGGTAGCTGCTGGTCGTGCCGTCGTGCTCGAAGGCGACGTCGAGCCGGTCCGAGGTCCCCTCCGCCCAGCGCAGCCCCCCTGTGAGCGCAGGGCCGGTGCTGAGCGGGCGGGCCCCGCCGCGCGGGGCGGTGCTCACGCCCTCGAGGCCGTAGGGGGCGCAGGAGACCTGCTCCTCCGGCCCCGGGGCCGGCGTCCACGACCACCGGACGGCGAGCGTCGCGATGACCAGGGCCAGCAGGGCGCCGGTGAGAATGGCCACATCCACGACCCAGCGGGATCCGCGGCGCGGCGCGGCCTCGCCCGGATCCGCATGCGTTTTCACCCGTCCATTCTAGGTGGAAGCACGTGCAGCCGCCTCCTGCCGAATTTCGGTTTCGCAACCGGTCCTCCATAATCGGCCAGGACCGTTCGGGGGGACGGCGCCCCCCACTTCCTCCTTCCGTGGTCCGTCCACCGCACCAGAGGAGAAGATTCCGCGTGACCAGCACCGCACGTCCTCGGGCCGAGCAGAGCCCTCCTGCGACCCAGGAGCAGCTGCAGTCCCAGCAGAAGCTGCGCCGCAGCCTCAAGCCGCGCCACCTGACCATGATCGCGATGGGCGGGGCCATCGGCACCGGCCTGTTCGTGGCCTCGGGCAACACCATCGCCACCGCCGGTCCCGGGGGGGCGCTGCTGGCCTACGTGGTCATCGGCTTCATGGTCTTCCTGCTGATGCAGAGCCTCGGCGAGATGGCGACCTACCTGCCGGTCTCGGGCGCGTTCGAGGAGTACTCGACCCGCTTCGTGAGCCCCTCCTTCGGCTTCGCCATCGGCTGGAACTACTGGTACAACTGGGCGATCACCGTGGCCGCCGAGCTCGTGGCCGCCGCGCTGATCATGCGCTACTGGTTCCCCGACTCGCCCTCGTGGATCTGGTCCGGGTCCTTCCTGGCGATCCTGTTCGCCCTCAACGCGCTGAGCGCCCGGGCCTACGGCGAGAGCGAGTTCTGGTTCTCCCTCGTGAAGGTCGTCACGATCGTGCTCTTTCTGGGGCTCGGCATCCTGATGATCGTCGGGATCCTGGGCGGGGAGTCGCCCGGCTTCGAGAACTGGACCACCGGGGACGCGCCCTTCGTGGGCGGCGGCCTCGGCATCCTGGCGATCTTCATGGTGGCCGGCTTCTCCTTCCAGGGCACCGAGCTCGTCGGTGTCGCCGCCGGCGAGGCGGAGAACCCCGAGAAGAACGTGCCCAAGGCCATCCGCACCGTGTTCGTGCGGATCCTGCTGTTCTACGTGGGCGCGATCACCGTGATCGGCTTCCTCATCCCCTACACCAGCCCCAACCTGCTCACGAGCGGCGTCGAGGACATCTCCATCTCCCCGTTCACCCTGGTCTTCCAGAACGCGGGCGTCCTGGCGGCGGCGTCCGTGATGAACGCGGTGATCCTCACCGCGATCCTCTCGGCCGGCAACTCCGGTCTCTACGCCTCCACCCGCATGCTCTGGGCGCTGGCCAAGGGCGGCAAGGCGCCGCGCTTCCTGGCGAAGGTCAACCGCCGCGGCGTGCCCATGAACGCGCTGATCGCCACCACGCTGGTGGGCGGGGCGTCCTTCCTCACCACGTTCATCGGGGACGGGGACGCCTACGTGTGGCTGGTCAGCGCCTCGGGGCTGGCCGGGTTCATCGTGTGGATGGGCATCGCCTGGAGCCACTACCGCTTCCGCAAGGCCTACACCGCCCAGGGCCACGACCTCGCCGATCTTCCCTACCGGGCACGGTTCTTCCCGCTCGGTCCTGTGGTGGCGCTCGTGCTGTGCGCCGTGGTGATCCTCGGGCAGAACTACCAGGCGTTCATCGGCGACATGGACCTCATGGCCGCCCTGACCGCCTACATCGGCCTGCCGCTGTTCCTGGCCCTGTGGTTCGGCCACAAGCTGGTCACCGGGTCGAAGATGGTCCGCTACGAGGACGCGGACCTCGCCCGCCCGCGCGACTGACCGCCCCGGGTCCCACGCCCGGCCACCCCGGCGCCGAGTCCCCAAGATCCCGGCAGCACTTCCACCCAGTCCCCGAGTCCCCGGCGACACTTCCGCCGAGTCCCCAAGCTCCCGGCGAAACGCCCACCAAGTCCCCAGACTCCAGGTGTCACCCTCGCCGTGTACCCCAGCGCCGCGGCTGCCCTGGCGCTGAGTCCCCACTGTGCGGGTGGCATGTCCGCCGAGTCCCCAACCCCGTGGCAGCTCCCCAAACTACATCTGGGGATCTGCGCCGGGACTGGGGGCTCGGCGCAGAAGGGTGAGAGAAACCGGGGACTCGATGCAGGGAGCGCGTGCACTGGGGGCTCGGCGCACCAAGTGGCCCGGGCGAGTGCACCTGGACACCTGGCACACCCGGTGGGCTGAGCGGGCAGGGGCTCAGGCCACCGAGCGGTAGCGCGAGACCACCACGTCCACGAGCTCGGCGGGGACCTCGCCCTCCGGCACGGCCAGCGGCTCGGTGTCCACGTCCGCGCCGGCCTTCCGTGAGAGGTCCAGGAAGTAGCCGGGCGCCAGCAGGTAGTTGGCGACGACGACGCGGCCGCCGTCCGCCAGGCCGGCGCGGGCGCCGGACACCGCTTCTTTCACGCGGGGGCGCGCGGCGGCCAGGTAGGACACGGCCACGGGCCGGTCGAGCTCCTCGGCCAGCAGGTCCGCCACCGCGGCGCAGTCCGCCACCGCTCGGCGGTCCGAGGACCCGGCGGTGGCGAGCACCACGGCGTCGTGCTCGCCCAGCGGCGCCCCGGCGGCCGTGCACGCCTCGTGCACCCGCCGGGCGAGCAGCCGGGCCAGCTCCCGGTCCGGGCCCAGGGCGGCCGAGACCCGGTGGAGGTCGTCGGCGGCGACCGCCTCGGCCACGTCCACGTAGACGTGGTAGCCGGCGGAAAGCAGCAGCGGGACCACCACCGCGGGGCGCCCGGCGTACTGCTCGGTGCGCTCGGCCAGGTCGGGGGTCTGGACGTCCACCCACGTGGGCACCACCTCGACGTCCGGCAGCTCGGCGGCGACGGCGTCCACGAGACGCTGCACGGCGGTGCGGCCGGCCGGGGAGCTGGTGCCGTGGGCGCAGGCGAGCAGGACGGGGGGCTCGGTGGTCGTCATGGATCCAGCCTACGATCGGGGCCCGGACCGCGGCGCCGGCGTCACGCGGCGTCACGCGGGCAACCGTGCTGTAACACGCGTGCCTCATCCTGGTAGTGGTGGCCGGCCCGCCACGACCCCCGCTCGCCCCCTGGAGGACCGCATGCTGTTGACCGCCGACTTCACCGGAGTCCCGGTGCTCGTCCTCGGCGTCCCGGACGACACCCGGCGCGCCCGTCGCCGCTACGAGGCGGCCGGGGCGGCCGTCCGATCCGTGACCCAACCGGATCTGCTCGGCCCGGCGGACCTCGCGGGCGTCGCGCTCGCCGTGGTCGTCGGACGGGCGGCACCGCGCTGGCGCGAGGCCCTGGACGCGGCCGGCGCGCGCGTGCCCGTGGTGCAGGAGCCCGCCGCCCGCACCGGCGGCCGCGTGACCCTGGTCGGCGGCGGGCCCGGCGCCGACGACCTGCTCACCGTGCGCGCCGTGGCGGCCCTGCAGGACGCCGACGTGGTCTTCGTCGACCGGCTCGCCCCCGGGGGCGCGGTGGCCGCCGCCGCCCCCGGCGCCGAGATCGTCCCCGTCGGCAAGACCCCCGGCCACCACCCGGTCCCGCAGGCGAAGATCCAGGACCTCATGGTGGAGCACGCCCTGGCCGGCCGCTCGGTGGTGCGGCTCAAGGGCGGGGACCCCTACGTCTTCGGCCGCGGCGCCGAGGAGCTCGCCGCGTGCGCCGCCCACGGCATCCCCGTGGACGTGGTCCCGGGCATCACCAGCGCGGTCTCGGTGCCGGGCGCGGCCGGGATCCCGGTGACCTTCCGCGAGGTGTCCCGGATGTTCACGGTCGCCTCCGGGCACGTGCCGTTCTCCGAGGCGGAGCTCGCCCACTTCGCCGGACTCGGCGCGGGCGGCGGCACGCTCGTGGTGCTCATGGGCGTGGCGACCCTCCCCCACCTCGTGGCCGGCCTGGTCCGGGCCGGCGCCGATCCCGCGACCCCGCTGGCCGTGGTCGAGCGCGGCTTCACCGACCGGCAGCGCTCCACGGTCACCACGCTCGCGACCGCGGTCGCGGACACCGCGGCGGCGGGCTGCGGCTCGCCCGCCGTCGTCGTCGTCGGCCCGGTGGTCCGCCTGGCGACCGCCGAGCGGGACGCGTTCCTCGCGGAGGTGACCGCCCATGGCTGCTGAGGACCTGCCCCTGGCCGGGCGGGTGGTGGGCGTGACCGCGCACCGCCGCTCCGAGGACCAGATCGCGGCCCTCGAGCGCCGCGGTGCCCGCGTGCTGCACGCCCCCGCCCTGCGCGTGGAGCCGATCGGCGAGGACGCCAGTCTCGCCGCCGCCTCCCGGGCGATGTTCGAGGCCCGCCCCGACCTGGTGCTGCTGACTACGGGCTACGGTCTGCGCCGCTGGCACGACGCCGCCGTGGCCCAGGGCTTCGACGCGGACCTGCTGCTGTGCCTGCGCGAGGCCGCCGTCTACGTGCGCGGGCCCAAGGGCCGGGGCGCGGTGCGCGGCCTGGGCCTCGAGGACGCCGGGATGTCCGCGGACGAGACCACCGCCGGGCTCGTGGACCTCGTCCTGGCCGAGCACGGCGGGGACCTCGCCGGACGCACGATCGGCCTGCAGCTGCACGGGATCGCCGACGTGGTCCAGCGCCGCCGGCTCACCGACGCCGGGGCCCGCGTGCTCACCGTGACCCCCTATCGGTGGGCCTCCGCCGACGACGCCGGGCAGGTGCCGGTGCTCGTGCGCGAGGCCGCCGCCGGGCGGGTGGATGCCGTGACGTTCACCGCCGCCCCGGCCGTGGACGCGCTGTTCAGCACGGCCGAGGAGCTGGGGCTGCACGAGGAGCTGCTGGCGGCGTTCCGCGGCGGGATGCTCGCCGCGACCGTGGGGCCGGTGACGGCCGCGCCGCTGCTGGAGCTCGGGATCGAGCCGCTCGTGCCCGAGCGGTTCCGGATGGGCGCGATGCTCAAGCAGCTCACGGACGCCCTGTCCGGCGCGCAGCCCGACGACGGACGGTAGCCGCTCCGACTGCTGCGGCACCCGATGGGGTGAACGGGCGCGGCGGTAGGAGCAGTCTGGCAGCGGAGGCGGGCCGGGTCGCGGAAGCGCGAACGGCAGTGGACGCGCGACCGATGGTGGATCGACAACCGATCGGTGCCTCGGCGGGCGCGGGACGATTGCGGGGGCGCGCCAGGATGGGGGTCAGGGGAACCGGGGGTATCCCGACGCACCCCTGCGACCGCTCGGCAACTGCCAAGGCCGCAGGTCGGGCGGACAATCGTTCGCCGTGCATCGAATGTAGCAGACCGTGCCGGATTAGCGAACACTTTCCTGATGTAATGGTGACGAAACGGTCACGGTCAGACCGCGCCGCGCCGAGGAGGCCGTTGCGACACCTGCTCTGACCCCAGGCCGTGCCAGGGTGCCACTGGAGCCCAGCTCGGGCGGTGTCACCTGTTCTCGATAGACAGGGACAGTGGGACCGTATCAGCCGGAACCCGCCTCATTGCTTGGAGCCAGCATTTCCCGCCGGTTCACCCCAGGAGCGACATTCAGGGGAGACGGAGGAGGCGCGTGCACGCGCCATCGGGGGCCGGGGGCTTCCGCAACGCGCAACGGAAAGAAATCTGAGTACTTGCCGTGCGTAACATGAGCGACTGCCGGAAGCGGCACAATGTAGCCATAAAGGGGACAAAGGATTGCCCTCTTGTCCCCCACATAGCCCACGCCGTGACGCGACGGCTCCATGACCAGCACGAGAAGGAAGACGACATATCACCTAGTTGGGTTCGCAAATCCCCTGAGATTCAACCCTGCAAGGGTTGATGAATTGACGTTCATTTCTGCTCAGCACTCCGCCACCCTGCCACGATGCTACCCATGCGGTTCGTCAGGGGGACGAATCGATCAGCCCGCTGCGATGGGCTCGCATCGATCTTGAAAGAGTGAATTTTGGCAAATCCACCTAATCATCACACCCTGCTGTCTTCAGACGGCTGGGCCTATGAAAGCCACAGAATCAACGGTGCGTCAAGAAAGAATCCCGAGAACGACGTCGCGCCTCCGGTCTTCTTCGACAAGAGCGGCCGCCGCTGGCATCGGATTCTCATAGGGCTCGCCATCGTGCTGGTGATGGCTCTCGGCTCAGCAGCGTGGATTTTGCCGCAGGCTCTGCAACAGACGTGGGGGCAGCCGTTGAACCAGCATCTCGGATATCCCGAGGAGTTCTTCGCCGCAGGCAACCCTGAGGCCATCCCGGTGGTCGGAAATCTGAGCCAGAACGCTTTCGTCCGCATGACGCTGGTGGAAAGAGAGGCCGGAAGGACAGTCCTCGTGGATCCGTTCACGGACGAAGAGCTGCGTGAGCTGACTCCGCAGGAGGCGAGAAAGGTCGGCGACAGCCCCTACGCCATGGAGCGTTTTGGCGAGCCAGGTCCGGGTCAGCTGATACTGACCTTTGATGACGGTCCCGACTCCACCTTCACACCGCAGATCCTCGATGTGCTGGCGCAGGAACAGGTACCTGCCACTTTCTTCAACACTGGGCGCAGCATTGTGGAGCACCCGGAAGTTTTCCGCAGGACGGTCGAGGAAGGGCACATGGTGGGAAACCACACCATGACCCACATGATCGGTTGGGAGGATCCTGGTCTCAGGCACCGGGAAGAGCTCATAGGGACCGACCGCACCATGCGGTCCGTGGCGAGTTACGGAAGCCGTCTGTTCCGCTTCCCCGAGGGAAATCCTGAGCTCAAACCCCTGGCATTGCTGCACGCCCAACAGCTCGGGTACCTGCATGTGAACATGGACCTGGACACGTGGGACTGGAAGTACGGGCCGGACGAGACGGTCCCTCTGCCGGAGTTGGACGGCCAAGGGCACGTCGTGGTCATGCACGCCGGGGGCACCGACCGTACGGCCACGGTGTCCATGCTCAAAAAGTTCATCGAACGGGCCAAGGACCAGGGCTACCAGTTCACCACCTTGGAGCCGCTGCTCCCAGCCGAGTACGTCCCGGACCCCGACGCAGAACCACTTCTAGCCGACGACGCGACGGCTGCGGCGCTGTCGACCGCCACTGTGCTCCCCGGTGTGATCAGCGGCTGGCTCTTCTGGTTCTGGACCGGGTCACTGGTGCTGCTCTCCGTGCTCTCAGTGGTCCTGGCACTGCACGGCCACCGGCGCCGGAAGCGTCGCCAGTGGCGTGCGCTGCCCGATCACGAGCTGCCTCTGGTGAGCGTCGTCCTGCCCGTCTTCAACGAGGAACCGGTCGTCGAGCGGACGCTCAACGCTCTGCGCTCCAGTGACTACCCGGCACTGGAAGTGATCGCCGTCGACGACGGATCCACAGATCGGACCCTGGCGATCCTCCAAGCCTACGCTGACACATGGCCGCAGCTCCGGGTTCACACACAGTCCAACGGCGGCAAGTCCGTCGCCAGCAACCGGGGCATCCTCCATGCCACCGGAGAGATCATCATCACCATCGACGGCGACACGTTGTTCGAGTCCTCCACCATTCGCATGCTGGCCCGGCACTTCTATGACCACGACGGCAGCCGTCAGGTCGGAGCCGTGGCAGGCCAAGTTAAGGTCGGTAACCGGAGAAACGTCCTCACACTGTGGCAGAGCCTGGAGTATATGTGCGGCATCTGTATCAACCGCATGGCTGCTGGAGTAGCAGGCGCCATATCTGTGGCCCCCGGCGCCTGCACGGCTTGGCGCCGTGAAGCACTTGAGAGCGCCGGCGGCTACTCTCACGACACGCTGGCTGAGGACATGGACCTGACGCTGTCCATACATCGTCAAGGCTACGCGGTGGTGCAGGAGAACGAGGCTGTGGCGTGGACAGAAGCGCCGATGGCCCTCCGTGCGCTTACCAAGCAGCGTGTCCGGTGGACGTACGGGAACTTACAGGCCCTGCGCAAGCACTCCAGCATGATTTTCAATCCGAGGTACGGGGCGTTGGGAATGGCGGCCCTTCCCTACAATCTCGTTTCCTTTGTGATCCACCTGGTGTTCCTACCCCTTGTCATGGTGCTCATCCTTCTGAGCCTCGTATCCGGCGACTGGGAGCATTTCGCATTCATTGTGCTCATTGGAGCCGTGGTCCAAGCGATTTTCTGCTTGATCGCGATGTACATGGTCAAGGAGAGCCCGATGCACCTTCTTGTCGTGCCTATCTACCGATTCATTTTCGAGCCTTTGCGCGCCTACGTGATCTATGCGTCTCTGATTCAGGTCTTGAAAGGCCGCGTCGTGGGATGGTATAAACCGGACCGCACCAACAGCGTTATCGACATCGACAGCGTCGACGCTATGGGTGCTGTTCCTGTGGGACAGCGTGCGAAACAAGGCTGAGGCCTTACAGCGCCCTCGGTTCATGGGCGAGAACCACCTTCGGTGAGATACCGTCGATGATCCGCTCGCCGCGGACCCAGCAACTGCACGGTTGCTGGGTCCGTTACGTTGGTCAGTGGTGATCTGCAGTCACGGCCGCGGTCTTGCAAGCCATGTCCCGCGCTGTCCGCAGCCGCTTCTCCGCAACTCCGATCCTTTGCAGCAGCAGGTAGTCGATCTCACGGCTGGCCGCCGTGTGCCACCCCTGCTTGTAGGAAGCACTGCGCAGCCGTCGTTCCAGAGCGAGCCGCTCGAGGCGAGCTGACGTGTGCGTGTGGGGCCAATCCGCGATGACGAGGGCGCTGGCTGCTTCGACTTCGGCAAGAATCACGTCCAGCCGGATCGAACGGCGACGCCGAACGATCCGTGAAGCGAACAGCGTGAACATGAACGGTGCAACGATGAGCGCTTGGAGCAGGTCCATGGGGGGCCTTCCGGTGACGTGGGGGGAGCGTCACTATCAGCCTACGAGCAAGGTCGCGGAATTTCTCGCTCGACGCGGCACGTTCGCGGCGATGCCACCTCGATGAACTCGGTCTACCTGACGAACTCTGCTCCCAGCAGACCGGCGAACTCCCCCACCTGTTGATCCACCCCGCTGCACTCGACCGAAGCCATGGGGTCAGCGACCCGGTTTGCAGGACAGGGACGATCCCGGTTGAGTGCCCAGAACGACAGCCGGCCCACGCCCAGTTGCCGCGCGAACTGCCCCAGCTCTCGAGCATCAGCCTGGTCGAGGACCTCTCCGGGGACGTCGTTCTGTCCGATCATGAGGGTAAGCCCGATGCGATTCCATACCTGTTCGTCGGTCAGCTCGACCCCGGCCTCCTGGTAGAACCCCTTTAGCTGTCCGTGCGCCGCACGAGCCGCAGACTGAGCAGCCTCTGACACGCTCTGGCTTGGTTCCTTGCCGGTTCCGAAGCTCATTGTCATCAGGTTCACGCCGGTGAGATCGACACCTTCGTCAAGTGTCTGCGCCACGACATCGCTTGCATCGGCGTCGAGCCCCCGCGGAGTCACCGGCAGTGTGAGCCAGACCTGCAGCGGATCGTTCCAGATGCGCTCGTCCTGCAGCTCCGCCACGGCCTGGGCACGCCTGACATTGGCATCCTCGTACCCCAGATCGTCCAGCTCGACGTCGAAGTCCACCGTATCGACCCGGTAACGGCTCAAGACCTCGTCGTAGGCTTCATGAACACGTTCCACGTCGTGGCATACGGTCGCCAGTTCATCCCCGGCCGCGCCGCCGAAGGAGAGCGCCACATCGCCGCCGTTGTGTCGGAGGCCGGATATCTGCTGCTCGAGTTCGAACTCGCGCGAAGCATCCTCCAGGGATCCGGCGTCGCCCCATGTGAGGGTGCAAGAGTCGTGTGCGTCCGCCACGAGGAACGAGAAGACCGCTCCGCCTCCGCCGAGATTTGATTTTTGCAGCTCATACCTAGGGGCCGTGGCCAAGTACGCATAGCCGGCGAACCACGGATCGTTGAGCTCCGGGCCGGAAGAGCACGAGGCGACGAGCCCGGTGGTGGTAGCGGCCAGCAGAAGGCAACCGACGGCACGCCGCCGGCTGCCGCCTTGTCGTCTCAGCACCATGGAGCCCCCTCCGTTCGACCGTTCGTAGCCCGCTCCGGGGCCCCACTCATGCCCGTACGGCACGGTGGCAACGC
Source organism: Kocuria himachalensis (assembly GCF_054784195.1). Taxonomy (NCBI): domain Bacteria; kingdom Bacillati; phylum Actinomycetota; class Actinomycetes; order Micrococcales; family Micrococcaceae; genus Kocuria; species Kocuria himachalensis. The sequence continues at coordinate 225,314 of NZ_BAAGPL010000015.1, forward strand.
GGGCCGGCCGATTCGGCGGCCTGGCGGCACGCCCGCATTATTCTACTGGTGTCACCGCGGGACCGATGCACCGAGCACCAGCACGTGAGGGCCCGGAACGGGTATCGCAGAACGACCGGGACGAGGACACCACCGATGTCGAATCTGATCGGACACCGGAAGTACAGAATGATCACAGTCACAGCGGCCGGGCACCACCGTCGGCATCGTCGTGTCCTACAGAGCCTGCCCGCAATGATCGGGGAACCACAGCCAGGGCACACTTGCAGCGTCATCGCTCTCGCGCAGATCGTGGAGGAGACCAACCGCCCCGTCATGGCCCGAGCCAGCGATCTCACGTGCCGGAGTGCAGCACGCCCGTGCGAACCCGTGGGAAGAGGCGAGCGGCGGCCGGTAGGCTGGGCGCCGACCCGCCCAACCGTCGAGAGGCCGCCCGTGACCACCCCCCAGCTCGCCCCCTACATCGACCACACGCTGCTCAAGCCGGAGGCGTCCCGTGAGCAGATCGCCACCCTGTGCGCGGAGGCCAGGCAGTACGGCTTCGCCTCGGTGTGCACCAACCCGGTGTGGACCGGCTTCGTGCGGGAGCAGCTGGCGGGCAGCGACGTGCTGACCTGCGCGGTGGTCGGCTTCCCGCTGGGCGCGTCCGCCACCGAGGTCAAGGCGTTCGAGACCGCCACGGCCGTGGCCGCCGGGGCCGACGAGATCGACATGGTCATCGACATCGCCGCCGCCCGCGCCGGCGAGCGCGAGCGGATCGAGGAGGACATCCGGGCCGTCGCCGAGGCGGCCCACCAGGGCGGGGCCCGGCTCAAGGTAATCATCGAGACGTGCCTGCTCACCGACGAGCAGAAGGTTCTCGCCTGCGAGGCTGCCGTGGCCGCCGGAGCGGACTACGTGAAGACCTCCACGGGCTTCTCCACGGCCGGGGCCACCGTGGAGGACGTCCGGCTGATGCGGGCGACCGTGGGCCCGGAGATCGGCGTCAAGGCCTCCGGCGGCATCCGCACCCGCGAGGACGCCTTGGCAATGATCGAGGCCGGCGCCTCCCGGATCGGCGCCAGCAGCGGTCCCGCGCTCCTCGGCTGAGCACGCCGATCCCGCTCGGCTCGGCCCGCCGGACCCCGACCGGGCCGAAGGCGCCGGACCCGGCTCGAGCCGACCCGCCGCGCCCTGACCCGGCTGAGCACGCCGGGCCCTGCTCGACCGGGCCCTGCTCGACCGGGTCCTGCTCGGCCGGGTCCGCCGCACCCTCCGCGGCGCGCCGCCGCCGGCCGCACCCGAGCGACTAGACTGACCGCGAACTCCCCGCGGCCGCCGCGGCCGGCCGCTCCCACCGTCAGAAGGATTGGATCCATGGCCAACCGAGCCCAGTCGTCCACCAGCACCTCGGCGGACGCCACGCCCAGCGGCCGCAGCGGCACCACCGTGCGTTCCCACTCGGGTCAGGGACGCACGGTCAACAACCTCGTGTTCCTCGCGGTCTGCATGGCCATCATGGTCGGCAGCTTCATCGCCTTCGCCAGCTACCCCAACAGCCCGCTGATCTGGTTCATCGGCCTCGGCCTCTACACCCTGGCCCTGCTCATCCCGGTGACCATCCTGCACAACAGCACCGCGAAGAAGGCCGAGGGCGGGCGCACCCTGGCCATGGACGTCCCGCCGACCACGGAGGTCGCCGGCGAGCCCACCACCGCGGCGAGCTTCCCGGACGCTCCCCGCGACATCGGCACCCGGGACGCCCAGGTCCGCGCGGAGCACCAGGACGACGCCCTGGGCAGGGCCACCCAGTAGTCCACCCCGCACGGCGACCGACGGCCCCCTCCCGCATTCGCGGGCGGGGGCCGTCGCGGTTCCCGTGGGGCGGCCGCGCGGAACGTCCGGGGCCGCCCGGGTGGAATGGGGTCACGTGGGTCGGCGCGGGGCCGCCCGTCGTGGTCGGCCGGGGGTGGCCACGCGGAACGTCCGGGGCGTCGGTCCGTGGGACTAGACTGGACGCGAATGCTTCGCGGCCGCCCGTGACCGGCCGCCTCCCACCGCCAGAAGGGTTAGATCCATGGCCAACAGAGCCCAGTCGTCCACCAGCACCTCGGCGGACTCGTCGACCGGCCGCAGCGGTGGCGCCACCGTTCGCTCGCACTCGGGTCAGGGACGCACGGTCAACAACCTCGTGTTCCTCGCGGTCTGCATGGCCATCATGATCGGCAGCTTCATCGCCTTCGCCAGCTACCCCAACAGCCCGCTGATCTGGTTCATCGGCCTCGGCCTCTACACCCTGGCCCTGCTCATCCCGGTGACCATCCTGCACAACAGCACCGCGAAGAAGTCCGTGGGCGGGCGCGCCGTGGCCATGGACGTCCCCTCGTCCACCGAGGTGCCCCGGATGGGCAAGGGCGGCACCGCCGCCGAGTTCGACGACGGTCCCCGGGACATCCGTGAGCGCGACACCCACACCGCTGCCGTCCACCACGACGACAAGTACGGCAAGGCCACCGAGTAGCACCGTATCGGCCGGACCCCGGCTGACCGGGGTCCGGAGGCGACAGGTCCAGCGACGGCGCTGACGGATCGAACCACAAAGGTCCCCTCCCGCAGCGGGAGGGGACCTTTTCCGTGCCCGGTGGACCGGGGCGGCCACCGCGCGCTCGAGTCAGGCGGTGGCGGGCTCCTTGGCGAAGACCGCCTCGACCACGCCGCGCGCCCAGGCGAGCACCGCGCCGTCCACGAGGTCCTTGCCCCCGATCCGCTCGGTCTTGGGCTTGGGGATCAGCACCTGGAAGGTGTCGGTGCCGGGCACCGCCTTGACCTGGGCGCCCGGGTAGAGGCGGGTGAGCCGCATCTGCCGGGACTCGGGGAGGTCGGCGGGGGCGAAGCGGACCATGTTGCCCTGCGCCGCGACGTCGGTGAGGCCGGCGGCGCGGGCGGCCACCCGGAACCGGGCGACCTCGAGCAGGTTCTGCACCGGCTCGGGCACTTCGCCGTAGCGGTCGACGAGCTCGTCGGCGACCTCCTGGATCGACTCCTCCGTGGCGGCGTTGGCGAGGTTGCGGTAGGCCTCCAGGCGCAGCCGCTCCCCCGGCACGTAGTCATGCGGCAGGTAGGCGTTGACCGGCAGCTCGATCTTCATCTCGGTGGGCCGCTCGTCCTCCTCGCCGCGGTACTCGGCGACGGCCTCGCCCACGAGGCGCAGGTACATGTCGAAGCCCACCCCGGCGATGTGCCCGGACTGCTCCCCGCCCAGCAGGTTGCCGGCGCCGCGGATCTCGAGGTCCTTGACGGCCAGCTGCATTCCGGCGCCGAGCTCGTTGTGGGCGGCGACGGCCTTGAGCCGCTCCAGCGCCGTCTCGGAGAGCGGCTTCTCGGCCTGGTACAGGAAGTAGGCGTAGGCCCGCTCCCGGCCGCGGCCCACGCGCCCGCGCAGCTGGTGGAGCTGCGAGAGGCCGTAGCGGTCCGCGCCGTCGACGATCAGGGTGTTGGCGTTGGCGATGTCCAGGCCGGTCTCCACGATGGTGGTGCAGACCAGGACGTCGAACTTCTTCTCCCAGAAGTCCACGATGATCTGCTCCAGCCGGGACTCGGACATCTGTCCGTGCGCCACGGCGATGCGCGCCTCGGGCACGAGCTCGGCGATCTCCTTGGCCTTGCGCTCGATCGAGGACACCCGGTTGTGGATGTAGAAGACCTGGCCCTCGCGCATGAGCTCGCGCCGGACGGCGGCGGAGACCTGCTTGTCGGTGTAGGCGCCCACGTAGGTGAGCACGGGGTGGCGCTCCTCCGGCGGGGTGGCCAGGGTGGAGGTCTCGCGGATCCCGGTCAGGGACATCTCCAGGGTGCGCGGGATGGGCGTCGCGGACATCGCCAGGACGTCCACGTTGGTGCGCATCGCCTTGAGCTTCTCCTTGTGCTCCACACCGAAGCGCTGCTCCTCGTCGATGACCACGAGGCCGAGGTCCTTGAACTGGACCTCCTTGGACAGCAGCCGGTGGGTGCCGATCACCACGTCGATCGACCCGTCCTTGAGCCCGGCGAGCGTCTCCTTGGTCTCCTTGGCGGTCTGGAACCGGGAGAGCGCGGCCAGGCGCACCGGGAAGCCGGAGAAGCGCTCGGTGAACGTCTCGGCGTGCTGCTGGGCGAGCAGCGTGGTGGGCACCAGGATGGCGGCCTGCTTGCCGTCCTGCACGGCCTTGAACGCCGCGCGCACGGCCACCTCGGTCTTGCCGTAGCCCACGTCCCCGGAGATCAGCCGGTCCATGGGGACCTCCCGCTCCATGTCCGCCTTGACCTCGTCGATGGTGGTCAGCTGGTCCGGCGTCTCGATGTAGGGGAACGCCTCCTCGAGCTCGCGCTGCCACGGGGTGTCCTCCGCGAAGGCGTGCCCGCGGGAGGCCATGCGCGCCGAGTACAGGCGGATCAGCTCGTTGGCGATGTCCCGGACGGCCCGCTTGGCGGCGCGCTTGGTCTTGTTCCAGTCCGTCCCGCCCATCTTGGACAGCGTGGGCGCTTCGCCGCCCACGTAGTTGGTGACCTGGTCGAGCTGATCGGTGGGCACGAACAGGCGGTCCCGCGGGCCGTTGCGCTTGGAGGGGGCGTACTCGAGCACCAGGTACTCGCGCACGGGCTTCGGCTGGCCGGGCTTGATCATCGCGCCGGCGATAGGCCGCTGGATGAGCTCCACGAACTGGCCGATGCCGTGCTGCTCGTGCACCACGAAGTCGCCCTGGCTCAGCGCCAGGGGGTCCACGGCGTTGCGCTTGCGCCGCACCGGGAGCTTGCGCATGTCCTTGGTGGTGTACGGGCTGGCCTTGCCCAGCAGGTCCGCCTCGGTGAGCAGCACGATCCGCGGCCCGTCCAGGGCGAAGCCCTTGCCGGCCACGGCGGTGGTGAGCTCCACGATCCCGGGCTGCGGCTCCTCGGCGAGGGTCTCGCGGCGGGCGGCGGGGATCCCGGCCTCGTGCAGCAGCTCCGCGATCCGGGCCAGCGGGCCCGGGCCCTCGGTGACGGCGACGACGCGCCAGCCGTCGGCCACCCGGCCCTGCAGGAACTCGAGCATGGCCTCGACGTCGCCGTGGAAGCCGAGCGGGTCCCGGGCGGCCACGGTGAGGGTGTCGGCGTCCGAGTCGATGAGGGCGATGTCCTCCGCGGCGGTGTCCGCGTCCACGTTTTGGCCGGCCACCGCGTTGACGTTGAGCGCGGTCACGGCCCACCAGCCGAGGCCGGTCTCCAGCGCGGTGGCCCGGGCCTCGGCGAGGGTCTGGAAGGACCCGGAGGCCAGGGTGCGGGCCTCGCCGTCGTCGTTCCGGACGACGTGCTCCGCGGAGGTGATGTCGATGGGCGCGGACTGCCCGTCCGAGGCGGACTCCCACGCGGCGAGGAGGAACTCCTCGTTGGTGGCCACGAGGTCGTGGGCGCGGGTGCGGACCTTCTCGGGCTCCATGACCACCACGAGCGAGCCGGGCGGGAGCAGGGACAGCATGGGCACCAGGCCGTCCACCAGCAGGGGCGCGAGGGACTCCATGCCCTCCACGTAGATGCCGCCGGCGATCCGCTCGAGCATCGACTCCGCGCCGGGCAAGGAGTTCTTGAGCTTCGCGGCGCGGGACATCACGGACGGCGTGATGAGCACCTCGCGGCACGGCGGGGCCACGAGCCGGTCCGGGTGGTCCCCGGTGGCCAGGGTGCGCTGATCGGCCACGGCGAACCAGCGCAGCTCGTCGACCTCGTCGCCAAAGAACTCGATGCGCACGGGGTGGTCCTCGACCGGGGAGAAGACGTCGATGATCCCGCCGCGCACGGCGAACTCCCCGCGCCGGGTGACCATGTCCACCCGGGCGTAGGCGGCCTCGGCCAGGGCGGTCACGGCGGCGTCGAAGTCGAGCTCCTCGCCCCGGGCGAAGCGCACCGGGGCCAAGTCCCCCAGGCCTTCGACGACGGGCTGGAGCACGGAGCGGACCGGGGCCGTCACCACCCGCAGCGGGCGCTCGGCGTCGTGGCCGGCCAGCCGGCGCAGCACGTCGAGGCGGCGGCCCACGGTGTCGGAGCGCGGCGAGAGCCGCTCGTGCGGCAGGGTCTCCCAGGACGGGAACTCCGCGACCTCCTCGGCCGGCAGGTACCCGCCCAGGGCCGCGGCGAGGTCCTCGGACTCGCGGCCGGTCGCGGTCACGGCCAGCAGCACCGGGGCCCGGTGGGCGGCCGGGGCCGGGGCGTCGTCGAGGGCGCGGCTCAGCTGGGCCGTGAGCACCGCGCGCATCCCGTCCGGGGCGCTGATCACGGTCTCGGCGCTGCGCTCCCCCGGCGGCAGGCCCGCCTGGGTGCGCAGATTGGCGAAGGAGCGCTCCGCCCCGAGGGCGGCGAGCAGTCCGGACAAGGTCATAGGTGAACAGTCTCCTGGGACGCTGAGTGGGGTGCTGGTGGAGCACAGAGGCTGTCGGAGCCAACGTTCGCGGGTCCCAGCTTACTCCCGGACCCCGACAGGGCCCCGGCCCGGTACACACCGTCCGGAATCCTGCGGCTCACCGGCTTCGGCCCGGGAGTTATGCCCCAGCGCCCATGCTTCGGCGTCCGCGGACGCCGGGGACCGGTGCCCGCCTACCATGGGAGCACGCGACCACCGCCGTCCGTTCACCGATGCCGAGGAGCCCTTCATGGCCGTCACCGCCACCACCACCGTCCCCGCCCACATCGAGCAGGTCGTGGTGACCTTCTCCGACGAGGAGTTCATCCGGCACGTGACCCACCGCGCCGGGGCCACCCTGGAGTCGGTGGAGGTCGTCGGCGACGTCGAGGCCCAGTTCGCCGTGACCACGGTCCGCAACATGACCGCGGACAAGCTGCCCGAGATGGCCCGGAAGTTCGTGGGCTCCTCCGTGCAGCTCACCCAGGTGGACACCTACTCCACCGCCGACGCCGACGGTATCCGGGTGGTGCGCACCGAGATCTCCGTGGGCGCCCTGCCGGTCTCGGGATCCGCCACCCAGACTCTCACCCCGCAGGGCGAGTCCACCGACGTGCACGTGCACTGCGTGGTCAAGGCCAACATCCCCTTCGTGGGGAAGATGGTCGCCGAGGCCGCCGAGCCGTTCATCGGCAAGGCCCTGTCCCTGCAGTCCCAGGAGGCCGAGGCCTGGCTCGCAAGCCGCTGAGCCGCTCAGCCGCCGGCCCCGGGGCCTCGGGTCACGGTCGGCCGGAGACCGGCCTCACAGTACGCTCGTAGACCGACCCCGATATTTCCGACGACGAACGAGGAGTCCCACTGTGAGCGCAGGCGAGACGGACCAGCACGGGCCCGGACTGGGCAACTTCCTCCGCAAGGACCTGGTGGGCGGTGTTCTGCTCCTGGTCGCGATGCTCTCGGCGCTCGTGATCGCCAACTCCCCGCTGGCCGAGCGCTACTTCGCGCTGCGCGACACCCACATCGGCATCGACTTCCCCGGCCTGGACCACACCGTGGGCGAGTGGGCCTCCGAGGGCCTGCTCGCCATCTTCTTCTTCCTGGTGGGTCTGGAGCTCAAGACCGAGTTCGTGGACGGCGAGTTGCGCAACATCCGCAAGGCCATGCTGCCCGTCGTCGCCGCCTTCGGCGGCGTGATCGTGCCGGCGCTCATCTACGTGGTGGTCAACCTGATCAGCAGCGCGGACCCGAGCACCATCGACGGGTGGGCTATCCCCACGGCCACCGACATCGCCTTCGCGGTCTCGGTGCTCGCCGTGGTCGGGGCATCTCTGCCCGTGGCCATGCGCACGTTCCTGCTGACCCTCGCCGTGGTGGACGACCTCATCGCCATCGTCATCATCGCCTTCGTCTACACCGACGACCTCAGCCCGCTGTTCCTGCTGCTGGCCCTGGTGCCGGTGGGCATCTACGCCTTCCTGGTCCAGAAGTTCCCCGACTTCTTCATGGAGCACCACTGGGCCGCCTGGGTCATCCTGCTGCCCATCGGGGTGATCACCTGGCTCTTCGTGCTCGAGGCCGGCATCCACGCGACCATCGCCGGAGTGCTGCTGGGCTTCGTGGTCCCGGTCAAGAAGGTCGCCCCGCGGGTGATCCGCCAGGAGGAGCCCGAGCTGGGCCTCGCCCCGGCCCTGGAGCACCGGTTCCGGCCGCTGACCAACGGGCTGGCCATCCCCGTGTTCGCCTTCTTCGCCGCCGGCGTGGCCGTGGGCGGACTGGACGGCGTGATGACGTCCCTGACCGACCCCGTGGCGATCGGCATCGTCCTGGGCCTGGTGTTCGGCAAGATGATCGGCATCTTCAGCTCCGCGTGGCTCATGGACCGGTTCACGCCGGCCGCCAAGGACGAGGACTACACGTGGCTGGACCTCGGCGGGCTGGCCGTGGTCGCCGGCATCGGCTTCACCGTCTCGCTGCTCGTGGCGGAGCTCAGCTTCGGCGTCGGCAGCCCCCACAACGAGCACGCGAAGGTCGGCATCCTCACCGGCTCCGCGATCGCCGCAGTGCTCGGCGGCTCCCTGCTGGCCGTGCGCAACACCCACTACAAGAAGCTGCGCGCGCAGGGCGTGGAGGTCGACAAGCTGGACGCCCCCGACTGACGATCCGGAACACGTGCTCCTCGTCGATGACCGGAGTACTGGAACCCTCAGTACGACAACGGCCTTCCGCCGGGGAGCAGTCCGGCGGGCGGGTCTGGACGCGGCGTCAGTTCCGGGTGGAGGCCCACGATCCTCATGGCCCGGATCAGCAGGAGCGTCATGGTCAGCAGCTTCAGGGTGATCCGCACCATCGCCGCGACCTCGCCCCAGGGGCCGTCGAACAGGCCGGGACGGGCGGCGCCCACCAGGACGTAGCCCACGGCGACGAGCACGAACGGCACCACGGTGGCCAGCAGCGCCCAGGACTCGGAGCGGGCGGTCGGCGCGCTCGCTCGATGCAGCCGGATCAGCCCGCCCACCAGCACGAGTCCGGACACCGCCCAGAAGACGAGTCCGCCGAGCTCCTGGGCGGTGGTCGCGCCCAGCGAAGGCACCAGCCGGTCCAGGCCGAGGCGGGCGCCCACCCGCTCGTGGATGCGGAAGAGGTCGTCGGAGACCAGCAGCAGGAAGACACCGCCCCACGCGGCCAGCACGCGTTGCGCCGCATCGCGCAGGCCCATGTGAAGGAGAAGTACCGCGGCGGCACCGAGCTGGATCAGCCCGAACAGCTCCATCAGTGAGCCGTCAGCTCCACCGTTCCAGAGGGCGCCCGAGCGGAAAGGTCGATACGAACTGTCGTCCGGGTCCAGGACAAATCCACCGCGGTGGAGGACGTGGGCGATCAGCAGCAGCGCGTTGACCACCATGGCCGCACCTGCGATCCGCACGGGCCAGGGCACGGCAAGCTCCCGCGTCCACAGCTCGCGGGCGGGAGTCACCGGGCGTGGAACTTCTGCTGCGCCTCGAGCAGTCCGTTCTCGACGAGGTGCTCGACCGCGTCGGCCGCGTCGTCGAGCAGGAAGGGCAGCTCCTTGCCCTCGGTGGAGGAGAAGGGCTTGAGCACGTAGGAGGCGGCGTCCATCCGACCGGGCGGACGGCCCACGCCCACGCGCACCCGGTAGTAGTCCTTCGTGGACAGGGCCTTGGACATGTCCCGCAGTCCGTTGTGCCCGCCCTCTCCCCCGCCGATCTTGAGCTTGAGGGCGGCGAAGGGGATGTCGATCTCGTCGTGCACGGCGATGACCCGCTCGGCGGGGATGTCGTAGAACCTGGCGAGCCCGGCCACGGGCCCGCCGGAGAGGTTCATGTAGGTCAAGGGCTTGGCCAGCACCACGCGCGGCCCGCCCGGGCGCAGGCGGGACTCCAGGACCTGGGCGCGGGCCTTGTGCACTTTGAAGGCGCCGCCCAGCCGGGAGGCGAGCTCGTCGAGGACCATCTGCCCCACGTTGTGCCGGGTCCGGGCGTACTCGGGGCCGGGGTTGCCCAGTCCCACGACCAGCCATGCGTCGGCCATCAGTGCCTCCATCGAAGTTGAGAAGAGAGCGGTCATGCGAAGTGCGGGGCGGCTGGTGAGCCGCCCCGCACTTCGGAGAATCGGTTGAGCGGTGAGGCTCAGGCCTCGTTCTCGGGGACGACGTCGCCCTCGGGGGTCGCGTCCTCGCCGCCGGCGGACTCCTCGCCGAGGTCCTGGGCCTGGGGCTCGGAGACGTTGATGACCAGCAGCTCCGGGTCGGAGACCATGGTCACGCCCTCGGGCAGGCGGACGTCGGCGGCGTAGACGTGGTCGCCCACGCCGTGGCCGTCGAGGTTGATGGTCACGGCGTCGGGCACGTTCAGGGCGTCGGCCTCGACCGTGAGGGTGTTCTCCTCGACGTTGTGCACGGCGGTCTGGTCGACCTCGCCGATGACGTGGACGGGGATCTCGACCTCGACCTTCTCACCGCGGCGCACGGCGAGCAGGTCCACGTGCAGGATCTCCGGGCGGGTGGCGTGGCGCTGGATGTCCTTGACCATGACCAGCTGCGTGGCGCCCTCGACGTCGAGCTCGAGCACGGCGTTGGAGTGACGCACGGCGAGCATGGTCTCGTGGCCGGGGATGACCACGTGCTGCGGCTCGGCGCCGTGGCCGTAGACCACCGCGGGGATCTGGCTGTTGTTGCGGATGCGGCGGGCGTAGCCCTTGCCGAAGTTGCTGCGCGTGGTGGCGGGGATGCGGATGGTGTCAGCCATGGGAACTCCTCGAAGTCGGGTCTGTCGTGTGAATGGCCAGGCGATACCGGCCGCAGACCCTCCCCCGGTGCCGCGGGCTCCTCAGGAGCGGCCGCGCCCGCGAGGCGGGAACGTTCAACCAGCCGTCGTCGATCACGGGACCCGCAGGGGTCCCCTCGCCTTGGCAACCGGACAAGGCTAGCACGGTGGTCGGTTCCAGGGGCCCGGAGGCATGGGCCGGGCCCGCCGTGACGTCTCCGCTCAGCCTCAGGCGACCGGCGCCGCATCCTTCCGAAGGCCCTTGGTCACCAAGAGGTAGGCCAGGATCCACGGCTCGACGACGTACCGGTGGCCCAGCCGGCGCGGCTGGGTCACCAGCCGATAGGCCCACTCCAGTCCGATCGGTCCGAGCCAGCGGGGCGGCGGCTTCTGAATGCCCGCGTACTCGTCGATCCCGCCTCCGACGGCGGCGTAGATCGCCGTGGGCAGCTCCTCCCAGCGCCGGCTCAGGAACTCCTCCTGCAGCGGCATGCCCAGGCCCACGATGACGAAGTCCGGCCGGAACTCCTGGAGGGACCGGACGACGTGCTCCTCGAGCACGGGGTTCCAGCCCTCCCCCGGCCAGCCCTCTATCCGCCCGGCGGGCGCGTCCCGCCGGAGCATGTCCACGGTACGGGCGTTGCCCTCGGGGGTCGCGCCGACGACGGCGACGCGCCGCACCGGGGTGCGCCCCATGAGGCCGGGCAGCCAGTCCAGGGTGCCCAGGCGGTGCCGCTTGGCGCTGAGCGCACGGCCGGACCGCCACTTGGCCAGCTTCAGGACGGGGAAGCCGTCCGTCAGCACCACATCGGCCTTCTCGTAGAAGGCACGGAAGGTCGGGTTGACCTCCCACGTGTAGAGGCTGTGCAGATTGTGGGCGAGAACAGCGGCCTTGCGCCGCTCCAGCCACGTGGCCGAGATCCATCGGTGCAGCTCCTCGGCGTCCATGGGCGTCACGCGGACACCGCTGACCGGGATCTCGATCGGGCCCGTGCTCGGGGCACGGGTCTGGTGCTTCAACATGCGAATTCCCCCTGTGCTGCGCCTCTGCGGCGCCTCGCTCCCCCGCCGGGACCCGGAGACCGGGCCGGCGTCTTCGCAGGACGTACTGTCCGTGGCGCCGCAGGATCCCCCCGGATCCCGCCGGCGGACCGGCACCCCCTGCGGCGCACGTCCCACGACCACCAGCCCTGGCGATCGACGAACATGCACCTGCATTTACGCTAGCAAAGACAGTGGAGCATCGACCCCCTCGGAACTGTCCCCTGTTAAGCACCTGTTTGCATCGATGTGCACTTGTAAAGTCATCGACGGGGGCCGGAACCACGCCGGGGGGCGTAGGAGGAGTGTTCCGGCCCCCGCACACTCGGGGGGAGTGACCAACGTGCTGAAGAAGAACATGTCCGTGCGCCCTGCCGCCTGGCGGGAGACCCACATCAGCAGCCTGCGCCGCGTCGACGCGGTGGCACTGGCCGTGACGCTCGTGCTGACGCAGCTGGTGCGCTTCGGCTTCGAGCAGGAGGCGCTGGTGACCGACCGGCTCACTGTGCCGTACTGGCTGGTGGGTACCGTGCTCGGCGGGGCCTGGTGGGGCTGGCTGGAACTGCGGGGCGCCCGCGACGTCCGCCTGATCGGCTACGCCGTGGAGGAGAACCGGCAGGTGGTCTCCGCCACGCTCGTGCTCTTCGGCGCGATGGCGATCCTGTCCTACGTGCTCAACGTGCCGATGGCCCGCAGCTACGTGGTCATCGCCCTGCCGCTGGGCACGGTCCTGCTGCTCGCGGGACGCAGCCTGGTGCGGCGAGGGCTGACCCGCCGCCGGCTGGCCGGCGAGGCGATGTCCCGGACCCTGGTGGTCGGGCGCGTGCCGGGGGTCGTGGAGATGCTCAAGTCCCTGCAGCAGAACCCGGCCGCGGGCTTCGCCCCGGTGGCCGTCTACGCGCCGTCGTCGTCCCGGGTCCTGCCGCACCACCTGTCACGGGTGCCGGTGCCCGAGAACACGCTGCCGGCCGGGGAGAAGCCGAGTGTGGAGGGCATCGTGGCCGCGTGCCGCGCCCACCGGATCGAGACCCTGGTGATGGCCGCGTCCGCGCCGCTGAGCTCGGAGGAGGTCCGGCACCTGTCCTGGTACCTCGCCGACGAGCGGATCCGCCTGGTCCTCGACACCGGGCTCACCGACATCGCCGGTCCGCGCATCCACACCCAGCAGATGGCCGGGCTGCCGCTGATCCACGTCTCCACCCCGCGGCTGAGCCGCTCCCGGCGGATGCTCAAGCGCCTGGTCGACATCATGGGCGCCGTCACCGCGCTGGTGGTCCTGTCCCCCGTCATGCTCGTGCTCGCCGCGATCGTGAAGGCGCACGACGGCGGACCCGTGCTCTTCGCGCAGGAGCGCACCGGACTGGACGGCTCCACGTTCAGGATGCTGAAGTTCCGCTCGATGTACACCGACGCCGAGGAGCGCAAGGCCGAGCTGATGGCCGCCAACGACGCCAAGGGCGGGGTGCTGTTCTTCATGGCCAACGACCCCCGGGTCACCACCCCGGGGAAGTGGATGCGCAAGTACAGCCTCGACGAGCTCCCGCAGTTTCTCAACGTCCTCAAGGGCGAGATGTCCCTGGTGGGCCCGCGCCCGCCGCTGCCCTCCGAGGTGGCCCAGTACGAGCAGCACGTCCACCGCCGGCTGCGGGTCAAGCCGGGCATCACGGGGCTGTGGCAGGTCTCGGGCCGCGACGACCTCGACTGGGAGCAGGCCGTGCGTCTGGACCTCTACTACGTGGAGAACTGGTCCCCGGTGCAGGACTTCGTGATCCTGCTGCGCACCGTCAAGGCCGTGGTCGCCAAGGAAGGCGCGCACTAGCTCCTCCGGCAGGGCGCGGGGCCGGGCGCCGTCAGCCGTTGCGAAGGCTTCGCCCCTATGTGCAGGGCTCAACCGGGAGCCGACAGGTGCAGCGGAGGGCGCACCGTCGCAGCCGTCTTGAGCGGGCCGACCGTGACGGTCTCCCTGGCGTGACCGTCGTCAATGGCTCACGCCCATCTCGGCTGCTCGTCGTACAGTTCCAGGAGACGTGCCCGACGAGGGCGGCACCAGGCCTGGGCTGCACAGAGGATGGAGGACTCATCATGCGAGCAGATTTCGACCCCCATGAGATGTCGTCGCGGGATTTCTACCGGCTGTTGACGGCGGTGGTGGTGCCGCGGCCGATCGCCTGGGTCTCCAGCACCTCCGACACCGGTGTGGACAACCTCGCTCCGCACTCCTTCTACACGGTCGCCTCCGTGAACCCGCCGATCGTCCAGTTCACGTCGGTCGGGGAGAAGGACTCCTTGCGCAACATCGAGGCGCAAGGGGAGTTCGTCGTGAACCTCACCCCCGCCTGGTTGTTCGAGGAGGTCAACGCGACCGGCACCGACTTCCCGGCCGAGATCAGTGAGTTCGACGCTGTGGGGCTGACCCGGGAACCCAGCACCACGGTGGGACCCCCGAGGGTCAAGGAATCACCGGTGGCGCTGGAGTGCCGGCTCCACCGGACGCTGCCGATGGGCGACTGCACCCTGGTGTTCGGTGAGATCACCCATGCCGCGGTCTCGGCCGAGGTGCTGGACGGTTCCCATCCGCAGATGGACCTGTTGGAGCCGCTGGCTCGGCTGGGGCGCAACGAGTGGGGCACCACCGGTCCGATCCGCGAGATCCGGCGGATCCGGGCTGCGGACTGGCCGGGCCACTTCAAGGGCAAGGGCGGGCCGGCTTCCTGAGCCCGTGACGACGAGAGGCGCCCGGGACTTCCCGGGCGCCTCTCGTGTGCGTGGACGGACTAGCCGATGCCCAGTTGCACGAACACGAACCACACCAGCAGGGGCACGATGCCGATCATGGCGATCGCCCACAGCAGCAGGGCCCGGAAGAAGAGCCGTTCGTCCTTGGGCTGGGCGCTGGCCATGAGCAGCGCTCCGCTGGTGGACATCGGGCTGACGTCCACCACCGAGGAGCTGATGGCGATGGCGGTGACGACGCCGATCGGGCTCAGCAGCGGGTCGGCGGCGATCGGGGTGACGATCGGGCTGATCACTCCGAGGGTGCCGGTGGTGGAGGCGAAGGCCGAGACGATGCCCACCACGTAACTGGTGATCAGTGCGGCCACGGAGCTGTTGCCCAAGCTGGCGATGCCGGCCTGCAGCTCCTCCAGGGCTCCCATGGACTCCAGCATCCCCACGTAGGTGACGATGCCGGTGACCAGGATGATCGCCGACCACGGCATGCCCTCCACGGCCGGTTTCTGGACGGCGGGCTTCACGCAGATGAGCACCAGGGCGATCACCAGAGAGGCGACCCCGACGTCGAGCCCGAAGGCGGTGGTGAGCACGAGCAGGGCGGCCAGGCCGGTCAGGGTCAGGAGGCGCATGGGGGTGACGGCCACCTTGACGGGGCCGTCTCCGGAGGACGCCGGGGTCTCCTTGGTCCGGGGTGCTGCGGTCAGGACACCGCTCTGCGAGCCGGCGGCCTCGGCCTCCTCCTCGGGATCGTTCCAGGCCTCCTCCGCCACTCGTTCGGCGGCGGTGGAGCCCCCTGCCGAGCCCGGGGCCGAACCGTCGGCCCGGCCGTTGCGGCGGTTCATGATCGTCTGGACGACGGAATACGCGAGCACGGCCAGGATCGCGTTGAAGACGAAGCAGTAGACGTAGAGCTTCAGCGTGTCCTGGGCGCCTCCCCCTGCCTCGTCAAGCATCACGTTGGCCAGCACGCCGAAGGGGTTGACCGGGGAGAACGCCCCGGCGTTGGCGCCCTGGACGATGACCAGGCCCATGGCCAGGGCGCTGATCCCGAACCGGGCGCCCAGCGCCAGGGCCACGGGAGCCACGATGGCGATGGCCGCGGGCGTGAACGCCCCGGCCGAGGCCAGGAGCGCGGTGAGCAGGAACATCAGCACCGGCACCAGGAGCCTGCGCTGCCCGGCCAGCCGCTCGGCCCAGTACGCCAGCAGGTCGATCGTGCCGGTGACCCGCACGATGCCGAACAGCAGGGTGGCCCCGACCAGGATGAAGAACAGCCCGGAGGGGAACTCGGCGATGACGTCCGCGATCGGCATGCCGGCGACCAGGGTGCCCACGCCGAAGGCCGCGACCGTGGCCGCCAGGCCGGCGTTGACCCGGGTGAAAGATCCCAGGGCGAAGGCTGCGATCAGGACCAGGAACGCGATGAGTGACAAGGACATGGCTCCCCCTGGTTATCCGCGGTCGGCAGCGGCCGCGGTGTAGGCCCCGGACAGCAGCCCGCCGGCGCCGGTGATGGATGGGGTGTGGCCCAGGGCCTTGAGGATCTCGTAGGTGGTGGCCGTGGCGGCGGTGATCACCGGCAGGCCCAGTTCGTCCTCGACCGCCTGCACGGCCGGCAGGGACGGCATCTGCACGCAGGCGGAGAGAATGATGGCGTCGGCGCCCTCGTGCTTGAGGTCCCTGGCGATCTCGGGCAGCTTGTGCGGGTCCAGGGCCCCGACAGCCAGGTTGTCGTCGACCTCCAGGCTGATGGCGTCCAGCACCTCGATGCCGGCCCCTTCGATGTACTCGCGCACCATCTGGGTCAGCGGCAGCATGTAGGGCGCCACCATGGCGATCCTCCGGGCCCCCATCTCCTGGAGGGTGCGCACCAGGGCGCCGGCGCTGCTGGTGACCTCGGCCGGGTGGCCGTTCTCCTGCGCGGCCGAGGCGATGACGTCCTCGGAACCGGTGTGGGCGTTGGGGCCCTGGGCCATCACCGCCACCAGGCAGGCGTAGGCGATCACGTCGACGTCGGCGTCGGAGACCGCTCGAGCGCAGTCACCGGCCTTGTCCACCATGGCCAGGAGCTCCTCGCGGTTGACCTGCTTCAGTCCCGCCCGGGCGGAGTGGAAGGTGTAGTGCTGCCCGGTGGCCTCGGACTGGCGGCGGAAGAGCTCCGGGAGCTCCGTCTCCATCGTGGTGTTGGAGCTGGGAACGATCAGGCCCACACGGGAGGTGCGGGGCGCCTTGGGCTCGGGGGCGGTCTCGCCGGTGATGTCAGAGAGGTTCACAGATGCTCCATGGGATCGATGCGATGCGACAGAAACCCACTTCGTGGGATGTCAAACCAGTATGTGGGTGCTCGAAGAGGAGTGTCAACCAGATCACACTTTGCGACCGGCCCGTTCAGGCGAGGTCGCCCGCGATCCGCAGTGGCTAGGCTAGAGGCGCTCATCGGTACGGCCGCAGCGGCAAGGGAAGGCACAGTGGCAACAAAACAGCCCTCGGGGGCGGCGCCCCTTCTGGTGCTGCACAAGGTGGTGGAGATCCTCGACTGCTTCTCGGTCGAGGAGCCCGAGCCCACGCTGCAGCAGCTCATCCAGAAGACGGGTCTTCCCTCCAGCACCTGCCAGCGGCTGGTGCAGAACATGGTGCGGGAGGGCTTCCTGGACCGCGACGGCGACCGGTACCGGATCGGCATCGGTCTCGTCCGGTGGGCCACGCCGGGGACCGTGGGCCTGGACGTGGTGCGCCTGGTGCGGCCCATCCTGCAACGGCTGCGCGACGAGACCGGGGAGACGGCCTGCTTCTACATCCGGGACGGGGCCTTCCGCACCGTGGTGGCCGTCGCCGAGACCCGACACGTGGTCATGCGGCCGTTCAGGGTCGGCCAGGTCATGCCCATCCACGCCGGTGCTCCGGGCAAGATCTTCCTGGCCCATGATCCCGAGGCGTGGGACGCCCTCCAGGACGCACCACTGACCAAGTTCGCCCCTGCCACCCCCGACACCCTGACGACGCTCGAGACGCAGGCGGCCGTGGCCCGCGACCAGGGATACTACGCGGCGTTCGGAGAACGCCACGAGGACGTCGGATCCATCAGCGCCCCGGTCTTCGACCACTCCGGCCGGCTGGCCGGCGTGCTGGGCCTGGGCTTCCCCACGCAGCGGGTCAGCCCCGACGACGTCCCCCGGTTGGGTCCGATCGTGAAGCAGGCAGCGATCGAGGCCAGCAAGGCCCTGGGGCACGTCCCCTGAGTCGCCTGGTGCCCGCAGCCTGGGCACACAAGCCCCAAGGTCCCGAGTGCAGGGACATCCCCCCAATTCGATCGAAGAGCATACGTCGCAGTAGTTCCGCTCCGTGACCCACCCGGTGCCGGATCTTCACCTCATCCCGGAAGTGGCCTCTCACTAGGGGCGTAGCCTTGTGAGTGCCAGATCTTCGGGAGGAATCATGAAAAATCTGCGCGGGAGGCTCGCCGCCACCATGATGGCCGGCGCGCTCATGTCCGGAGCTTTTGTCGCCCCGGCCTCGGCCATGGCGGGAGTGTCGGAGTCCAGTTCCGACACTGCTGCGGTCAGTCGGCAGATCGCCGACAAGAAGGCTGACCAGAAGCAAGACCATTACATTCAGGTCAGTCACTGGAAGTACGACCACCAGTACAAGAAGTGGCACAAAGAGCACCACTACACGCACAGCCACCACAACTGGGCCGCCAAGTACGCCGCCGACAAGTGCCACGTCAAGTACGACTGGGCTCACAAGCAAGCCAAGCACATCGAGAAGTACGACGTAAAGCACTGGTACAAGGTCTGCGAGTACAAGAAGCACAACACGTGGTACAAGGTTCAGTACGCCGACAACAAGTACTGATCGATCAGCCACACCCGAGGAGTGCCCCGCCGAGACGTCGGCGGGGCACTCCTGCACTCCGATGCCGAACGAGGCCGACGACGGTGTCCGCGCGCTGCGCGGGCGCGGCCCCCCGCTCCACTCCTGGGACGGGGCGGAGTCCCACCGAAAGCTGATGGGGCACGGACGACCCCGAAGAACTGCTGCACGTGTTCACCGATCCCGCATGGCACCCGTTCTGCATCTTCGTCGCGCAGGCCCGCACAGCACGCCGCCGCGGTGCGGACGGCACCCCGAACAACAGATGACAGAGCACCTGGGCGCTGCTTCACCGGAACACTGAGGGGACAACACCGGCGATCCCGGGCGTCTCAGCCGGTGGGTTCCCGGTGATCCGCCGCGACGGTGTGCTCCAGGATCGCGTCCGCCAGCGGGGCCAGCACCGTGGCCGGCAGGGCGTGGCCGAGTCCGGGGATACTGACAAGCCGGGCGGACCCGATGACGGCGGCGAGGTGCTGGGCGTGCGGGGGCGGGTTGACCGGGTCCTCCGGCGCCTCGATCACCAGCACGGGGAGCGTCACTTCGGCGAGCTCTGCGGCGCGGTCCAGACCGGACTGGTCGGCCAGGGCGTGCGCGGCGGGGTTGCCGGCGGTGCCGGCGTGGGCGATGACGTGCTCCTCCAGCCGGCGGAACTCGTCGGGATCGAAGGGCAGGGCGTCGCCGTGGAGGATCCGCCAGTGCTCGATGCGCCACGCCAGTTCCTCCTCGGGTGCGCGGGGGTCAGCCAGGTGCGACCAGAGTTCCAGCAGACGGGGGTCCGGGCCCGGCAGCTCCGAGTGCCCAGTGGGATCGGCCAGGCCCGCGCCCAGAGCGGACGTGGCGAAGAGCGTGGTGCTGAGCAGCCGGTCGGGATGGTCCAGGAGGAGCAGCTGCACGAGCGTGCCACCCATCGACATGCCCACCGCATGGACCCTGTCGATGCCCAGGGCATCCAGGACGGCGATCGCGTCCTCCGCCAGCTCCCGCACCGCATAGGGGCGCGCAGCGAAGGCCCACGTCGAGCGGCCGGTGTCCCGGTGGTCGTAGCGGATCACCCGGTGCCGTACGGCCAGCCGCTCCACGAGTTCCTCCGGCCACCCCAGCCCCGAGGCGTTGGCGCCCATGACCAGCAGCACGGGGGACGCCTCCGGGACACCGGTGTCCTGGACCCACAGCTCGTAGTGCTCGTTCACGCGCACGAACTTCTCCATGCGCCCATCATCGCCGCACCGCGCTCATCGAGCCATGAGGTGATCAGCGACACGTCATGCACCCCGGCGCTCGCGGACACCAGAGTGCTGTGACCGCGAGCGGCGCTGGACTCGCTAGTGCCCTGCGGCGCGCGGGCGCAGCCGCGCTTCCTCGACGTCGAGGATCCTCTGGGCGTCGGCCAGGATCCGCGAGGGGTACTTCCCCTCCCGGCGCGCGGCGAGCAGGGCCTCCCGTTCCGTGCGGACGACGGCCAGGCGCAGCTGCCGGTACTGGTGGTGGGGCGTGGGGGCGTCCTTCTCCTCGCGGGCGTGGGCTCTCTCCCACGTGGACTCGCTGCGCAGGAAGGTGTCCTGGCGGACGCGCTCGACGACGTCGGGGTCCACCTCGGTGCCGGGGCCCAGGACCGCGCCCGGCGCGTCGAGGACCCGCAGCCCGGCGTCGGCGATCTCGTCGAACAGGGCGGCGGACTCCCGCAGGTCGGCGGTGGTGTCAACGCCGCGGATGCCCAGGGCCCGGATGAGCGCGGGCAGGGTGCCGCCCTGCAGCAGCAGCGTGGTGACCGCCACGGTGAAGGCGATGAGCACGAGCTGCTCCCGGTAGGGCACCGAGCCGGGCAGGGACTGGGCCGCAGCCAGGGTCACCACCCCGCGCATGCCGGACCAGCCCAGGACCACGGCGCCCCGCCAGCCCAGCCCTTCGCGGCGCTCCTGCTCCAGGTCGGCCCGGCGCTGGGCGTAGACGCGCTGGCGCAGGCGACGCCGGCGTTCCTGCCGGGGATCCGCGAGGTGGGCGCTGGCTTGGTCCAGCCCCAGCCACAGGCGCATGGTCCGGCGCTCCGCCCGGCCGGCGCGCCGTCGCAGGAGGAGGACCAGTGGAAACACCCAGGCGACGCGGATCGTGATGAGTACCGCCGTGAACAGCAGGCCGATCAGCACCGTGTGGGGAATGCTCAGGAGCTCCTGGTCGATGTCCTCGACCAGGTGCCGCAGCTCGAGGCCCATCAGCAGGAACACGGCGTTCTCGAGCAGGAACTGTACGGTGCGCCAGTTCACGTCATCGCTGATCCTGGCCGGCGCGTCCAGGACACTGGCGCTGCGGTGGCCGGTGTAGAGCCCGGCCACGACCACGGCCAGCACCCCGGAGGCCCCCAGCTCCTCCGCGGGAATGAAGGCCATGAACGGCACGACGAAGGACAGGGCCGTGTCCAGCACCGGGTCGTGGATCGTGGAGCGCACGGAGACAGTGACCACCCCGACGAGCAGGCCGACGACCACGGCGACGACCACGGCGTAGCCGAAGTCTGCGACCCCGCTCCACACCCCCGACATGGTCCCCGCCGTCACCGCCAGGGCGCTGCGCAGCAGCACGAGGGCGGTGGCGTCGTTGACCAGGCCCTCGCCCTCGAGCACGGTCACCAGCCGCGGCGGCAGGCCCAGCCGCTTGCCGATCGACGTGGCCGCGACCGCGTCCGGCGGGCTGACCACGGCCCCCAGAGCGATGGCCGCGGCCAGGTTCAGGTCCGGCAGCAGGGCGTAGAGCACCAGCCCCGTGATCAGGGCGGAGACCAGCACCAGCACCACGGACAGGCTCGTAATGGCGCCGAGATTGCGGCGGAAGTCGATCACCGGGACCTTGATCGCAGCGGCGTACAGCAGCGGTGGCAGCACCCCGATGAGGATCCATTCGTGGGGCACCTCGATGGCCGGCACGCCGGGGGCGTAGGACAGCGCCAGGCCGACCACCACGAGGAGCAGCGGGGCGGCGACACCGAGCCGCCTCGAGAGACCGGTGACCGCCACCATCAGCACGATCACCAGGACACCCACGATTGCCAGTCCCATCCCCGCACTCTATCCAGGGCCACCCGCCGCACCCAGCTTGTGCCCCTGGCCGACGACAACGCCACGACGCCGTCCCGCTCGGGCGACGAGACGGCGCCCGGAGCGGCCTTCGGCAGGGTCGTCGGCGGAGTCTTCATGCTGCACGGGCGAAGTCACGTGCCCCCTACGGACGGTGCCGTTGCGGCCGGCCATTGGCTACCGTGAGCGGTGACACCGAGCGCAGGGAGTGGACGCATGGCCGATTATCCGCAGTTGCAGACCACCGTGCTGGACGCGACGGACGTCCGAAAGCTGGCGGAGTTCTACCGGGAGCTGCTGGGCCTACAGTACCGGACCGGGGACGAGCCCCCGGCGCACGGATCTGCCGACGAGCACGACTGGCTGGTCCTCACCGACGCGCAGGGAGCGCGGCAGCTGGCGTTCCAGGCCGTCCCCATTCTTCCCCGGGTGACATGGCCCGACGCCTCCGGGGTCGCGCAGCAGCTGCACCTGGACCTGACCGTCCCGGACCAGGAGGCGCTCGAGCTCCAGCGGGAACGGGCCCTCGAACTGGGCGCCGAGCAGTTGCTCGACCGCACGGACGACCCGGACGAACCGTTGTACGTGTTCGCCGATCCGGCGGGGCACCCGTTCTGCATCTTCGTCGCGTAGGCCCGCCCAGAACTCCACCGCACAGCCCGGGCCACACCGGTGCCGCACGCAGACGCGACAAGCGCCGTTAGAGGCCGGGACGAGGAGCGTTCCTGGCGAGGGTGATCGCGGCGGCGGCCGCGAGGGCCTCGTCTCGGTCGACGAACGGGACCCGGCTTCCCCGCGGGCCGATCT
This sequence comes from Kocuria himachalensis, assembly GCF_054784195.1. NCBI lineage: Bacteria > Bacillati > Actinomycetota > Actinomycetes > Micrococcales > Micrococcaceae > Kocuria > Kocuria himachalensis. The sequence continues at coordinate 247,513 of NZ_BAAGPL010000015.1, forward strand.
CCATCCACTGCTCGTGCCCCCGGCCGTTGAGCACCACCGTGCCGTCCGGCCCGGCCGTCTCCAGGGCGAAGCGGATGGCCTCCCGCCGGGTCTGCAGCTCGTGGACCTCGGGCACGGGCAGACCGGCCGACTTCCGCGCCGCCACGGCTGAGCGGACTCCCCGCATCACCGCGGCACGGATGGCGGCCGGGTCCTCCGACCGGGGGTTGTCGTCCGTCACCAGGACCACGTCGGCGCCGGACTCCACGGCCGCGACGCCTGCGGGTTCCCGCTTGGAGGGGTCGCGGTCTCCGCCGGAGCTCGCCGTCACCACGAGCCGCCCGGAAGTGCGCGCCCGCAGGGCGGCCGCCGAGGACGAGAGCGCGTCCGGGGTGTGGGCGAAGTCAACGACGACGCGGGGCCACCCCGAGCCGAGGTCGACATGCTCCATCCGGCCCGGCACGCTCACCGGCCCGGCGAGCGCGGCCGTCACTTCAGACGGCGGGACACCGAGCTCGAGCAGCACGAGCGCGGCCACCGCGGTGTTGGTCCGGTTGTGCTCCCCGGGCAAGGGTGTGCGCAGCGCGAGGCTGCCGTCCGGCCCTCGCAGGAAGAAGGCGTCCTCGCCCCGTTCCCCCACGATGTGCCACTGCGCGTCCGCCCCGGGATCGTTGGCCAGGCTCACCACGGGCACCCCGCGGCGGCCGGCCAGGTCGCGGAGGCGGCGCCCGCCGTCGTCGTCGACCACGACCACCGCCCGGGACGCGAACCCGGGGGTGAAGAGACGGGCCTTGGCGGCGAAGTAGGACGCCATGTCCCCGTGGTAGTCCAGGTGCTCGTGGGAGAGATTGGTGAAGGCGACCGCGTCGTAGTGGATGCCGTCCACCCGGTGCTGGTCCAGGGCGTGGCTGCTGACCTCCATGACGCATGCGTCGTTGCCCGCGTCCCGCATCTGTGCCAGCAGCTCCTGCAGTTGCGGAGCGGCGGGGGTGGTGACCACGCTGCGCCGGCGCCGGTCGCCGACCACGGTCTCCGGAGAGCTCAGCAGACCGGGGCGGCGGCCCAGGCGGAGCAGTGCCGCCTCGAGAAAATAGGCGGTGGTGGTCTTTCCGTTGGTGCCCGTGATCCCCAGCATCGTCAGGTCCCCGGCCGGGTGGCCCTGCAGCCGGGCCGCCACCGGGCCCAGCGCGGCCCGCGGCTCGTCGACGACGACCACGGGCACCCTGATTCCCTGCTCCAGGAGCTGCGCACCCTGGCGGTCGGTGAGCACCGCGACCGCACCGGCACCGACGGCAGCCGCGGCATGCTGGACGCCGTGGCCCCGACCGCCCTGCAGGGCGACGAAGAGGTCGCCCTGGCCGGCCTCGCGGTGGTCCTCCACGGCCCCGCACACCTCCAGGTCTCCCGGCACGTCGTCCGTGGCGAGCGTTCCCCCGATCGCGTGCACCAGCTCGGCGAGGAGCACCGGTCCGGGCGACGACCGTCTGCCCCGCGCTCGCTCAGGAGACTTCACTGTTCCAGCGTATCCGCGCCCGGAAAGAAGTCAGTACACGTATGAATTCACGCACGCTTGCCGAGCAGAGAGCAGCGCCTGTGTGGTCCCCGACACATCCTGGAAATCCGTACTGGACAATGGTCCATACCCAATCACTCTCCGCATAGGAACAAGGGCGTGACAATAGACTTTTGTCCGGTCCGATGGGGACCATGTGGGGACAGAAACAGCCCCCCACTAGGGCTGTCACCCGGATACGCTCGGAGTGCCCGAAGATCCGTACCCCTCGACGGACGAAAGAGAATCCGATGCGTACCACCCCCCTCGCCACCGACGTCCAGCGCTACCTCGAGTCCTGCTCCCCCGCAGGCCTCACCCTCCTGGAGCTCGACATCGTCGAGGACGTCGCCGAACTCACCCTGGCCTTCACCCCCGAGGCCCTCGACCGCGTGCTGCGCACCCAGCTGCGCACGGCCGGCACCCCGAGCGACTGGGACTGCCCGAAGGCGTCCATGGAGGTCGGCACCCCCACCTGGGCCTACGCCCTGGACCTGGCGTATCTCTTCAACGAGCACTACTTCGGGCACGTGCTCCTCGAGCGTCACGAGGCCGCACTGGGCGAGATTCTCGCCACCCATGGTTACGAGGGCACGCCCGTCGTGTTCCGCCCGGCCTACGCCCCCAGCTGCCTGGCGCTGAACCTCCGCCGCCTCAAGGCCGAGCACCTCCGCAGCGCCGGCCACACCGGCTCACAGGCCCGCGCCGCCTGAGCTGCACGTCCGACGGCACCACGGTCCCCCGGTTGGGGGACACGGGACGGCATAGTCCGCGTCGGGGTCAACTTCCCCGCCCGACGTCGTGACCCCCGTCACCACTAGGCACAATGCCGTTCCGCGGGTTCCCGGCACAGTCAAGTGCAACTGCAAACACCTTTCGTCATAGAGCCGATTTCATCGATTTGCGCCACTAAACTGGTGACAAGTGCAATGCAGCGCGCGGTCCACCGTCTCCCCCACGGGCTGGGAAGAGACAACCCCAGGTGGCCGCGTGCTTTTCGGGGAGGGAGCACCAGCATGCTCAAGGCCAACGAGATCAGCCGAGCGGGCGACCACCGGCGTCCGCAGCTCAACGCCGCACGCACCACCGCCCGCGACCCCGCATCCCGGTCCGGCTGGCGGTCCACCTACCTGACCCGGATGCGCTGGGCCGACGGCCTGGCGCTGATCGTCACCCTCTTCGGCGCCCACCTGCTCCGCTTCCAGCTGGAGAACGCCGGCCTGCACCTCGGCGGCGACTTCTCGGTCCCCTACTGGACCGTCGGCGTCGCCCTGGCCCTGGTCTGGTGGATGCACCTCGGCGCCCGCGGTGCCCGGGACGTCCGGCTCATCGGCCACGGCCTCGAGGAGACCCGGCAGGTGGTGCATTCGAGCCTCATCCTTTTCGGCGCCATCGCGATCATCTCCTTCGGTTTCGACCTCCCCATGGCACGCAGCTACGTTCTGCTGGCCCTTCCCCTGGGACTGGGATTCCTGATCCTCGGGCGCTTCATTGTGCGGGACCGCTTGGTCAAGGCCCGGTACAAGGGTGATGCACTCTCCCGGACCATGGTGGTGGGTCGGCTGGCCGGCACGTGCGACCTCATCAAGTCCCTGCGCCAGCACCCGACCTCGGGACTCGACGCGGCCGCCATCTATGTTCCCGAGACCCGCAAGTCAGTCCCCGCGGAGCTGCAGCGCATGAGCCTCCCGCCCAACGCACTCGCACCGGGTGAACGCCCCACCGTCGAAGGCATCGTCGACGCCTGTCACGAGCGCGACATCGAGACCGTGGTCCTGTCCTCCAACGTCCCGCTGGGCACCACGGAGATCCGCCACCTCAGCTGGCAGCTCGCCGACGCCCACATCCGCCTGGTCATGGACACCGGACTCACCGACATCGCCGGCCCCCGCATCCACATGCAGCAGGTGGCCGGCCTCCCTCTCATCCACGTGGCCACCCCCAAGCTGAGCCGCAGCCGCGCCATGACCAAGCGCCTCATGGACATCCTCGGTTCCGGAGCGGCCCTGCTGGTCCTCTCCCCCTTCTTGCTCGCCCTGACCCTGATCGTCAAAGCCCACGACAAGGGCCCCGCCTTCTTTGCCCAGGAGCGCATCGGCCAAGACGGCTCCCGCTTCAGAATGCTGAAGTTCCGCAGCATGCGCACCGACGCCGAGCAGGTGCTGCAGCGCCTCAAGGAGCAGAACGAGGGCGCCGGTCTGCTGTTCAAGATGAAGGACGACCCCCGCGTCACCGCCCCCGGCAAGTGGATGCGCCGCTACAGCCTGGACGAGCTTCCCCAGTTCCTCAACGTCCTCAAGGGCGAGATGTCCCTGGTCGGCCCCCGTCCCCCGCTACCCGCGGAGGTGGAGCAGTACGAGGACTACGTCCACCGCCGGCTGCGGGTGAAACCCGGCATCACCGGCCTGTGGCAAGTCTCCGGAAGGTCGAACCTGGACTGGGAGCAGTCGGTGCGCCTGGACCTCTACTACGTGGAGAACTGGTCGCCGGTGCAGGACATGCTCATCTTAGGGCGCACGCTTAAGGCCGTCGTAGCCAAGGAAGGCGCGTACTAAAAATGCGTCATAGACCGGATTCACTAGAGCTACTCGCACTTAGCTCGCCGTTTGACCCCTGAGGCTGGCGATCCCCATGGATGTGTTGCGCGCTCTGGCGTGGGGTCGGCCACCGCGTGATCCTTGGAAGTTGCGACGTTTCAAGGGAACGGCGGTGGCCGCAATGAGCAGTATGGTGGCCTGTCACGATTGAGTGTGGGTGAGGGCCTGTCGCCAGGGCCGGTGGCTGCCTGCAGCCAGCAAGTCTCGTAACCGGTAATAGTCGAAGTTCCGGAAGCCGCGGGCGACCGGGCGCATCTTCTCGATCACGCCATTGATCGCCTCCGTGGGACCGTTCGAGGCCCCTGCGGTGTCAAAGTAGGCCAGGATCGCCGACCGCCACCTTCGCAGGGTTCGTCCCAGGCGCGCGATCTCTTCAGATGGGGCAGGTCGGGAGGCCGGCGAGGACCTCGATCACGTGCTAGCGTCCCAGGTCAGAGCAGGCGCAGTAGTCGGCCCGCAGCTTCTGGTAGCAGTACCAGGCCAGTATCACCTCGTGGTGCGGGTCCCCGGCCGCCAGCTTCACGTTGGGTCGCCGGACCTGTTTCTCGGTGGGGTCCTCGGCCTCGATCTGCAGTGTGCGCCGGATCACGTGGAGCGGATGCCCTGCACGACCGCGGGGACCCAAAGTGCCCTACTGCACGCGACGACGTACTCCGTTGACGACCTGCCCGCCGAGGAACACGGGCGTGGAAGGCGTCGAACACCGTGTCAGCCACCGAGAGCTCGTCGCGGATCGCATTGGCATAGCCGTGGAACAGGTCCAGCGTCGCAGTGTGGATCCCATCTGTGAAAGCCTTTCCCTGATCAGCCAGCCAGTCGCCGTAGGCCGCCCCGGTGCGGCCCCTTACCAGACCCAGCTACCTCGCCCGGAGCCGGCCGTGCTCGTCGCGGGAGTGGCCCAGAATGCCGGTGACCAAACCGGGTCCCGGGTGGGCCCTCGTGGCGCCAGACGTACTCGTCCAGGCTCAGGGCGTTCACCCCGGCCAACCGCTCATCGGCGCTAAACTGGTCCTCGAAGACCGGGGCGATGGCGTCCCAGGCGGTGTTCCAGGCGACTCCCAGCGTCTGGACCAGGCGCGAGACTGCGATGTCGTGGGCGCGCAGCTGGGACACGGCCCAGGCGATCGAGTGGGTGGTGAGCATGGCCCGCGGCGCGGCCTGTTCGCGGCCATCCCTGGAAATCCTCGCCTCGCACGCCGTGTCATGGCAACGGTAGCGGCTCCTGCGCCACACGCCGCGCACGGGCACTCCGGCGCAGGGCAGGTCGTGCAACAACACCAGCACCCTTCAGTGGCCGACGGGGATCACACCGCAGGAGGGGCAGCCCGTTTGCGAGGACACAGTCTCAATGACCATGGTGAAGGAGGACCGGTAACGCTCAATCGTGAGCACGTGGACATAGGGCAGATCAGAAAGCGCGCACGCCAGCGCGCAACAAACATGAGACAAGTCGAGGCCTTCGAGGACGGCTGGATTCAACACTCCCATCCTGGAGGCCCCAACCTCTACCCAAGTCTCGTGACACGCACCCGGCTCGAACGCTTACCCACGCTCATTGGAGAAGGACCCCTAACAGCCACCACTACGCGCCCCGGTCACGCATAAATCTAACGAGGTACGCCGGCTGCCATTCTGTGGACGGTTTAAATAAGCACGTCCATTCTAAAGTAAAACGGCGGACCAGCATCTCATCCACGCAACGGCACTAAAGCCTTAAGGCACACAAACCCCAGTCAATGCCTCCTACATTGACGCCATTTTGCCCAAAACAAACACTTGTTACCTTGTTAGAAACACCTAAAGCACTCCTAGGCGACTAAATCAATGCGAACAGCCCGCAACTACTTCAAATCTCAAGACCAACACTAGATAGTGTGCCAAAAATTCTACAACGCAATTATGGACGCGCTAGTGCGAGTCAAGACGCGTTTCGAAGCGGCAAACCATAAATCATCGACACGCAAATCCTCGGCTTCTTTTTCCACCGCAAGCCCCTTCTTTGCAAGGAAAGAAGATAAATCGTGCTGGTGCTCATCTACATGCTCACCTCGGGCCGAACTGCGCGGGACGAGGACGGGCAACTTGCCGAGCTTCAGTGCCGACAGGGCTGACCCCGTGCCAGCATGCGCTACAACCGTATCTGCCCATTTAATACGATCATCCATCTCACTCGACGACATCGACGAACTCCCATCAAACTCGATGCCCGCCATGCCAGTTGGCCCATACTGCACGAACACTTCCGCATTTTTCGGCGCACTCCGTGCAACCGCGTCGACCAAACGGCGAAAACCATAATGCTTATTCGCGCCTACAGTAACAAAAATTTTTAATCTTTCCACTGCAGCAATACGCTCAGAGGACTCGACGCTAAAGTCGTCAAAAACAGAGAACTCATATTGCCAGCGACTGTTGGCAAGGTGGGGGTACTGTACATATCTGCGCACATACGGCAATGGGCTTAAGACGCGCCCCGTCAAGGACAAACCCGAAACCCTTGTCGCGCTTTCAATGTAAACCAATGAAACTCTGCGCCTCGCAGCAGAGACCGCACAAGACAACGCAACACCTGCACCGGTGCTAACAAACTGATCAACGCTAACCCCGTCAAGGATCCGATGCAAGAGAAGACCATTTTTGAGCACCGCAGAAACATTCCGAGGCGCCGCATAAGGCAACTGGATTACTTCCTCACCCCGTAGGAGAGAGCGACTTTGCGGCGTGTCATCCGTTACCCAGATTGGTTTCTCCGCAAAAAACATACGCTTGCGAAGCGTATACAACTGCATAAGATGACCGCCACTCCCAGCAGCCAAAATGGTCCTTGACATCAACTCAACTCCATGCTCTTAACGACGCTCCCGAAAAAGCGATTCAAAGCCGCATTCACAGCGCTACGACCGTACAACTGATTATACTTCTCTAGTGCAATGGAACCGTGCTCGCTGGCCCGAGTTCGATCTGACAGATAGGCCACAATCGCGGACGCCAATTGCTGAACGTCTCCCACGACTGATACAAGCCCACAGTCCTCAGCTTGTCCAGCCATTGCCCCCACATTCGTGACCACCAACGGCCGTCCACAACCCATAGCTTCAATAAGAAACATGGGCATCGCTTCGGCAGTCGAAGGCAGAACTGCAAGCCGGCTAGACCCAAGCAGCTGAAACAAGCTTGACGCATCCATGGGCCCTTTCCAGTACGAACCTGCAGCCTCAACGACTTCAGCGTCTTCAGCAGGACCTACAATGAACAGTTCGGCGTCCGGCACCCGTGAGTTAACGATCTTCCAAGCCGCCAGCAACGTATCCACTCCCTTTCGCCGCCCGACAGACCCAGCAAACACTGCAATAGGCGGACAATCGCCAGCAGACGTAAACTCGCTCGAGTTGAAAACGGGTCCCGGATTGTTCATGATGACGACATTGTGAAAACCCAACTGTCGTGCCGCGGCTAACGCGTCTTCATTTAAAACAGAGATGCGACAAGCAAATTTTAATAAAATCTTGTAAACCATGAACCAAAAGCGTGAGTCATGGGCCGTTCTTACAAAAGCCGATCCGTGCACGGTCGCGAACGTTTTGAATCCTAATACGCGACTAACAAAAAGAAACAAGCCTTCCCTCAAAAATGAACCCTTATGGCTAAGGTGAACGTGGAATAATGGGCGAACCTGACGCCACTCACGGAGACGAAGGACATAATCAACCAGCGCCCTGGCGAAAACTGGAACGCGCTTGCGATCAGCGATTGTCTTATTCCAGGTCGTCAAGTATTCGAAATCATACCCAGGCAAACCAATCTGTCCGTAGGCACGCAAAACGGACTCAATGCCCCCAATTCCCCTACAATCGGGCCCCACTAGAATCACTCGTTGTACGGTCATTTAGTTTTCCTCACCTTATTTGCGGCCATAAGTTTCGGCGGTCGAACAGATGAGTAACTGCGATACCCCACCAAAATGCCAATAAATCCGAAAAATAGTCCGAATACCGGAGTCGATGAATAAACTGGCTCTACGAAGGATTCGAAAAACAAATGCATTGACCAGAGAATTGCGGTCAGACCTAACCATCGCCCCCACTGATCCTCACTCCGGTGACGACGTCTGGCATACACAAATATTGCCGCCAGACCTCCAACGAAGAAAAATGTACCCAGGAATCCTGACTCACCGACAATGGCCGGCCAAAAAGTGTCAGTCAAGAATTTGCCGTTTTCCTCCGTCGGTCCCAGTCCCCAAATACCTTCGTACCCCAGTTCGGTGTAGACAGGGCTGTAATCCTGCCTGGCCGCACCGCTTGCAAAACGACCAAAACCGACTCCAAAGGGAAAATGATCACGGGCTAGAACCGGTGCGTCCATGGTCAAGCGCAGTCGAGCAACTTGGTCAGGATTTTCCAAATACTCCTGAGCTGTTGACCGGAGAACGTTTGCGACAAAATTCCAGGAAACTATCGCCAGCGCAATTATGGCCGGGGACAAAATTAAGGGCAACCAACGCCTTTTTGCAAAGTACGCGTAGGCAGCGACAGAAAGAGGAAGTGAAATAAGGGTCTTACGTCTAAATCCGACTACAACGGACAAAAGGGAACCGGCCAGCAGAAAAGCCGAAAATAATGACCTTGACACTTCGTGTCGGAAAGTGAGTAGCGCTAGAGCAGACATCGCCATCAAAGTGCCGAAATAGCCAGGATGGGCGAATGGCCCCACAACAATGGGAAGTCCAAATCTCGATCGCTCAGCGTAAGCGAAATCCTCAAGGAGCCAGGTTAGCCACACGCCCGGAGCGAGTAGATTAATGACAACGCATAAGAAAACTATTATAAGCAGCCAAGAGACCCAGTGAACAAGAACCTTAAGATGCTTGTTGTTCCAGTCCAACTGACATACAGACCATCCAAACAATGGTCCCTTAATCATCAGGAAAGCTCCTGTGAGCATAGTACCGAGAGGCACTCCCGCCAATAAAGCTCCAGTAGCTCCCATTACGAAAAACCCAATAAACCACCTCAAACCTGGGAAAGTTCGTAGTTTTCGCCCGGAGGCGATGCGCCTTGTGGGAAATATTAGGCAAGCGACGACGACAATTGCCTCATCGATAAAGCGGCTCAGGTCGTTCGGCCACACAGCAATCAATGTTCGGCTGGAGACTAGCGCGACCAGGCCAATGAGAAGAAATAGCCGTGGCCATTGCCACACTGCGCACAATCCCGCCAATATAGGTGGTATTAAAAATAGTGTCACTTGGGCTTACCGGCCTTTCCGCCAAGGTACAAGAAACGCTTTGCTCGAAACTGTGAATCGAACTACTTTGCCTTAATAGGTAACTGAACTAGTTACTAAATTTGTTTATTCCAAATTGATATGTATAAGATCCACCAACCAAGGGTCTGAGCGATCGTCGACGCAGCTAAACCCATCAAAGCCCCAGATGCTCCACCTTGAAATGCACCCAGGCAAACTGCACCCAATGTGAGTGGAGCGGCGATTAGACGGAATGTAAGGCTCTTAGCAGATGCTCCCAAGGTCCTCAGGCCACTTGTGGCCCCATATGAGACGCCATTGAAGGCAAGTGTCACTGCCAATATAGCCGTCAGATACTGTCCAGTTTCCCAGCTTTCCCCAAGAAAAGCTGCACCTAAATCGTCCGGAATAAGTTGCACCAGAAGCGCAGTGCAAACAATAAAGATCGCCCAGGTACACGAGACCATAGTTGATACGGCGGGCAGTCGTTTAGGATTGGAAGCGCAAACTTGCGCCATTATAGGAAGAACTACAACGTTGGCACTTCCAGTAACAACATTGGCTGGGCCCATAATAGTCTGGGCCGCCCTAAGGCCGCCGGCCGCTGCAAGTCCGCCAAAACCAGCGCTCGCGAATGTAGTCGCATGCTGCACGGCGGATAGGGTGATGTACTCACCTAAGTAGTGACTTGATGGGACGCGGGATTCCTTCCACATGGCCAAGGCCGGGCTTGGACGGAGAGACCATTTCCTTGCGACGAGTATTACCAATACAGGAAACGCGGAACTTAGACCCCAGCTGAGAACGTAAAGATTACTGCCCTGCACGTCGTTAATCAGTAGAAAGGAAAAGGCAGCGATTTGGAAGAAAAGCCAGATCGCGTCGATCATAGCCGCTCGCGCGGGGACTTTTGTTGCGTATGCCCAGTACCGCAAATTGTCAGCGAGCAAGAGGAAGGGACAAGAAAATGCGAGAGCTAAAAGGGTAGCCGCGATGACATCGGGAGTGAAAACGGAGATGGTAGCTATGATGCCGCCAAGGGCAATGGAGAATATTAGCACGCCGCTCGTGTTTGCAGTCCATTTGGAACGTATGGTCTCCGCTGACCATTGGTTGGCTTTTAGAAGTAGTATTTCTCCAAATATGGCTCGGACAGATCCCTGACAGAGCAGATACACGGCGAACACCAGCGCAAATGCTCCAAAAGATTCCTGAGACGACTGGCGTGCGACAGCGATTGAAAGTCCAAGATTGGATATGCTGCTAATGCCTTGGTCAACGACGGTCCATAAGTGATTACTTTTTCGCGGGAGCATTCTTAACAACGCAGGGCCTACGTCCGCTGTCTTGCGCGCGATTCACGCTTGTCTGCGAGATGCCTGGCAGGCATTGATGCTTCGTAAGCCAACTCCGCTCTACGCCTCGACGTAAGGCCAAATTCTTTTGGGTTTATGAGTGCCTCTTTTGTACGTTCTATCAACCACTCAGCTGAAACATTTTCTATGAGACATACGTTTTCTGAGAATCCGAGCTTCTTAAATAGCTCCAGGGTTTTAAATTCGTAAGCTATTGCGATCACCGGTTTTCCGGCTGCCAAGGCTAGGATAGCGAGGTGCATCCTTGTAGTGACAACTAGAGTGCATTTTTGTATTTCAGTTAAGAGCTGGTTTGGCGAATGGTGCTCGCAATCTATTTCCACCGGTAGATCCCGAAAAATTTCTCTAGCTACCACTGAATCGTCCACGTTATACGCTGCCACGCCTTGACACGTTGACATAGCGCGCATTGTCGCACCATTTTCGGTCAATTTTCTGGCAAAGGACCTCATCGCGTGAACATAAGACTCAAACCTAAATTCTCCGCCGGAAACCGACGAGGACCAGTTTCGCACTGACACTATAATGGACTCACCATATGGCAGGGTCGTTTGTTGTTTTTCCGGTGGGGCTAGTACAAATGCAATGTCGGGGGCTATGTAAACCTTATTGAGGCTGGGCAATACCTTCCGGAGGGCTTCTCGGGAGGGCACGTCGCGCACATATACTGCGCTAACAACCCCGCTAAGATCTTCCATTGCGCGCCTGGATCGCACATCCTCAAACGGCCCCATGGACTGAGTCCATAGTATTACCTCGGCCCCTAGGGCTTTGGCCATTTTTAGCTCAGCGATCCTCGACGTAAAATTGTAATGGTCAACTAGATACGTGCCGCCGCTACTAATGACGAGGTCAGCCTCAATCATCACCTCAAGGCTTTTTGACATGTCTGTCTGTCCAATGAGTCGCAATATACGGGCGATGTGCGGCGCTTTGCTAGGGTACTGACTTATTATTTCGCACAGCGCATAGCGCGCCTTGCTTTCGAGGACGCGGAGCATTCGGTGTTTGTGAGACGAGGGCATTGCCACTTGCTGGTGCACCCGCCAGTCGGGATAGAGTTGCTTCGTCGCTGGTGCATCGCTATCCATGACATGGACGTCTTCACTGCCTGTGAATTCTTCTTGAACAAGACTCCTAATGATGCCTGCGTATATCGCGGCGTCGCCCGTGTTCGATAGTACAGCGTTTGTTACGACGACCTTTTTGCGTGCTTCACGTGTGCCGCTTACGAGTTCGTCAGGCATAGATTTGACTCTCGATCTGTTTTTCGCTCAATTGATATGACTCGAACTTGATTGGGTACGTATTTTATAGGCGCGGTTATATTGACGGGCTAGTGTCGGTATCCCCTTGGCTGGGCTACAGGTGGCCCTAAAACTATGTTTGGCTCGACGTCTCGGTTGACCAATGTGAGCGGTTGGATTAGGGCTGAACGCCCAATTTTGACTCCCCCGGTCACGACGCAGCGCGAAGTGACCCAGGCGCCGTCGGCGATCGTGACCGGGCGGGTGATGAGACCCATGTCTTTGCGGTGGGCATGGCTGCCGGTGGTGATGAAAGTCTCCTGCGAGACGACCGCGTCGTGGCCGATGGTGACCTGGTCCTGGTTATGGATCCACACGCCCTCACCGATCCAGGAGCGGTCACCGATCTCCAGGTTCCAGGGGAACTTGATGCGGGTACGCGGCCGGATGATGACACCATCGCCGATCTTGGCGCCGAAGGCGCGGAGCGCCTTAGTGCGCAGGCCGGAGCTGATCTGCCACGGGTTGGTAACGAGGACGAGCTCGGTGGCTGACCACAGGTAGATCATCCACTTCGGTCTGTTCCAGGCCTCGCCCTCACCGGGCGCCTGGGAGAGGTCGATGACAGGGACGTCGGGATCGGCAGGGCTGCGCTCAGCGCCGGTGGCCATGAATACCTCTGCGTGTGGGGGGCGGGGAGGTCATGTGAGCTGAACGACGGGTCGACGTGGGGCGTCGTCCTGGGGCTGAATGCGCTCACATGTATCGTTCGATTTATACCCCATCCCCCTCGGTGGGCCGCTGATCCCCCTCGGCGTTGCTCCCAGTGTGACGAAAGCATCCCCATGCCCCCACGTCTGACGATCATCGGCATCAATTACGCACCCGAGTCCAGCGGCAACGCTCCCTACACCACGGCCCTCGCCGAAGGGATGGCCGGGCTCGGGTGGGACGTCCGGGTCATCACCGGCTTCCCGCACTACCCGCAGTGGCAGGTTTATGACGGCTACGACGGCCGGACGCTGGAAGAGGATCACAGCGGGGTCCACGTCCTGCGCCTGCGTCACTACGTGCCCGCGGAGCCGAAGCTGCTCAATAGGCTGCTCATGGAGGTCCACTTCGGTCTCCGCGCCGCGATGGCGGACTGGGGCCGTCCGGACGTGGTCCTGTTCGTCAATCCCGGCCTGTTCTCCTCCGGCATCGCGGCTCTCCGCGCCAAACTCGGTCGGCACCGCCCCGGAACGGCGATCTGGATTCAGGACCTGTACTCCCGAGGGCTCGAGGAGGTGCACACCTCCGCCGCCGCTCTGGCTCCGGTTATGCGACAGGTCGAGGGCCTGGTCCTTCGCGCCATGGACCGCGTGATCGTCATCCATGACCGGTTTCGCCGCCACGCGGTGAACGAGTTGGGCGTGGTGTCCGAGCGGGCACTCATCCACCGGAACTGGTCCCACATCACCCCGCAGCACGCGATCGACACCGCGGCGGTCCGCGCTCGTCGCGGCTGGTCGGAGGACGAGGTGGTGGTCCTCCACGCCGGCAACATGGGCGTGAAGCAGTACCTCGAGAACGTGGTGGACGCCGCCCGGCTCGCCGATGAGCGGGGCTCTCGCGTGCGGTTTGTCCTACTCGGTGCGGGCAACCAGTTGCAGCGGCTCAAGGAGCTGGCAGCCGGCATCAAGAGTCTGGAGTTCGTCGAGCCCCTGCCCGACGAGGAGTACACTGCGGCCCTGGCCGCGGCGGACGTCCTGCTCGTCAACGAGAAGCCCGAGCTCCGGGAGATGTGCGTGCCGAGCAAGCTCACGTCCTACTTCGCCACCGGGCGCCCTGTCCTGGCTGCGGTGGACGACGAGAGCTCGTCCGCCGGCGAGATCGAGTCCTCTGGAGCGGGCAAGGTTATTCCGTCCGGGGACCCTGCAGGACTCCTGCAGGCCGCTGAGGAGCTCGGCGGCGACCGGGCGCTCGCCTCGGAGATCGGCGGGCGCGGTCCCGGATACGTTGCCGAGCACCTCGCCGCGGAGGCCGCCATGCGCCGGTGGGACGATGTGCTCCGGTCTTTGACGCAACATGTCCGGCTCTGATCACCGGCTTTGTCGGTTCATTCACTAGCATAAAGCTGTCCCCCCAACGGCCCACGCTTCATCCCCCCGAAGGACGATCATGCACGCCACCCCCAAGAAGGCCTTCATCACGGGCATCACCGGTCAGGACGGCTCCTACCTGGCGGAGCTGCTGCTCGCCAAGGGGTACGAGGTCCACGGCTTGATCCGTCGCGCCTCGACCTTCAACACCCACCGGATCGACCACCTCTACACGGACCCGCACGAGGCCGACGCGAAGCTGTTCCTGCACTACGGGGACCTTTCCGACGGATCCCGGCTGGTGACGCTGATGGCCCAGATCCGCCCGGACGAGGTCTACAACCTCGCCGCCCAGTCCCACGTGAAGGTCTCCTTCGAAGAGCCCGAGCACACCGGGGACACCACCGGCCTCGGCACCGTGCGCCTGCTCGAGGCCATGCGCCTGGCCAACGTGGACGCCCGCTACTACCAGGCCTCCACCAGTGAGCTCTACGGCGCCACTCCGCCGCCGCAGCACGAGGACACCCCGTTCTACCCGCGTTCCCCCTACGGGGCGGCGAAGATCTACTCCTACTGGATCACGAAGAACTACCGCGAGGCCTACGACATGTACGCCGTCAACGGGATCCTTTTCAACCACGAGTCCCCCCGCCGCGGTGAGACCTTCGTGACCCGCAAGATCACCCGGGCCGTGGCCGCCATCAAGGCCGGTACCCAGGACAAGCTCTACATGGGCAACCTGCAGGCCATCCGCGACTGGGGCTACGCCGCGGAGTACGTCGAGGGCATGTGGCGGATGCTCCAGGCCGACGAGCCCGAGGACTTCGTCCTGGCCACCGGCCACCCGTGCACAGTGCGGGAGTTCCTGGAGATCTCCTTCGACCACGCCGGGCTGGACTGGCGCGAGCACGTCGAGTTCGACGAGCGCTACCTGCGCCCCACCGAGGTCGACGCCCTCATCGGGGACCCCGCCAAGGCCAAGGACAAGCTCGGCTGGGAGGCCACCGTCAAGGCCCCGGAGCTCGCCCGGCTCATGGTCGACGCCGACATCGCCCTGCTCGAGAACGACGCATGGATCGACACCGTCGATCTCGCCTCCTGGGCCAAGTGACGGAGGGCCGCACCATGACAGCAGAGACCACCGAGAAGACCGCCGAGGCCACGACGTCGTTCACGCCCGGCCCGCTGGACCGCACCGCCCCGTTCTACGTGGCCGGCCACCGCGGACTGGTCGGCTCCGCGATCTGGCGCAGGCTCCAGGCCGAGGGCTTCACCGACCTCATCGGCCGGTCCTCCGCCGAGCTGGACCTCAAGGACAGGGAGGCGGTGTTCGCCTTCTTCGCCGAGGCGAAGCCGCGGTACGTGGTGCTGGCCGCGGCGAAGGTCGGCGGGATCCTGGCCAACAACACCTACCCGGTCGACTTCCTGAGCGAGAACCTGCGGATCCAGGTCAACGTCCTCGACGCCGCCCTGACCCACGGGGTGGAACGGGTGCTGTTCCTGGGGTCCTCCTGCATCTACCCGAAGCTGGCCCCGCAGCCGCTGAAGGAGGAGTACCTGCTCACCGGGCACCTGGAGCCCACCAACGACGCCTACGCGATCGCCAAAATCGCCGGGATCCTGCAGATCCAGGCCGTCCGCCGCCAGTACGGACTGCCATGGATCTCGGCGATGCCCACCAACCTGTACGGGCCCGGGGACAACTACTCCCCCACCGGCTCCCACGTGCTGCCGGCCATGATCCGCCGCTACGAGGAAGCCCGTCTGTCCGGGGCGGAGTCGGTGACCAACTGGGGCACCGGGTCCCCGCTGCGGGAGTTCCTGCACGTGGACGACATGGCCGAGGCCTGCCTGCATCTGCTCGAGCACTACGACGGGGACTCCCACGTCAACGTGGGCACTGGCACGGATGTGACCATCAAGGAGCTCGCCAGCCTGGTCGCCGAGGCCGTCGGCTACGAAGGTGCCATCGAGTGGGACACGACCAAACCCGACGGCACCCCCCGCAAGCTCATGGACGTCTCCAAGCTGGCCGACGCCGGCTGGACCGCCAGGATCCCCCTGCAGGAGGGTCTGCGGTCCACCGTCGACTGGTTCCGTGAGCACCAGGACGGCATCCGCGAGTGACGCCCATCCATCCCCCCACCCCCGAGCCGATCCCGAGGAGAACCATGGAGCACCTTGACGCAGAGCGGGAGGCCCCCGCTCTGGATGCACGGGATCTCCTCCGGCTCGTGCGCACGCACTGGCGGGCCATCACGCTGATCACGCTGTTGTGCACGCTGCTCGCACTCGGCTGGACGCTCATCCAGCCGAAGATCTACTCGGCCACCGCGTCCGGTCTGGTCGTCGCCACGGGCGAACAGGACCTGGCCAGCGCTCTGGCCGGCAACAACCTGGCGCAGTCCAAGGCCGTCTCCTACGAGTCCCTGGCCACGTCCCGACCGGTCGCGGAGTCCGTGATCGACGAGCTCGACCTCGACGCCACGCCGGAGGAGCTGCTGCCGCGCATCGCCACGGACGTCCCTTTGGACACCCCGGAGCTGCGCATCACCGCCGAGGCAGAGGACCCGACGGAGGCCGCCGACCTGGCCAACGCCTGGGTCGTGGCCCTGGCCGGCCAGGTGCAGGAGCTCGAGAGCCAGGGCGACGAGGACGCGATCAACCGCGTCGCCGTCCAGCCGCTCAGCAACGCCTCCCTGCCATTGGCGCCGTCCTCGCCGAACCTCAAGCTCAACCTGGCCCTCGGTTTCGTGGGCGGTCTGGGCCTGGGTCTGCTCTACGCCTTTGCCCGCTACAAGATGGACCGTCGCATCAAGTCCGTCGAGGAGATCCGGGACGGCTTCGGCGTCGCGGTGCTCGGTGTCATCCCCACCGACGACCGGCTGGCCGACCACCGCGAGATCATCGAGACCGGTTTCTCCGCCGGGCGCGGCCACCACGAGTTCTCCGAGGCCCTGCGCGAGCTGCGCACCAACCTCAGCTTCGTCTCCGTGGACAATCCGCCGAAGATGATCGTGGTCACCTCCTCCCTGCCGGGTGAGGGCAAGTCCTCGATCACGGCGAACCTGGCGGTGGCCATCGCCTCGACCGGGCGAAACGTCGTCGTCGTGGACGGCGACCTCCGCCGTCCCGTGGTCACTGACCTGTTCGGGCTCGTGCCCGGCGTGGGCGTCACCGACGTGCTGACCGGGCAGGTGCAGGTGGACGAGGTCCTCCAGACCTACGACAAGTTCCCGAACCTTCAGGTGCTCGGTGCCGGCCGGACCGCCCCGAACCCCACGGAGCTGCTGTCCTCGAAGGCCATGCACGCCATGCTCGAAACCCTCGCCGAGGACGCCCTGGTCCTGGTGGACGCTCCTCCGCTGCTGCCGGTCACTGACGCCGCCCTGCTCACGGCCTCCGCCGACGGCGCCATCATCGTGGCCACGGCACAGCGGACCACCACCGACGAGCTGTCCAAGGCGCTGGGGAACCTGCACCAGGTGCGCGGCAACGTGCTCGGCGTGGTGCTCAACCGGGTGCCTACCACTGGTATGGACGCGGGGTATTACGGATACTATGGCAAATCCTATTATGCGAACTCGGACGAGCAGCCGGCGCGGAAGACCGGCGCTCAGCCGGTCGTCGTTGCACCGGTCGGCAAGCAGCAGCCGTGGGGCACGGAGACGCGTCCCGAGTCAGGCGAGGCCCCGCAGCCGGTCACGCCTCGGGCCCAGCATGACTTGACGGCTCCGTCGGCCGAGGACGCCGCACCCGCCCCGCGCACGGAGAAGACCAAGGCCCCCGAGTCCACTGAGTGCGAGACCTTCGGGCTCGAAACTTGGGGCCGGTCCGGGTCCTCCACCGGGTCCACGTCCACGGGGCACTGACCCCCGGCCGGGCTCCGGCTCGAACGCCCACAAGGGGCGCCTCCTGCGGGAGGCGCCCCTTAGTCGTTGCCGACCCAGTGCCGTGCCTAATGGCCAGCATTCGCCGAGTCGTTCATCTGGGCGACCCAAATCACGGTGCCGCAGGTGTGGTCGAGCACCGCGGTGGTGACTGGGCTCATCGCGGTCGGCCCTTGCAAGAAGCGCACGCCCAGGGCGTCGAGCCGCTCGTACCCAGAGTGGACACCCTCGACCTCGAAGCTGTTGAACGCGATGCCGTAGGAGACCCGGGCTTTCTTGAATGGGTGGGAACCCGGGCGGCCGGAGAGCTCGAGCAGCAGCGGCACCCCAGCTGGAGTTTGCGGCGAGACGACGGCCAGCTACCCGAAGGCCTCGGTCAACACGACGAGGGTTCGCGGCGTCGTTCGGGCTTGGCGATACAGCAATAAAAATGTCTGAGGCTGTGTCTACGGTTATGAGTGTGTTCAAGCGTTACAGATACCGCGCTTATCCCACAGGTGACCAGGTCAAACACCTTGTCCGGGTGTTCGGGTGCACCCGAGTGGTCTACAACGACGTAATAGCAGCCCGTGAGACCGCCCGGCGCAACGGGGAACCATTTCCCACCGTCGGAGAGCTTTCAAAGCGGTTGCTTACGGAGGCGAAACGTACTCCGCAACGAGCGTGGCTGGCGGAGGTGTCCAGCGTTGCGCTCCAGCAGTCTCTCCGGGACGCGGACAGGGCGTACCGGAATTACTTCGCCGCGCTCGCCAAGAATCAGAAGAGCAAGAAGGTCGGGGCTCCGAGGTTCAAGTCCAGGCGTGGCAAACAATCTGCACGGTTCACTGCGAACGCTCGCTTCAAGGTGGAGCAAACTGCCGACGGTGTCGGTCACATCAACTTGCAGAAGGTAGGGCGGGTTCGGTTCGCTTCTTCTCGCCCTTTACCCTCGGTCCCGTCCTCGGTGACGGTCATCCTGGAGGCTGACGGCCGGTACTTCGTTTCATTCGTGGTAGAAACTCCACTACTACCGCCGTTGCCCGCAATCGAGAGAGTTGCAGGAGTCGATGTCGGACTCACTGACCTCGCCACCATCGCCTGCTCGGACGGCACGCGGGAGAAAATTGGCAACCCACAGTGGCTCCGGTCGGAAGAACGGCGACTTGCTCGAGCCCAACGAGCTCTATCCCGTAAACAGAAAGGCTCCCACAATCGAGAAAAAGCCCGTCATCGGGTTGCCGTGCTGCACCGGAAGGTGCGCGAGACTAGACTGGATCACCACCACAAGCTCGCTCTCCGACTCGTCCGTGAGAACCAAACGGTCGCCTTGGAGACATTGAGCATCATCGCTTTGGTTCGGACACGGATGGGCAAGTCTATTCACGACGCCGGATGGGGCACGCTCCGGCGGCTTGTTGAAGAGAAAGCCATCGCGCGCGGGCGCACCGTGGTACGGATCGACCGATGGGAGCCCACCAGCCAGGTGTGTTCCGTGTGCGGAGTGCAGGACGGCGTCAAGCCTTTGCACATACGCATCTGGACTTGTGAAGCGTGCGGCGCGCGGCTGGACCGAGACTACAACGCTGCTGTGAATATTATGGTCGCCGCCGGGCTGGCGGAGACCCTAAACGCCTGTGGAGGGGATGTCAGACGTACGCTCGCGTGCGCGAACCCCAGCGAAGCAGGAACCCACCGAACGGACCGCACCCGAGCGGCCGCGTAGGAATCCGCATCCGCCAGGATGGGGAGGAAGTCAATACGGTTATTACGGGAAAGCTGCTACTCGAATGCAGACGAACCGTCAGTACCGACATCCGTCGGGCAGATAGCCGTCACCGCACCTCGCGCTGAGCGCCTCGACAATCAGCAACCGACGGCGACCCATGCGCGTTGCGGATACCTGCCGACGGTCTACTCACTGGGCGGCATGCGCCGCCGGATCGTTCAAGTGGGCAATCTGGATCAGGTTGCCGCACGAGTCATCAAGCACCGCGGTGGTGACCGGGCCCATCGCGGTCGGCTCCTGCACGAAGCGCACGCCCAAGGCGGTGAGGCGCGTCGGCGGACGCCGATGTCTATCCCACGCATGAGACCCTCGGCCTCGAGGCGTGGAACCGGTCCGGCTCGTCCAGCGGATCGTCGGCCACCGGGCACTGAGCCCGGCCGGTCTCCGGCCATGCCGTCCACGGGGCGCCTTCCTGCGGGAAGGCGCCCCGAGCTGCATGCCAGGGTCGACGACGCCCGCCGGCACCCACCGTGGAATCCGCCCGTCGTCCGTGGCGCGGCAACCGCGCTTCCTGCCCTTGAAGGCGCCCTGCTGCCTTACTACCGTTGAATGTGGACGGTAGGAGCAGCCATGGCACGGATGGTCGGTCGGCATGGGCGGGAGTCGGTCCGCCCTGAGGTGAGCAGGAACCGTCATGAACGCCGCTGACTCCTCGATCGTCCACCCCATTACCGTCGGAAGCCCCGAGTTCCTGGCCAATCCCGACTCCCACTACGCGTGGCTGCGGGACAACGCCCCGGTCTACAAGGGGCGGATGGCGTACATGGGCGAGCAGGACCTGTGGATGCTCTCGCGCTACGCCGACTGCCGAGCGCTGCTGTCCGACGCGCGGTTCCAGCGCTCCCCCGGTGGGCGAGGCCCGGCGCTGCTGGACCAGTTTTCCGAGTCCGTGCAGGAACCGATGCGGTTGCTGACCACCTCGAGCATGATCCTGATGGACGATCCCGCGCACCGGCGGCTGCGTGGACTGGTGGCCAAGTCCTTCACCCCGCGGGCGATCGCCGGCATCGGCGACCGGGTGCGGGAGCTGTCCCACAACCTGCTCGACCGGCTCGAACCGGCCGGCGAGATCGAGCTCCGGAAGCAGTTCGCCCTGCCCATCCCCACGACGGTGATCAACGAGATGGTCGGTGTTCCCCTCGCCGACCGGGACCGGTTCCAGCAGGGAGTGCAGGCCCTCATCGCCGGCATGACCGCGCTCGGCCAGGACAGCTGGTCCCGGGACGTGAACGCGCTGACCGACCTCGTCCGTGCACTGATCGAGCACAAGCGCTCCGCACCCGGCGAGGACATCCTGACCGGACTGATCCAGACGGAGGAGGAAGGCGACCGCCTCAGCGACGACGAGCTGACCGCGATGGTGTTCCTGCTGGTCACGGCCGGCTACGAAACGACCTACAACCTGATCACCAACACGGTCCTCACCCTGCTGGACCACCCGAAGGAACTCGAGAGGCTGCGCGCCGCACCCGACGACGACGGGCTCTGGCGCGGCGCCATCGACGAGCTGCTGCGCTACGGCAGCCCCATCGGCGGCACCGAGCCGGTCACCGCCGTCACGGACGTCACCTGGCACGCCACCACCATCCCGGCCGGGGCCTCCGTCGTGCCGCTGCTGCACGCCGCGAACCGCGACCCCCGGGAGTTTCCCGACCCGGACCGGTTCGACATCGACCGCCGGCCCAACAATCATCTCGCGTTCGGCCACGGCGTGCACTTCTGCCTCGGGGCGAACCTGGCCCGCCTGGAGACTCGCATCGCCGTGGGCGTCCTCGTCCAGCGCAATCCCGGGCTGCGTCTGGCCGTGGACCGCTCGGAGCTCGAGGTCGAGCCCCTGCCCCTCTGGCTGCGCTACCGCGCCCTGCCCGTGCACCTGGGCTGAGAGGACGTCATGCGTATTTGCGCCGACCGCAGCGTGTGCATCGGCTCCGGCAACTGCGTGCTCGTCGCCGCTGACCTCTTCGACCAGGACGAGGACGCCGTCGTCGTCCTGCTCACCGACACGCCCTCGGCCGCGCAGGAGGATGCGGCTCGTGAAGCGGTCGAGAGGTGCCCGTCCGGTGCCCTGAGCGTGGCCGAGGACTGAACGGCCTGTCGTGATCGCCCGGACCCGGATGCCCCGGGTCCCGATCCACCGGACGTGTTGCTCAGGACGTCCTCTCCTGAGCGGTGGACGCCTGTCCTTCGCCGGCGACCGCGTCGGCGACTTCTGCGGCGAGGGCCAGCAGGCCCGCGGACACCTCGCGGATGACGTGCTCCGCCTCGGCCCACGTGGGCTGGAAGCTGTGCGCGCACTCGATCGTGAAGCCCAGCACCCGGGAGCGTGACGGGTCGGTGAAGTGCCGGCTGTAGGCGTAGTCGTCGCTGGTCCCGGAGGTCGGATACAGCCCTCCGAAGGACGGCACGACCGGGTACACGTCGCCGCGCACCTGCCGGATCGCGTCGCTCATCACGGTCCCCAGCGCGATCTCGGCGTCGAGGTCCGCGGCGGGGAGGTGCTCGCGGTAGGCGGTGTCGTCGGGGATCCCCCGCAGCCCGTCGAAGGCGGGGTTGCGGAAGTTCTGCGGCGGGTCCGTGGTCTGGTGTTCGTCGCTGCCCCAGTTGTGCAGGATCACCGGGACGAAGCTGTGCACGTCAACGTGCCAGCGGATCCCGGGCCGGGTGTCCAGCAGGTGCACCACGTTGCGGGTCTCCGGCTCCGAGGCGGCCGAGGGCCCACGGTAGACCTGACGGGGATCACAGGGATCCGCGGAGGTTGCCACCTCGGCCCCGGGGTGGAACGCCGTGGTGTGGTCCCAGAGGAAGTCGAAGTTGCGGTTGACGTCCACCCCAGTGCAGAGGCCGCCGGCCGGGTGGGGGCGGCGGTTCTTCCGCCACATGGGCTCCACGGTCTGGCTGTGGTGCCGACCGTCCGGGTTCACGCACGCGTAAACGTAGAGGTTGGTGCCCTCCAGCACCTGCTGCACCCGCTCAGCGGGGACCTGGTGATTCCCGTAGACCAGGCCCGTGCCGAGGGCGCCGGCCTCCAGCAGATCGGCGGCGAGGGACACGAGGGCATCCGGCGGCACCCACTCCCGGGCGTGGACGCCGCCGAGGAGCAATATGCCGTTCCGATCCGGGTCGGCCCCGATGCGCAGGCAGCGGGTGCGGCGGCCCTCGTGGGTGGGGTGCGGGAGGTCGATGAGCTCCGTGAGCTCGGGGTACTCGGCGGCCAGGGACTGCAGGGCCGTCTCGATCTCGTCGACATTGAGGTAGGCCATGGTGATCAGCGCTTCTCCCCGAGGCCCCGCACGGGGGCCAGATCCGTGCCGCGGACGGTCTGACCGCCGCGGGTGACGTCACCGCCGCTGAACCGGTTGCCGGTGCCGACCTCGGCCTGGCGTTCCCGGCCGACGGCGGTGGCGTTCTCCCGGGCCTCCAGCTGCACCCGGCCGGCGGCGCGCAAGCTCCGGGCGGTCGCGAGCCGGTCCTCCGGCAGGTAGGCGTCCACGACCCAGTCGTCGGCCTCGCGCCGCGGTGTCGCCCGGCAGCCCAGATCCGCGCCGGTCTCCCGGGCGAAGACCCGCAGGTCCTCCAGCTCGGCTGCCCGGACCTCCACGTGGATCAGCGGGGGCAGATCGGGTTCGTTGCTCATGACATCCTCCTCACCGGCGCGGGGAGCAGCTCCTCCGCCGCCCGCACTGCGGCCGGGCGGCACCGAGTGGCCAGGGGCGCGATGATCTCGCCCCGCGGCCGACGCCGCGCCTGCGTCGCCGTACCAGACATCCAATCACCAGGGCGTGACTACCGCGTTATCGGACCACCTCGAGGCGGAGGGGCAGGCTTTCCGTTCCCAAGGACGGCCATGCCCCGTGCCGCGCTCACTGCCCAGCGGCTTCCGGGTCGGTCAATTCCGCGATCATGATGAGGTTCCCGCACGTGTCGTCGAGCACCGCGGTGGTGACCGGGCCCATCGGCGACGGTTCCTGCACGAAGTGCACGCCCAGGGCGGTGAGCCGCTCGTACTCGGCCTGCACGTCCTCGACGCCGAAGCTGTTGAACGGGATGCCGTCGGCCACCAGGGCCTCCTTGAACGGGTGGACGGCCGGGTGCTCGGAGGGCTCCAGCAGGAGTTGCACCCCGTCCGGGGCCTGGGGCGAGACCACGGTCAGCCAGCGGTAGGGGCCGGTCGGCACGTCGACCTTGAGCTGGAAGCCGAGCTTGTCGGTGTAGAACTCCAGGGCCTTCTGCTGGTCGTCCACGAAGACGGAGGCGTAGGTGATGATCACGGCGTGTCCTTCGGCGGGGGCGGCAGGGAGTCCATCCACTGCCGCGCGTCGGTGAGCGGGGAGGTGTCCAGGTGGTGCACCGTGGTGCGCCCCTGGACGGTGGTGGTCACCAGGCCGGCCTCGCGCAGCACGGCCAGGTGCTTGGTCACGGCCTGCCGGGTCATGGCCAGGCCGTGGTCGTTGACGAGCCGCACGGTGAGCTCGAAGAGGCTCTGGCGATCCCGCGCGGCGAGCTCCTCCAGCAGGAGCCGCCGCGCGGGATGGGCCAAGGCCTGGAACACGATGTCCACGCACTGAGAATAGGCAACCTATTGGTTGCCGGTCAAGGGTCCGAGGTTGATCGTCATCGCCGTCTCCATCGACATCGGACCCTCCGGATTCTCGCCGTTGGTGATGGGCATACACCAGTGCCCGCGGGCAGGACGTCGTTGCCATGAAACCCACCGTTCAGGTTGTCCACAGTGCTGCGCCGCATACGGAAGGCTTGCAATCGTAACCTGGACAAAAGTCTGGTCGAGCGCCGGTCCAGTCCGTAACGTCTGCAACTACCCCCCTGTAACTTGAAGGAGACCACTCATGTTCAGGATTCGTAGCGTGATCGCCGTCGCAGCACCACTGCTTCTCGCAGGAGCACTTGCAGCGCCTCCGGCGCATGCGGACCACACGCGCCCCCACACGTGTGAGCAGCGAGGCGGGGCTTTCACGGCCGGGGCGACTCGAGGCGGGGACCGCTGTGTCGTCACGACAAGCGAATCCGTCACCGGACCGTTCGGTGGGCCGACCACCACGGTCAGCGAACCACGGCCCGACGGCACGAGCCCGATCTTCGTCGACGGTCCCACGACCCCGACCGGAGCGCCCACGACTGAAACCGAGCAGCGCGATGTCGGCGAGTCGACCGACGTCGTGACGGTCGTTCCGGGCACGCCCAGGACGACGGATCGCACCGAGCGCGGCACGCCGACCAGCACCGAAGCCCCCGGCACGATCAGATGTAAGCGGGTCAACAACGACAACGCGAAGAAGCCGGTCGAGAAGTGTGAGCGCGCAGTGGTCACGACCACGACGACTCCCACCACCGTGTACACGACGGTCACCACGCCGCAGACCGAGCACACGGTCACGACGCAGGCGCGCGAAACCTGCACCACGACGACGCAGCGGACCAGCTTCGTGCGGACGACGACGCAGGGCCAGGTACAGGACCGGACGATCTCGTACCGACAGCGCACGATCACCACGACGACCACGACCACCTACTCGTACAACGGCCGTGATGAGCTGCAACTCATTGTCTTTCCGGGAGGCGGAACGAACCCGCGCGTCTCGACCCAGAGTGCACCGGCCGATCCCTTCGAGGAGACCACCACCATTCCGATCCAGCCCAGCACCACCAGGGAGACGCTGCCCGGTGAGCCGATCGTGACCGGACCCACCTGCACGCCCGCTGATCCCGCCGTCACGACGACTCGGCGTGAACTCGCGCCCCTCAGCGCCGAGACCAGCCGCCCCGGCGAGCCGGTCGTGATGACCTCGACGCGTGGCACCGGTCAGACCTGCTACAACAACCCGTCCAATGCGGAGCAGCGCCGCAACACCTGCTCCTGAGACTGGCCGCAGAGCCCGACCCCGAGGGCAGGATGCAGGGCGGGGGACGCTGTGCGTCCCCCGCCCTGACTGACGAGACGTGGTCCCGTCCCGGATCCGCTGGGCCGTCGGCTCTGGCAACGGTCACCGAGGCCGGTGGCCCGACGGGCTCACCCGACGTCGGTCACGGCCGGGTGCCGATCGCCACCAGGTACTCGATCTCGAACCGTGCTCGATCGGGCGTGCCCTGGTTCCACTCGTCGCAGAGCTGGTCGAGCGCCTCGTCGAAATCTGCGGCGCGGCCCTCGCGGTCCGCATTCGCCCGGGTGGCGATGGTGGGACCGTAGTTGGCCTTGAAGTGCTCGCCGAAGTCGCGGGCCCGCTGGAACGCCGTGACCTCGAGGACGTCGCGGCGGACCGTGTGGAACTCCACCCGTCCGCCGAAGAGCCCCCTCAGGTGCTCCTCGCTCCCCCACAGCGGCGGGGGCTGCACCCCCGGAGGCGGGGTCGGGGCGAAGGGCTTCATCGTGCGGAAGAGCTCGCCCACCATCCCCTCGGGCGTCCAGCTCAGCAGGGCGACGGTCCCGCCGGGGCGGACCACGCGGACCAGTTCGTCGGCCGTCTGCTGGTGGTGGGGGGCGAACATCGCGCCGATCGAGGACATCACCACGTCGTAGGAGGCGTCCGCGAACGGGAGGTGCTCGGCGTCGGCCTCGACCCACTCGAGGTCGAGTCCGGCGACCGCGGCGCGCTCCCGGCCGCTGGCCAGCAGTTCAGGGGTCAGGTCGCTGGCGGTGACGCGGGCGCCCGTGGCGGCCGCGGGGAGGGAGGCGTTGCCGTTGCCGGCGCCGACGTCGAGGACGCGCTGTCCGGCGCCGATGCCCGCGGCCTGGACGAGGCGCGGGCCGAGCGGGAGCAGGAACGTGTCCACCATGGTCGGGTAGTCGCCCGAGGCCCAGATGGCGCGGTGCTTGGCCTTGAGCTGCTGGTCTGCCGTCTGGTTCGTGGTGGTCTGGCTCATGACGGGGTCTCCTGGTCGATGGGTCGGGCGCCTCGGGTCGAGGCCTGCTGCTGGAGTGCTGTTCAGCTGTGCCATGCGTCCCAGCATCCGCCGATCGACAGGACGGAACATCGGGAGAACTCCCTATTCGTGCCCTATCCCGGGTTCATGTCCCCGGTCCCTTCCCACCGCGTGCGCCACCGCCTCCGCGCGGTTGTGCACGCCCAGCTTCATCAGGATTCGGCTCACGTGGTGCCCGGCGGTCTTCTCGCTGATCCGCAGGGCTCTCGCGATCTGCCCGTTGGACATCCCGAGGGCGATGAGGTCGAGCACTTCGTGCTCCCGGGACGTCAGGTCTCCCCCGTTCCTCGGCCGGGGGCCCGTGCCGCCCCCCAGCTCGCGCAGGAGCTGGGCCGCGGCGTCCAGCTCCCGGGACGCGCCGAGTGCGCGGAAGGCGCGCTGGGCGGCCAGCGCTTCCTCCCGCGCCAGCTCGGGCGAATCGCCCATGACCGAGCGGGCCAGTTCGAGCCGGGCCAGGGCGGCGTCCAGTGGCATCGCCAGGGCGCCGAAGGCGCGCAGCGCCCGCCGGGCGCGCTCGGCGGCCGTGCCCCGGTCGCCACCGGCCAGGGCGCACCGTGCTCCGGCCAGATCCGCGCGCCCCGAGCCGAGACGCATCCCGGACTCCGCGGCGAGCCGGTCGAGCTGCTCGGTGGCCGTTTCCGCGGCCTGGAGGTCCCCGGCCGCCAGGCAGGCGTCGACGAGGGCCGCCAGCAGCTGCGCGGTGCGCACTGCGTGCCCCTCCGTCTCGGACAGGCCGCGCTCGAGGAGGGAAACGGCCACCTGCGGTCGTCCCTCCGCGATGTGGAGCAGGGCCAGGGACCGCAACGACGACGGGTGCTCCTCGCGCCCGGACAACACCTGTTCCGCCTCGCGCAGCCGGCCCTGGTGGATCCGCAGCTCGGCCAGGGAGGCCAGCGCCGGGACGCTCAGCTCCGGGATGGACCGGTCGAGGGCCGCCACGGCGGACTCCAGCGCCACCTCGGCCTCGGACCAGTGGCCCGTGGCGAGCAGCACGTCGGCGTGCACCGTCCGGCAGACCCCCATGAGCGGCGCCGCACGGTGGGCCTGCGCGAAGGCCTCGACGTGCTCGCACCACTCCCTGGCCCGGTCCCACTCCTCCGCCTCGGCACAGGCCGTGACCAGGTGGCAGTAGGCCGAGCCCACGGTGTGGATGTTGCGGACCCGTCCCGCCGTGGCCGCAACCATGGCCTCCTCGAGCAGGCGCATGCCCGGCTCCCGGTGACCGGCGGCCAGTTCCGCCCGGCCGAGGAGGCTCAGCGCGAGGACCTCGAGGTCCTCGGCGCCGGTCTCCCGGCCGATGCGCAGCGCCCGTTCCGCCTGTCTCGCCTGTTCCTCGACGGACGTCGCGTGCTCGGCCCGCCCGATCGCCACCCATCCGTGCCCAGTGCTCACGGGAGTGCCCTCGACCACCCGCTCGGCCCGGGCGAGCCAGCCCCGCGCCGCGGACGGGCGGCCGGCGATCATGTGCTGATCGGACACCCAGACCGCCACCCGGGCGGCGTCGTCGGCACACCGCTCTGCCGCGTACGCGGTGGAGGCCCGTTCGCGCCACTGGATGCCCTGCGCGACCTGGCCCTGGAACCACAGGGCAAGGCCCAGACCCTCGGCGGCCTCCGCGTTCACGGCGGATCCGTCGCCGTCCAGGACGCGCTCGAACACCAGGCGCGCGCCGGCCCAGTCGGACCGTTCAAGCGCCTCCGTGCCCGCGTGGATTAGATCGCCCATTTGTGGCGACTGCATGCCAGCAGTATCCCACCGCACCCGCCCCGGGGACAGGCTGGGGTGATCTGCCCGGAGCGAGCAGGTGATCTGCTCACAGCAGAGCAGTTCCCCGCCGGACCGGGGGCGGACCTAGCATGGGTCCATGAGCAGCGTGATCCGCCCCACACCGGCTCCCAGCGCGACGATCGGTCCGGCCCGGGTGCCGGCACCGCGGGAGCGCGCCGCGCCGCGAGCGCCGGTGGACCCGCTGTGGCGGTCCGTGCTGGGGATGTTCCTGCGCCGCCACCGTCTGGCGCAGGGGCTGACGCTGGCGCAGGTGGCCCGCACGTCCGGGGTCTCCACGCAGTACCTCTCCGAGATCGAGCGCGGAGTGAAGGACCCCTCGTCGGAGATCATCGCCGCGGTGGTCGGTGCCCTGGGGCTGAACCTGGTCGACCTCACCGAGGGGACCACCGGGGTGCTGCTCGACAGCGCTCCGGCCGCCCGCGCCGTCCCGGGCGGGCCGGTCTGCCTGGCCGGGCCCGTGGCCCTGGCCGTCTGAGCGCTCCCCCCGGGTCCCGCCTGGTTCACCGGCCCCGGACCTCCCGCGGGGTCACCACCCGGTCCGCCACCCCGTAGCGCACGGCCTCCTCGGCGGTGAGCACGAGGTCCCGGTCGGTGTCCACCCGCACCTGCTGCGGGCTGCGCCCGGTGTGCCGGGCGAGCACCTGCTCCAGCTGCGCCCGGGTGCGGGCGATCTCCTCGGCCTCGAGGATGAGGTCCGGGATGGTGCCCTGGCCCTGCGCGGCCGGCTGGTGCAGCACCACCCGGGCGTGGGGCAGCACCGAGCGGCGCCCCGGGGCGCCGGCGGCCAGCAGCACCGCGGCGGCCGAGGCCGCCTGGCCCACGCAGGTGGTCTCCACGGGCGCGGCCACGTGCTGCATGGCGTCGTAGACGGCGAGCATCGCCGTGGTGGACCCGCCCGGGGAGTTGATGTAGAAGCCGATCGGCTGATCCGAGCCGTAGGAGTCCAGGTAGAGCAGCTGGGCGATCAGGACGTTCGCGACCCCGTCGTCGATCTCGGTGCCGAGGTAGACGATGCGCTCCACCAGCAGGCGGCTGAAGACGTCCATGCTGCGCTCGCCGTTCGGCGTGCGTTCGACGACGTAGGGCACGGCGTAGCTGCTCACGACCCCACCCCCGCGGCGGCCGTGGTGGCGGAGCGGGGCCGCACGTCGTCGAGCCCGGCGATGACCCGGTCCACGAAGCCGTAGGCGAGGGCCTCCTCGGCGGTGAACCAGCGGTCCCGCTGGGAGTCGGCCATGATCCGCTCGAGCGGCTGGCCGGTGTGCTCGGCGATGAGCCCGAGCACGGTGTCCCGGGTGTGGCGCAGGTCCTCGGCCTGGATGGCGATGTCCACGGCGGTGCCGCCGATCCCGGCCGAGCCCTGGTGCAGCAGGATCCGTGCGTGCGGCAGGGCGTTGCGCTTGCCCGGGGTGCCGGCCGAGAGCAGGAACTGCCCGGCGCTGCAGGCGAGCCCCATGGCGAGGGTGGACACGTCGTTGGGGATGATCCGCATGACGTCCATGATCGCGAGCATGGCCGGGACGGAGCCGCCCGGGGAGTTGATCCAGAGGCTGATGTCCCGCCGCGGGTCCTGGGCGGAGAGCAGCAGCAGCTGCGTGCACAGCCGGTTGCCGGTGGTCTGGTCCAGCTCGGCGCCCAGCACGATGATGCGCTGCTCCAGCAGCCGGGAGGCGAGCTCGTCGTCGATCGGGGTCCGGGGTGGTGCGGTGGTGGTGTTCATGGGCCCAGCGTGGACCCGGGCTCCCTCGAGCGGAACCCGTTTCTGCTGTGCGCGGCTCTGCCCTGAGCGGCTCCGCTCTCAGCGGCGCTGACTCCGCCACCGCCGGGCGGGCCGCACGTATGCTCGGAAGCGGTCGGATCGAACCGGGCAGCGTTGTGGATTCCCGACGTCGGCGCCCCAGGGATGGAGACACGATGAGCACACCACCGCACCAGGACCCGCAGTCCCCCGCACCGTCGGCTGCGCCGCACATGGCTGACAGCCACGACCTGATCCGCGTCCAGGGCGCGCGGGAGAACAATCTGCGGGACATCAGCGTGGAGCTGCCGAAGCGCCGGCTGACGGTGTTCACCGGGATCTCCGGCTCCGGGAAGAGCTCCCTGGTGTTCGGCACGATCGCCGCGGAGTCCCAGCGGCTGATCAACGAGACCTACAGCACCTTCGTGCAGGGTTTCATGCCCACGCAGGCCCGGCCCGACGTCGACGTCCTCGACGGGCTCACCACCGCGATCATCGTGGACCAGGAGCGGATGGGCGCCAACGCCCGCTCCACCGTGGGCACCGCCACCGACGCGGACGCGATGCTGCGGATCCTCTTCAGCCGGCTCGGGCGGCCGCACATCGGCACGGCCAAGGCGTTCTCCTTCAACGTCGCCTCGATCAGCGGCGCCGGTGCGGTCACCATGGAGCGCGGTGGGAAGACGATCAAGGAGCGGCGCAGCTTCTCCATCACCGGCGGCATGTGCCCGCGCTGCGAGGGCATGGGCCAGGTCAACGACTTCGACCTGACCCAGCTCTACGACGCGTCCAAGTCCCTCAACGAGGGCGCGCTCACGATCCCGGGCTACAGCGCGGACGGCTGGTACGGCCGGATCTTCGGCGGCTCCGGCTTCCTCGACCCGGACAAGCCGATCCGCGACTACACCGAGACCGAGCTGCACGACCTGCTCCACAAGGAGCCGACCAAGATCAAGGTCGACAACATCAACCTGACCTACGAGGGGCTGATCCCCCGGATCCAGAAGTCCTTCCTGTCCAAGGACGTGGCCGCCCTGCAGCCGCACATCCGTGCCTTCGTGGAGCGGGCAGTGACGTTCACCGCCTGCCCCGAGTGCGGGGGCACCCGGCTCAGCGCGGCGGCCCGGTCCTCGAAGATCCGCGGGATCAGCATCGCCGACGCCTGTGCGATGCAGATCAGCGACCTCGCCGCGTGGGTGCGGGAGCTGAATGAGCCGTCCGTGGCACCGCTGCTCACGGCCCTGGGCGAGACCCTCGACTCCTTCGTGGAGATCGGGCTCGGCTACCTCTCGCTCAGCCGGTCCTCGGGCACGCTCTCGGGCGGCGAGGCCCAGCGCACCAAGATGATCCGTCACCTCGGCTCCTCGCTCACCGACGTCACCTACGTCTTCGACGAGCCGACCATCGGGCTGCACCCGCACGACATCGAGCGGATGAACAACCTCCTGCTGCGGCTGCGGGACAAGGGCAACACCGTGCTGGTGGTGGAGCACAAGCCGGAGACGATCGCGATCGCCGACCACGTGGTCGACCTCGGCCCCGGCGCCGGCACGGCCGGCGGCACCGTCTGCTACGAGGGCACGGTCGAGGGTCTGCGCGCCGGCGGCACCCTCACCGGGCGGCACCTGGACGACCGCGCCGCCCTGAAGTCCTCGGTGCGCACCCCCACCGGGGTACTGGAGGTCCGCGGCGCCGACACCCACAACCTGCGCTCCGTGGACGTCGACATCCCGCTCGGCGTGCTGACGGTGCTGACCGGGGTGGCCGGCTCGGGCAAGAGCTCGCTGATCTCCGGGTCGGTGCTCGGCCGGGAGGACGTGGTGTCGATCGACCAGGGCGCCATCCGCGGCTCCCGCCGCAGCAACCCGGCGACGTACACGGGGCTGCTGGATCCGATCCGCAAGGCCTTCGCCAAGGCCAACGGCGTGAAGCCGGCGCTGTTCAGCGCCAACTCCGAGGGCGCCTGTCCCGCCTGCAACGGCAACGGCGTCATCTACACCGATCTGGTGATGATGGCCGGCGTGGCCACCACCTG
Organism: Kocuria himachalensis; assembly: GCF_054784195.1. Lineage (NCBI taxonomy): Bacteria > Bacillati > Actinomycetota > Actinomycetes > Micrococcales > Micrococcaceae > Kocuria > Kocuria himachalensis. The sequence goes on from NZ_BAAGPL010000015.1 coordinate 279,744, forward strand.
TGAGGAGTGCGAGGGCAAGCGGTTCCAGGCCGTGGTGCTCGAGTACACCCTCGGCGGGCGCAACATCGCGGAGGTGCTCGCGATGCCGGTCGAGCAGGCCGAGGAGTTCTTCGGCGCCGGGGACGCCCGGACCCCGGCCGCGCACGCCATCCTGGACCGGCTCGCCGACGTGGGCCTGGGCTACCTCAGCCTCGGCCAGCCGCTCACCACGCTCTCCGGCGGCGAGCGGCAGCGGCTCAAGCTGGCCACCCACCTGGGCAAGAAGGGCGGCGTCTACGTCCTCGACGAGCCGACCACGGGTCTGCACCTCGCCGACGTGCAGCAGCTGCTGGGTCTGCTCGACCGGCTGGTCGACTCCGGCAAGTCGGTGATCGTCATCGAGCACCACCAGGCGGTCATGGCCCACGCGGACCGGATCATCGACCTCGGTCCCGGGGCCGGCCACGACGGCGGCCGGATCGTCTTCGAAGGCACCCCCGCCGAGCTCGTCGCCGCCCGCTCGACCCTCACCGGCGAGCACCTCGCGGCCTACGTGGGCGCCTGAGCGGGACACCCCGCGCGGGTCAGCGCAGTTTCGCCACGGCGCGGCGATACGCGGTCTCGGCGGCCGGAGAAGAGTCGACCCGCCAGTCGCGCTCCTTGCGCTCGTGGAACCAGAGGACGCCACGCACGTCTCCCTGTCGGTCCAGGTAGTCGAAGAGCTGGGAGATCCACTCGGCCTTGGAGTGCCCGGGGCCGTGCCCTTCGGCTGACGCCGTCTCCGTCACCACGATCGGCAACCGGGTGCCCAGGCCGCGGAGCTCCGCCAGGCCGGGATCGAAGAGCTCCGCGGGCGTGGTCCAGGACAGCGGAGGGTTCGGGAACCCCCAGTTGTAGCCGTCGATGCCCAGGACGTCGACCACGTCGTCCCCGGGGAAGAAGTCGGCAAGCCGTGCACCGTCCGTGCTTGGTCCGGAGGCCGGGATGTTGGGGGCCCAGCACCAGCGGACATTGGCGGCCCCGGCCGCGGCGAACGTGTCGTGGACGTGGTGCCAGGCGCGGACGTACTGATCGGCGGTGTTGCCCAGGACGCCTGCCCCCCACGGGTACCAGTGGCCGTTCATCTCGTGGGCGAACCGCAGGACGACGTCGTGGCCCCACGAGGCCAGCGCCTCCGCCCAGGTGCCGATGCGGTGATCGTGGTCCCCGGCCGCCATCCGGGCCAGCGCGAAGGCCGGCTGGTGCGAGGCGTCCGCGGGCGCCGTGTCCATGGGCGGGGCGTACCAGGGCTCCCAGGTGAGCACGGGGGTGGCCCCCTGTGCCCGCACGGCCTCGAGGGCGCCCACCGGTGGGGACTCGTGGGTCCAGTCCCGGAAGAGCAGCATCCACTGTGGTGCAGCACCGATCATGGTGGTGAAGGCCGGTCCGTCCTGGGGCCCGTGGGGCAGGAAGACCCCGTGCTCCAGCGGGTGCACGCGGTGATGGGGAGGGAACGTCTCGATGGTGGTCCTTTCCGCGCAGGCGGTCACCAGGGCCGCCACCCCTGCGGCGGTGAGCACGGAGCGACGGTTCGGGTGGTGGATGTCCATGGTCGTGCCTGCCTGACTCGTGGCAGAGCCTGTCGATGAGACCCTGCCCGGTTCACGGAGCGAGAGGCGATGTCAGTGCGCCTCGGTGCGTGCGGGTTCCTCCTCCGGCGCGAATCCTTCGTAGCGCACCGCCTTGATCAGCACGCTCAGCACCACGAGGTCGAAGACCACCCACGCCACGTTGACGAGGGTGCCGACCGGCTCGCTCAACCCCACCGCCAGACGCACGGAGCCGACGACGGCCGCCGCGGCGAGGAGGCCCATGGCGACCAGCTGGGGCCGGATGAGGTGCCAGTCGCGGCTGTCCCCCTCCTTCACCTTCGGGGTGACGGCGAAGCCGAGCGGGCGGCCGAACCATACGTTGCGCGCGGCAGTGGTGCACGCCTTGATCCAGGTGGGGAACAGGGCCAGGCTGTACTGCTGCCCCCGCCAGGTCTTGGCCCCCCGCCCGGCCACCGCGAACAGCACCTGGTTGACGATCATGAAGGGGATGAACCGGACGAAGAAGTCCGCGCTGAGACTGGCGACGGGCAGGACGCCGAACAGCAGGTAGATGATCGGCGCCGCGATGTAGACCACCGCGGCGAAGCCCGACAGGTAGCTCCACATGGTGGCGAAGTACATCAGGCGCTGGGTCCACTTCAGGCCCCGCTTGGACAGCGGGTTCTCCCGCAGCAGCACCTGGATGGTGCCCTGCGCCCAGCGCAGCCGCTGGGTGAGCATGGTTTTGAGGTCCTCCGGCGCCAGGCCCAGCGCCAGGATTTCGTGGTGGTACACGCTGCGCCAGCCCAGGGCGTGCATCCGCATCGCAGTCGCCATGTCCTCGGTCACCGAGATCGTCGCCAACGGCATGACCGGCTGCGCCTCGTCGCCGCGTTCCACGGAGATGGCGTCGAGCACCGCCTGCACGGACTCCAGCGCCCCGAGCGGGGACCACTCCCGGGCGGAGAGCTGCGCGACCGCCTCCTCGACCTCCTCCGGGGACAGGTGCCCGTGGCCGCTGTCCAGGCCCATCGCGGAGATCTCCGCCAGGTCGGCCTGCAGCGCGGAGACGTCCGCGGCGACGAGCTCTTGGACGGCGTCGTCGACCGCGCGGCGCACTTCGTAGGTGATCTCGCTGAAGGACCGCCCGGCCTTCAGATCCGTCTGGGCCTTCCGGGTGGCCTGCTCCACCTCGTCCAGCAGCCGGGAGACCACCGGGTCAGCCGCCTGCGCGGACCGGCGCGCCTTCCGCACCGCCGAGCCGGACCCCCTGAGCGCATTGCGGATGTTGCGCTCGACCTCCTCCACGTAGCCCACCAGACCCAGCTGCATCAGCGCCTCGCGGCGCAGGATCGCGTTGGAGCCGCAGAAGAAGGCGGCGTTCCAGCCGTCCTTGCCCTGCTGCAGCGGACCGTAGAACAGGGGCGCCTGGCTGCCCAGCGGATCGTCCTCGGGGACGTTGACGAAGTACTGAGGGGTCTGGACCAGGGCGACCTTGCGGTTGTTGAAGTAGCCGAGGGTCCGGTCCAGGATCTCCGGCTCCGGAACCTGGTCGGCGTCGAGGATGAGCATGAACTCGCCCTGGGTGAGCATCAGGGCGTTGTTGAGGTTGCCCGCCTTCGCGTGGCGGGGCCGGTCCTTCCACTCCGCGCTGCGGGTGAGGTAGCCGATGCCGTGCGCCTCGGCCAGCTCCTGCAGCTCCTCGCGCGCCCCGTCGTCGAGGATCCACGTGGCGTGCGGATACCGGATGCGCTGGGCGGCGAGGGCGGTGTCCATGACCATGTCCAGCGGCTCGTTGTACGTGGTGATGAAGACGTCCACGGTCAGACCCGTCGGAGCGGGCGGGGGCGTGCGCTCCTTGAGCCGCCACATCGTCAGGCCGAACAGCATCACGTCGATCAGGCTGTAGGTCTCGGCCAGCACCAGCGGCACCGCGATCCACCACGCCGACCAGTTCAGCGACTCCATCCACCGCCAGCCCACGTAGTTCACTCCGAGAACGACGGTCAGCACGACCAGCAGGCGGATCCAGAAACGGTGCACATCATCTCCCTGTCGGTGTCCTGCGGCGAGGGCTCACCCGCCCACGGGCACCCAGCCTAGTGGCAGACACGGCCACGGTTGCTGAACAGTATCTTTTCCGTGGTTGCTTCAGGCATGGGCCGAAGGGCGTCCTCTGTGGTGGTCCGACGGGGCCTCGGACAGATCGTTCACATCCCGTTGCGACGATGGTTGGGGGCACCATGAGTTCCACCGTTCACCGGTCCTGGGTTTCGGCCGTGGCCGCGCCCCTGCTGCTGGTCCTGCTGCTGGTCCTGCTGATGACCGTGCTCGGTCTGGTCCATGCCGGCCCCGCGCGGGCCACCGGGAACCCGCAGCCGGCGGCTGCCCCGGACAAGGGCCCGTACCTGGGGGCGATGCTGGACTGGGCCACGGACACCGCCGCCGGCCACGCCGAACGCCTCGGCGCGCCCGCGGCGATCTACGGCCGGCCGGTCCCGCTGCCGATGAGCGAGCAGGAGCAGGGCTACCTCCGGGACTACTTCGGGCAGGTCTCGGCCCAGGGGGCCCACGCCCTGCTCACCATCCGGCCCGAGGTGCCCCTGGCCCGGGTGGACGACGCGCGGGCCGCGGTCCTGGCCGCCCAGGTGGCCGACGTCGCCGAGGGGTACGACGGCACCGTGTTCATCCGCTTCGCCCCGCAGATGAACGCCTCCTGGGTCCCGTGGGGACAGCAGCCGGTGGCCTACACCGAGGCCTTCCGCACCGTGGCCGCCGCCCTCGACGCCGAGCTCGAGGACCCGGTACTGGTCTGGTCCCCCACCGCGGCCGAGGACTACCCCTTCCGGGCGCCGTCCACGACCGGCCCGGAGGGCGGCGCCCTGGGTGCCCTGGACACCACCGGGGACGGGGTGTGGGACGTCGACGACGATGCCTACAGCCCGTACTACCCCGGGGACGACGTCGTGGACTGGGTGGGACTCACCGCCTACCACGACGAGTCCGACGGGGCCTCCGTGCCCAACGCTGTTCCCGGGTCCGGGGAGTTCGCCGCCCTGATCGGTCCGGCCTCGACGACCGGACCACCGGCCTCCGAGGACTTCTACGCCGCCTACGCCTCCGGCCGCGGCAAGCCCCTGATGGTCGAGACCGGGGCGTTCTTCAGCCCCGGCGCCGAAGGCCCTTCCGAGCTCGAGGTCAAGAGTGCCTGGTGGGAGCAGGTGCTCGCCACCGCCTCCGCCGGGGAGTACGACCGGATCGGTGCCGTGGTGTGGAACGAGACGGTGGACCAGCGCGAGGACGGCGCCCTGACCGTCGACTGGCGCGTCACGGCCGGCACCGGGCTGGCGGACGCCTTCGCCGAGGACGTGGACCGTTCCGGGGTGGTGAGCGGGCCGGTGGTCGAGCAGTCCGTCCTGCAGGGAGCAGCCCCGTCCGCCACGGGCACGGCGCTGGACGGTGCCACGGCCTGGACCGTGGCGGTGGCCGCCCTGGCTCTGGCCCTGGTCCTCTGCCTGGTCCCGCTCCGGCGAGGACCCGTCCGACGCTGGGCCTATGCGAGCGACTCCTCGCGGGACGCGCGCATCGACATGCTGCGCGGGGTGGCCATCGTCTTCGTCGTCGTCAACCATGTCGGTCTGACCTCGCTGTTCCAGCTGCTGACCCAGGAGACCATCGGCGTCGTCTCCGGCGCGGAGCTGTTCGTGCTGCTCTCGGGCGCGGTGCTGGGCATGGCGTACGGCCCCCGGGCCAAGGAAGGACTCGGGGACGTGGTGGACCGCACGAGCAGACGTGCCTGGAAGCTCTACGTCACCGCCCTCGCCGTCGTGCTGCTCGTCTTCCTGCTCAGCCGCCTGCCCTTCCTCGACGCCACCGCCGTCACCACCTTCACCGACCAGGGCACCGGCGGCACCGGCGCAGGCGGCGCCGGGAGCACCTACGATCTCTACGCCGGCATGGAGGGGTTCTTCGCGTTCCCCGTCCCCGCCCACCTGATCCCCTCGGTGTTCCTGCTGCAGGTCGGTCCGTGGCAGTTCAACGTCATGGGCCTCTACGTGATCCTGCTGGCCCTGAGTCCTCTGGTCCTGGCGGCCCTGGCACGCGGCAGGGCGTGGCTGGTGCTGATCGTCAGCCTGGGTCTCTACGCCGTGGGCACGACCACCCGCTTCCGGCTGCTGCCCTCCCAGTTCGAGGACTCGTTCCCGCTGCTGGTGTGGCAGGTGCTGTTCGTCCTGGGCATGGTCGCCGGCTACTACCGGCGCCGGATCGTCACCTGGTTCTCGGCGCCACCACGACGGGCGCTGCTGATCACCTGCGTGCTCCTGACCGTCGCGTTCGCCGCCTTCTCCTGGTCAAGCCCGTACTTCACCAACGCCTACGACGTCCGGCTGGCCCTGCTTCCGGAGAGCACGTTCCACACCGTCTACGACGGCTTCTTCGAACGGACCTATCTGGGCGTGGGGCGGCTGGTCAACGTGCTGCTGCTCGTCGTCACCGCCTACGCGCTGCTCAGCGCCTACTGGCGACCGCTGGAGCGAGCACTCGGCTGGTTCCTGATCCCGCTGGGCCAGGCCACCCTCTACGTCTTCATCCTCCACGTGTTCCTGATCCTGCTCGCCGCCAACGTCCCCGTCCTGCAGCAGGGGAACCTGTGGCTCAACACCGGCGCCTACGTGGTCGTCCTCGGTCTGCTCTGGGTGATGGTGAAGACGCGCTTCCTGTTCCGGATCATTCCCCGCTGAGGTGACGGCGCCCGAGGTCGACATGCCACCGGTGTTCCCCCGGAGGCGATCGACTGCTCGGTACTGTGATGCAAGGATCGTGGGTGGCCGACACCCCGGCGCTCTGCGCCGGACATCACGCCCGGGGACACTCCCGGAGGAAAGGACGACCGTTGGAGTTCACTGTTGAGCACGCTCCCGGCTACACCGTGATCGCCGGCACCGGCCGGTTGAACATGGTGAGAGCACCGAAGCTGCGAGAGGTCGTGGCCGAGGTGGTCGCCGCCGGCCACCACCACGTCGTCCTCGACATGGCGGGGGTGGAGTTCGTGGACTCCTCCGGTCTCGGCGCCCTGATCGGCTGCCTCAAGCTCACCCGCCAGGCCGGCGGCGACCTGCGCATCGCCCAGGTGAACGACCAGGTGCGCATGGTGCTGAAGCTGACCGGCATGGACCGCGTGCTCACCCCCTACGGCTCCGTGCAGGAGGCCTTTCCCGATGCCTGAGGCCACTGCGCACCGGTCCCGCCGGGGGCCGGCGTGGGCCGAGACCGTCGAGGCGGTGCACGACGACCTCGACAGTCTGTGGGACGAGGCGGACTTCGTCCCGGAGGCCGACCGGATGGCGTTCACCCTGGCGGTGGTCGAAGCCGCGACGAATGTGGTGGAGCATGCCGTGCCCGCGACCGAAGCGCCCCTGGAACTCGAGGTGGACGTGACCGCCGCACCGCAGCGGCTGCAGGCGAAGATCTACGAGATCGGTGCCGCTCCCGCCGTCCTGGATCCCGAGGCCGCCCATGCCGTGACGGAACTGGAGGAGTCCGGCCGCGGCATGGCACTGATCCAGGCTCTGGTGAGCACGGTGGTGTTCGAACGCCACGGCGATACCAACATGTGGGAATTGCGCAGGGAGTACCACCGGGACCAGCCGTAGGAGCATCCCGAAGACGGCACCGGCCTCGGCGGCACCTCGTCGGCGCCGGCTGGACACCGCCGGCGTCAGGAGCGCAGACCCGGATCAGGCGGTACGGCGCAGGGCCAGCACCGTCGTGTCGTCCTGGGCCGCCGAGGAGTCGGCGTAGTCGATGCACAGCGCCACGAGCTCCTCGGCGGTCGTGGCCAGGGTGTTCAGCGCCGCGGCGGTGGCGACGGCCTCCTCGAGGTCGGCGAAGAAGTCCAGGAACCCGTCGGAGACCACCAGCAGCGTCTCCCGCGGCTGCAGAGTGTCCGTGTGGAGGTCCCAGGTCCAGTCCGGCATCACACCCAGCGGCGGTCCGGAGGAGACCAGCTGACGCCAGGTCCCGTCGGGGCACAGGATGAGCGCCAGGCCGTGGCCGGCGTCGATGTACTCGAGGTCACCGCTGCAGGTGTGCAGCCGGGCGATGAACGTGGTGATGAACGCCCCGGCATTCTCCAGCAGCGGGGTCAACGCCCCGGCCGCGCGTGCCATCGCCTCGGGCGCGGCGTTGTACTGGAACGTGCCGCGCAGCACCGCTCGGGCGGAGGCGGCCAGCAGGGCGGCCGGGATCCCCTTGCCCATCACATCGGCCACCATGACCTGCACCTGCTCGCCCTGGACCATCCAGTCGTAGAAGTCCCCGCCCAGCGATCTCGCCGGCAGGCACCGTCCGGCAGCCTCGATCGTGGGGGTCGTGAGGCCGGTGCGGGGCATCAGCATCTGCTGCACCTGCTCGGCCCGGTCCATCTCCTCGGCTGCGGCCAGCTCGCGCTCGACCCACCCGGCCATCTCGCCCAGCAGGCGCCGCTCCCGCTCGTCCAGTTCCCTCGGGTGGTCGTCGACCAGACACAGCGACCCCACGGTCTCCCCGCCGGGGGCGTGCAACGGGTGCCCTGCGTAGAACCGCACCGGGTCCGGTGCGGTGATGAAGGAGCTGCCGGTGAACCGCTCGTCGGTCACTGCGTCCGGCACGACCAGCATCTCGTCGGCCTCCACGGTGCGGGCGCACAACGAGTCGGTGCGCGTGGCGTGGATCAGCCCGTCCAGACCGGTCTCGGCCTTCGTGAACTGGCGATCGGTGTCGATGAGGTTCACCGCGGCGGCCTTCACCCCGAACACCTCGCGGGCGATGCGCACCACTCGGTCGTAGCGCTCCTCCCGCGGCGTGTCCAGGATGTGCAGCGCGTGCAGGGCGCGGACCCGGGCTTCCTCCTCCGGCGTCTCAGTTTCCACTGTCATGGCCCCTACGCTACCGGCCCATTCCGCCCGACGACTGCCGGGTGCACCCCGGGGGTGGGCCCGAGTCGCGAGACGGTGGCGTCCCGGTTCAGGGCCGTGCGCACGCCCTCGGGGAGGGCACCGGTGGTGGGAATCAGGCAGGCGTGCGGCGCCGGCCCCGGCTCATGCCCGCCCGAGGGCCTGTTCGAGGTAGGCGACGTTCATCCGCAGGATCTCGAGGGCGAGGTCGTGGTCGAGGTGCTCCAGGGTGTCGCCGGCGGTGTGGATGCGGTCGTTGGCGCCGTCGGCTCCCTCGATCGTGAGCACGGCGGGAATGCCGTGGTCGAGAAAGGGGACGTGGTCACTGTTGAAGGGCATCAGACTGGTCTGCACGGTCAGGCCCGTGTGGACCTGCGCCGCGGCGGCCAGTTCCTCCAGCACGGCCTGGGACACGGCGGCCCCTTCGAGCAGCACCGTGGGCGAGGGCGTGTTCCGGCTCGCGATCATGTCCATGTTGAGCACCGCGTGGATGCGGTCCCGTTCCGCCGGAGCCAGCTCCGCGACGTAGTGGCGGCTGCCGAACAACCCCTGCTCCTCGCCCCCGAACAGGATCAGGCGCAGGTCGCGAGCGCCCGGGTGGTCATGCAGAGCCCGGGCGACGGCGAGCACCCCGGCGGCACCGGACCCGTTGTCGTCCGCGCCCGGTGCCGGTGCGTCGGCGCCGTCCCGGACGTTGATGGAGTCGAGGTGCGCCGTGACGAGCACCGCGCGGCCGTCGCCGCCGAGGCCTGGCCGCTCGGCGATGAGGTTCTGCGTGCTGCCTCCAGGGAGAGCCACCGCTTGGATCCGGGTCACGCAGCCCAGGGCGCTCAGCACGCGGTCGGCCCAGTCGAGGGCTGTGCCGAACTCCGTGCTCGTCGAGTGCCGTGTCCGGAACCCGGCAAGCGTGCGCAGGTCCGCCACGAAGGCGTCGCGGGACACGGCGGCCACGCGTGGCTCGGCCACGGCCCGCGCCCGTGCGGGTGCGGGTGGCCGCTGCTCGAACACCACGGTGTCGGCCGGCAGGGGGCGGACGCCGAAGCACGGCAGGTGCCGCTCGGACGGCTCGACGAGCTGACCGGCCTCGGCCGGGTCGAGGTCGACGACGAGGTAGCGGCCCCGGTCGACCAGGACCGGGACCTCGGGATGCCCTTGCTGGAACTGCCGGCCGTTCTGGATCACCAGGTGCAGGCGGGCGGCCGGGACCTCGATCCGCTCCGCGGGAACGCGGCCGGCGCGCGCCCGCTCCAGCTGGGCCGGCGCCCCGGTCACCAGGAGCGTGTCGTCGAGCCGCGTCCAGGCGGCGCCGGCGTCCGCGGCCGCGGTGGTCAGTGTCCGCAGTGCGTCCGGCGCCGCGGCGCGGGGCACGTCGTCGTTCCCCGGGGTCTTCCCCACGTCGAAGCGGAGGGCCGTCATGGTGCGCCTCCTACGGCGTGTTGAAGCTCTCGACCACGCCCGCGAGCGACGTGGAGGTGCTGGGCGGGGACACGGCACCGGTGCCCAGGCCGCGCTTGGCGAAACCGCGCCACACCGCGTCGAGGTCCCCGGGGTTCAGGGCGGAGACGGCGGTGATGATGCCGTCGCGCGCCAGCGTGAAGGTCGGCATGCTGGGTGTGAGCTTGAGCCCGCCCACCACGTACTCGAGCACGCGGCGCTCGGCCTCCACGTGGCCGTGCGCGGCGACGAGGTTGACGAACACTTCCCACAGGGCGGCGCACCAGACCTCGCCGGCGTTGTGCACCTCGCTGTTCGGCCCACCCCCGTGCGGATGGCGCGGCGCCCCGGCCGGCAGCACCACCCCGTTGCTGATGTGCTTGAACGTCAGCGGGTTCTTGGCCAGGTCCGCGGAGTAGGGGAAGCGGCGGATGGAGAAGTAGTAGTTGTCCGTGAAGCCGGAGGTGAGGTCGGTCCATCCCCCGGCGGGGAAGGCGCCGGTGCCGAAGTCGTCGGAGGCCTGGGAGGTCATGGTGATGGCGAAGAAGTCGCCCCAGCCCTCGCCCATCGCCCTGCCCTGCTGGTTGGCCAGCCCGGCGGCGTTCCCGACGAGACGGTTGGTGATGTAGTGGCCCAGCTCGTGGTAGGTGATCAGCGCGTCGAAGTTGCTGGTGCGTGACGGGAGCGGGGCGACGCCGCGGAACTCGTACATCTGCATCCGCGGGCTGGCGCCGTCGGCCGGGGTCTGCATGTTGGCGTTGTCGGTGCCGCTGAAGTCGTTGCCCTCGGCCAGGATCGGGTCCCCGCCGAGGCCGGAGCCCGTGAGGTTGACCTGCTGGGCGTTGCCGGCCGCCTCGTCGAAACCCGCCTCGTACCAGCGGTCGTGCAGCCAGTTCACGTGGAAGAACATGCCGACGAGGCTGGCCTGCAGATTGGTGGGGTCGCCGGCGGGCCGGGTGGGGTCGTAGGCGTGGTCGAAGGTGTGCGGCCCCGTGATCCGGCCGTCCACGTCGCCGTGCTGGTTCCCGTCGGGGGCCCGGAGGTCGGCGTAGGCGATGCAGTTGTTGCCCCGGGTGGTCGTGGCGTCCTCGGGCAGCCACGGAGCGGCCGGGAGAAGGCTCTCGAGCGTGACCAGCCGGTCGGGGATGGTCGCGGCCTGGAAGCCGTCCGGGCGCCCGGTCGGGTGCGGGGACCCGGGCGCCGGCCCGTCCTCGGGGCGGAACAGGGCGTCGCCGGTGTTGAACACCCGGTAGGTGAAGGCGGCGTCGGCCCGGAGGTTCTTCCGGAACAGCACCTCCGGCTCCCCGAGCGCGTCGATCACGTAGCTGAAGGAGGGGAAGCCCTCGATCCAGAGCTCGAGATAGTAACCGGGGGTGAACTGCTGCTCCCACAGGGGGAACAGCACGTCCTTCACGCGCACCGCCCGTTCGAACGCGGGCCGCCCCGCACCGGCCGGCGCGGTGGAGCGGTAGAATCGGTAGGTGCCGCCGGCGGAGTCGCCGGCTTCGGCGCTCGCCTCGGTGAAGGACGTGGAGGCGTACTCGACACCGGTCAGGTCGCGCGCCGCCACCGCGATCGCCTCCTCCGCAGTGGTACTGGTGGCGGTGGCCGAGCGGGTGCTGCGGGCTTCCGCGGCGCCGGGGAAGAACTGGCCGGCCACGGAGATCACATCGCCGTCCGGGCCGATCGCCGCGGTCGCCTCGGAGCTGAAGACCTCCGTGCCGTCGGCCCGCTGCACGAGCTGCACCGTGCGCAGCCCCCGTCCGCTCACCGTCACGACCTCGACGCCCTGCGCGTCTGCCTCCGACAACTGCCACAGATCGCCGTGCTCGGTGACGAACCGCTGGACGGTCTCCTCCGGCGACGCGCCCACCTCCCCCGAGAGCCCGGCTGCCGGGGCCCGCCGCGTGATCCGGTTCGGCCGTGCCGTCGCCCGGTCGTAGTCCACCTCCAGGTCGCCGAGCTGGGCGTCCAACCGGCGGAGGCCCGGCGACGCGAGCGGCGGGGCGGCGGACGGCGCGGTGCCGCGGGCGGTCCGGGCGCCCGTGTCGTACAGGGCGTGGAAGTCCTCCGGCAGGGCTCGGTCAGCAGGCATCAGGAACTCCTCGCGAACGATCGGTGCACCGCCTGATCGTCGCCCACGGGTCCGGGAACGGATTCTCCTCGACGGCGTGGCCGACCTGGGCTCCATTAAGGGACTGGCCCGGTTCGCCGGTCAAGCCGCGAACAGGCGTGTGACGTGCTCGTTCGCTGCCCTCGCACGTCCCGCACCGGCCGCGCCCCCCGGGTTGCACGCCCTGCCGGTGCGAACGGTGCCGGACGTTCCCGTGCCGGACAGCCCGGTGCGGGCGCCGGACGCAGGACGGGAATCCAGCGACACCCTTGACGCACCTTTACTCCTGGGGTGTACTGGTGGAGTAACTAACCAGAGAACCCGGAGGCCGCGTTGATCGAGGAAGGCAAGCCCCTGTTCGTGCAGATCGCCGAACAGGTCGAGGACTCGATCGTGGACGGAAGCCTCGCCGAGGAGGCGCAAGCTCCGTCCACGACCGAACTCGCCGCCTTCTACCGCATCAATCCGGCCACCGCCGCGAAGGGCGTGAACATGCTGGTCGACAAGAAGGTGCTCTACAAGCGCCGGGGAATCGGGATGTTCGTCGCCCCCGGAGCCCGGGACCTTCTGCTCGAGGAGCGCCGCAGCGCCTTCGCCCGCCGCTACGTGCAGCCGCTACTGGCGGAGGCGCGCAAGATCGGACTCGGACCCGACGACGTCGCCGACCTCGTCCGGGCCGGTGCCGAGCGGACGACCTCACCAGCCACGCCAGATCGAAGGACACCATGAATCCCGTGATCGAGGTCCGGAACCTGACGAAACGCTACAAGGACAAGGTTGCTCTCGACGACGTGAGCTTCGACGTCCAGAAGGACACCATCTACGGCCTGCTGGGCCGCAACGGCGCGGGCAAGACGACCGCGATGTCGATCCTCACGGCACAGAACCTCCCCACGAGCGGTGAGGTGCGCGTGTTCGGCGAGAACCCCTACGAGAACGCACGGGTCCTCAGTCGCATGTGCTTCGTGCGCGAGAGCCAGAAGTACCCGGACGACGCCACGCCGCGTCACGCCTTCACCTCCGCGCGGCTGTTCTTCCCGCGGTGGGACCAGGAGCTCGCCGACGAGCTCGTCGACGAGTTCCAGCTGCCGCTGAAGCGCACGATCAAGAAGCTCTCCCGCGGGCAGCTCTCGGCCGTCGGCGTCATCCTCGGCCTCGCGTCCCGCGCGGAGATCACCTTCTTCGACGAGCCGTACCTCGGCCTCGACGCCGTCGCGCGGCAGAGCTTCTACGACCGCCTGCTGGCGGACTACGCGGAGCACCCGCGGACGGTCCTCCTCTCGAGCCACCTCATCGACGAGGTCGCGAACCTCCTCGAGCGGGTGCTCGTGATCGACGAGGGCCGCATCATCCTGGACGAGTCCACCGACGACGCCCGCGCACAGGCCACGAACGTCGTCGGCGACGCCGCCGCGGTCGAGGAGGCGTTGCGCGGCCGCGAGGTCATCCACCGCGAGAGCCTGGGCCGCGTCTCGTCCGTCACGTTCCTCGGCCGCCTCGACGACACCGAGCGCGCCGCACTCGCCGCGGCAGGACTCGAGCTCGCGCCCGTCTCGCTGCAGCAGCTCATCGTGCGCCGCACGCAGCGGCGCGCCCCCGGCCGCGACGCGTTCACCGCGGCCGCCCAGGAAGGAGCCCTCCGATGACCGCCCTCGATGCCGGCAGCGTCACGCGCCCCGCCGCGGTGCGCCATCGCACGCTCAACGTGGTGCGCCTGCAGTTCGTGAACACGCAGACGTTCGTCTGGGTGCCGGCGCTCGTGCTCGGCGGCGCCTGGGTGCTCACTCTGCTCATCTACTGGATCATCCAGAGTGCCGGCGGCGTCGACGTCAAGATCGGCGGGGGCTCGCAGGCGCCGCTGTGGTACTTCCTCGTCGTCGGCGTCCAGGCCATGACGCTGACGTTCCCGTTCTCGCAGGCGATGAGCCTGACGCGCCGGGAGTTCTACGTCGGCTCCCTGGCGGCCGCCGCAGTGAGCGGCCTCGGGATGTCGCTGATCTTCGTGCTGCTCGGACTGATCGAGCAGGCGACCGACGGGTACGGCATGAACGGGTACTTCGCCTACCTCGAATGGGTGTGGGCGGCGGGGCCGCTCGCGGCGGGCCTGACGTACTTCGTGTCGACGATGCTGTTCTTCATCATCGGCTTCTGGTTCGCGACGGTCTTCAAGCGGTTCGGCACGACCAGGCTCGTGATCGTCATGCTCGCGATCGGCCTCGTGGTCGTCGGGCTCATCGCCCTGGTGAGCCTGCGGCAGGCCTGGCCGGAGGTGGGGACGTGGATCCTCGAGACCGGCTCCCTGGGCCTGACGATGTGGGCCGTCCTGGTGAGCACGCTGCTCGCGATCGGCTCTTATCTCACGCTGCGCAGGATGCCCGCCTGACGAGCGGATGACCGCCGACCACGAGAGGCAGGTCCCCGGGGCCGGAATCCACCACCCCCGAGGAGGTCGTGGCGGGCCCGACGGCGGCCCGGCGCACTACTGGGCCGTGGGCACGCGCTCCGCGTAGCGGCGCTCGAAGGAGAGAATCGCGTCCGTGGCCTCGAACAGCTCGTCCGCCATCTGCTGGAGCACCGCGTCCTCCTGGCGGTAGGGGTCGATCACGTCGTTGCGCTCGGGGTGGCGCACCGGCACCCGCTGCCGCAGCCGCGGCGCCTGCTGGACCAGCCAGGCCCAGCGCTCGGCGCGGTCCGCCGGCACCGCCCGGTCGAGCTCCGGGTCGGTGGAGAGGTACAGCAGGATCCGGGCGAACTCCCGCAGGGTGAAGACCTTTTTCAGCAGCCGCGGCGACTGCTGGAGCACCGGCTGGGTGTGCTCCCGGGCCATCACGAGCACCAGGTCGACGTCCCGCAGCACGTCCGGGGTGACCTGCCGGGCCCGGTGGTCCGCGGCGGCCTCCAGGCCGCGGTCCCGGGCCAGCCTGCCGACCCGCTGCTCGAAGCCCTCGTCCACCAGCGCGTGCATCCCGGCGCTCGTCACCTCGAAGCCGCCGGGCGAGATCTCGTTGAGGCCGTGGTCGAGCTCGACCGCCGCCATGGGTGAGCGGCACACGTTGCCCGTGCAGACCGTCAGGATGCGCGTGGGGGCCATGGTTCTCCTCTGGGGGTCGAGTCCGGTTCATCGTATCCGGCACCGGGTCCCGGGCCGGGCCCATCCCGCCCACCGGGATCGCGCCGCCGACGGGAGTGGAAGCGCAAAGGGTCCGTCGTCGTCCCTCGGAACGAAACACTCGGAGCGAAACACCCGGACCCAATCACTACGCGCAGAGAGGTACGGGTGCGTAACACGGCCCATCGTTATTGATTATTTATGCAAACGCGCCTTTATACTCGACGTGGCTCTGAGGATCTTCCCCCCATCCCGATGGCCTTGCACGAGTCGTTCCCCCAACGATCCATGCGAGATAGGCGTTCCAGCGTGAAAGCATCCCCCCGACTGACGCTGCCCGCTGCCCTCACGGCGGCGGTGCTGGCCATCACCACACTGACCCCGGTCGCGGCCCTGGACGAGGCCGCCACCCCCCGATCCACCACTCTCTCCGAGGAGCGCCAGGGCAGCCTGGTCTCCAAGGTCGTGGAATCCGACGGCGAGATCGTCTCCACCCTGGTGGACGCGGCCACCGGCGAGGCGGTCCTCCCCGACCCGGCGCGCGCCGGCACGCATCCGGCCGCCGGCGACCCCCACGGCGGCGCCGTGATGGGCCAGTGGGCGAAGTCCGAGAACCACTTCGAGCAGCTGGCGGCGACCTCCGCCCGCACGGCGGAGGAACTCTCCGGGGTCACCGACGACGACGCGGGGACCGGCGCTGCTCCCGGCGCCACGGACGCCGACACCGCGGAGGAGGCCGTCGCGGGGGTCGCGTCGGCCGACCCCCGCGGTGCCGCCGCCTCCTGGGCCCCCAGCGGCATCAAGGGCACGGACGTCTCCAACTGGCAGCCGTCCCTGAACTGGTCGAGCCTGTGGAACCAGGGCTCCCGCTTCGCCTACGTGAAGACCTCCGAGGGCGACAGCATCCGCAACAACCTCTTCCAGCAGCAGTACGCCGGCGCCGGAGCCGTGGGCATGTACCGGGGCGGCTACCACTTCGCGATCCCCACCCGTGACTCCTCCGGCGCGAAGCAGGCGGACTACTTCGTCAACAACGGCGGCGGCTGGTCCGCGGACGGCAAGACCCTGCCCGGTCTGCTGGACGTCGAGAACAACCCGTACCCCTCCCTGTACGGCAACCAGTGCTACGGCTTCAGCCAGGCCGAGATGGTCGGCTGGATCCGCGACTTCTCCAACCGGTACAAGGCCCGCACCGGGCGACTGCCGGCCATCTACACGAACTACTACTGGTGGCAGGACTGCACCGGCAACTCCGCCGCGTTCAACGACCACCCCATGCACATCGCCTCCTACGGGACCACGGCGCCCCGGGTGCCCAGCGCCTGGAGCACCTACGACTTCTGGCAGTACACCGACGCCGGCTTCAACGAGCGGATCGACGCCAACGTCTACCGCGGCAGCGCGACGCAGCTGCGGGACCTGGTCCGCAACCGCTACCACAAGCCGATCGGCGGCCGGGCACCGGCCGGCACCCCGACCGGGACCCCCACCCAGGTGGCCCCCGCCGGATACGTGGTCACGGGCGGCATCGGCAACCAGTACCGGGCGCTCGGCGGGTCCTCGGTCTTCGGCACCCCGACCATGAACGAGCGCGGCGGACTGGTCAACGGCGGCGTCCACCAGCGGTTCTCCAAGAACCACACCTTCTACTGGAGCTCCCCCACCGGGGCGTGGCCCGTGAACTTCAACGGCGCCATCGGCCGGAAGTTCGCGGCGAACCGCTACGAGAACGGCTTCGGCTACCCCACCGGCCGCGAGGTCTCCGGGCTCACCGGCGGCGGCGCGTACCAGATCTTCCGCAGCGGCGGCACCGTGAACAAGGTGCTGTGGAGCTCGGCCACCGGCGCCCAGCCCGTCCGGGAGACCAGCGGGATCGGCGGGGCGTGGAAGCGCGCCGGCTACGAGCGCGGCTACGGCTACCCCTCCACCCCCGAGGTCGGCGGTCTGGTCAACGGCGGCTCCTACCAGCTGTTCCGCAAGGGCAACGACGTCCACAAGGTCCTCTGGAGCTCCGCCTCCGGCGCCCACGCCGTGAAGGAGAACAGCGCGATCGGCCGGGAGTGGAAGGCCGCCGGCTCCGAGCGCGGCTACGGCTACCCGACCACCGGCGAGTACCGCTACGGCACCGAGGTCCGCCAGAAGTTCTCCAAGAACTTCACCGTGCACTACTCGACCACCACGAAGAGGACCTGGGCCACCCGATGAGCAACGCCAAGCACCGCGCCACGGCGCGCACCCGCACCCCCGGCCGCCTGGCGCTGACCGCGGCGACCCTCGCCCTCGCGGTCCCCGCCACCGGGATCCTCGCGGCGGCCCCGGCCACCGCGGCGAGCTCGGACATCGTCAGCGTCTCCTCGAGCACCCGCTCGGCCGACACCCAGCGGCTGCTGGACCTGATCAACGCCCACCGCAAGGCCAAGGGCCTCGCCCCGGTGAAGTACTCGGCCACGCTCTCCCAGATCAGCCAGGAGCAGTCCAGCCGGCTGGTCCGCGAGGAGGTCATCGACCACACGGACGACTTCTGGAAGGACAAGCGCGCCGGGAACTGGGACGCCGTCGGCGAGATCCACTCCGTGTCCTGGCAGGGCACCGTCACCGAGCTCATGACCTGGTGGAAGGGCTCCAAGGCGCACAACAAGGTGCTCACCGACCCCGACATGGACGTCGTCGGCATCGGCCTGACCTACGTGGACGGGCAGCTGGCCCGGAACAAGCAGGGCTGGAAGCTCGTGGGCACCGTGGGCTCCTACGGCTACGCCGCCGGCCAGGCCCCCGCGGACGCCCGCACCACGGTGGGCACGGTCCCGGCGCCCAAGCCCCCCACCGCCCCGATCACCTCCGCCGGGTACCAGGTGCGCGGCGGGATCGGCAACCAGTACCGCGCCCTGGGCGGAGCCGCCGTGTTCGGCGCCCCCACCATGAACGAGCGCGGCGGCCTGGTGGGCGGCGGCGCCCTGCAGAGCTTCGCCAAGAGCGCCACCTTCTACTGGAGCGCCCCCACCGGCGCCTGGCCCGTGCGCCTCAACAGCGCCATCGGCCAGAAGTACGCCGCCGCCGGGTACGAGCGCGGCTACGGCTACCCCAGCGGTCAGGAGCGCGGCGGACTTCCCGGCGGCGGCGCCTACCAGGTGTTCCGCAGCGGCGCCAACGTGCACAAGGTGCTCTGGAGCCCCCGCACCGGGGCGAAGACCGTGAAGGAGAACAGCGCGGTCGGCCAGCGGTGGAAGGCCGCCGGCTACGAGCGCGGCTACGGCTACCCGAGCACCGACGAGTACCGGTACGGCTCCGAGGTGCGCCAGCGGTTCTCGAACGGCTACACCGTGCACTGGTCCTCGATCACGAAGCGGACCTGGGTCACCCGCTGACCTTCTCGCCGCCTCCAGAACGCCCGGCCGGACTGCCCGGCCGGGCGTTCTGCTGCCCACAGCCTTGTCCCCCTGTCCCCCGATCGGCGGCCACGGGCGGGCGCACGCTCGCATGTCCCCCGCACGAGGGTCGCGGGGACGGAACAACAGGTCAGAACGTGGTCTGTCTCACATCGAGGACCGTTCCGGGCGGTCGCCCCGGCCTCCACATCCGCGCTCCGTCACTTTTTGCGTCCGCACATAGGGGGACAGATCTGCCCGCAGTTGTCCCCCTCTTCGGGGCCATTCCCCAACATTAAGTACCGAGCGGTACGACCATGCTCGACACCGACGGGGGTTTGCTTTCCCACATGCATGCTGTCCGATGAAAAAGGTGTGCGTCCGCACATGTTTGCGCTTGTGACAGGGCGGTCCCCGCCTGGCACGCTGACCACGTCGGTCCGTCCGGGGGGGACGAGCCGGCCGATCCGTCGACGTGGCGGATCGCCGTCCGGGGGAACGAGCATGCTGTGCGCCACAGGCAGGACCATCACGACTCTCCGCACCGTCGACGAGCCGATCGCTCCGGCAGCACGGTGGCGCCGCCGGTGTTCTTCGACCCCAGCGGCAAGCGCTGGTACCGCATCCTCGCGACCCTCGTGGTGCTCCTGGCCATCGTGGCAGGAGCCGTCACCTGGATCGTCCCGCAGGCGCTCGCCCAGCCCTGGGAGCGGCCGCTCCACCAGCAGAGCGGCTACCCGCGGGAGCTGATCGCCACCGGCGACCAGGAGAACATCCCGCTGCTCGGGGACGCGGCCAACCCCTTCAGCCGGATCGGTCTCGTCGAGCGGACGGACACCGGGACCGTGCTGCGCAGCCCGTTCAGCGACGAGGTCTTCCGGGCGCTGACCGAACAGGAGCAGGAGCTCGTCG
The DNA here is from genome assembly GCF_054784195.1 of Kocuria himachalensis. Classification (NCBI taxonomy): domain Bacteria; kingdom Bacillati; phylum Actinomycetota; class Actinomycetes; order Micrococcales; family Micrococcaceae; genus Kocuria; species Kocuria himachalensis. The sequence goes on from NZ_BAAGPL010000015.1 coordinate 299,162, forward strand.
GGGACAGCCCCTACGCGATGGAGCGGTTCGGGCAGCTGCCGGACGGGCAGCTCATGCTGACCTTCGACGACGGACCCGACGCCACCTACACCGGTGAGATCCTCGACGTGCTCTCGGCCGAGGGCGTACCAGCCACGTTCTTCAACGTCGGCACCAACGTCGTGGGTCAGCCCGATCTCTTCCGCCGGATCGTCCGGGAGGGGCACATGGTGGGCAACCACACCATGACCCACACCACGGCCTGGGACGACGACCTGCGCAACCGGGAGGAGCTCATCGGCACCGACCGTGCCATGCGCTCGGTGGGCAGCTACGCGACCCGGCTGTTCCGCCTGCCCACGGGCGACCCCGACAACAAGGCCCTGCCCATCCTCGAGGCCCAGCAGCTGGGGTACCTGCACGTGGACTTCGACTACGACACCCACGACTGGGAGGCCGCGCCGGGGGAGACCGTGGAGCTGCCCGCGCTCGACGGCGAGGGCCACATCGTGCTGATGCACGACGGCGGCGGGGACCGCACCGCCACCGTGACCGCGCTGAAGGAGCTGATCACCGAGGCCAAGTCCCAGGGCTACACCTTCTCCACCCTCGCCCCGGTCCTCCCCGAGGACTACCTGCCGGTCGCGGACACCGAGCCCGTGCTGGCCGACGACGCCACCGCCCTGGCCGTGGCCGGGCTCACCGTGGCCCCGGACGTGGTGATGACGTGGCTGTTCTGGTTCGGCATCGGCTCCCTGACCCTCATGTCCGCCCTCTACGTGGTGCTGGCCCTGATCGGCCACCGCCGCCAGACCCGCCGGATCTGGCCGCAGATCCCCGAGGAGGACCTGCCCCTGGTCTCGGTGATCCTGCCCGTCTTCAACGAAGAACCCGTCATCGCCCGCACCCTCGCCGCCCTGCGCGCGAGCGACTACCCGAACCTCGAGGTCATCGCCGTCGACGACGGCTCCACCGACGCCACCCTGACCATCCTGCGCCACTACGCCGCCCAGTGGCCCGCCCTGCGGGTGCTCACCCAGCCCAACGGCGGGAAGTCCATCGCCTCCAACCACGGGATCATGGCAGCCCGCGGGCAGATCGTCGTCACCCTCGACGGCGACACCCTCTTCGAGCCCCAGACCATCCGCATGTTCGCCCGCCACTTCACCGCCCAGGACACGAAGCGCCCGGTCGGCGCCGTGGCCGGGCACGTGAAGGTCGGCAACCGCCGCGGGCTGCTGACCATGTGGCAGTCCCTGGAGTACATCTCCGGGATCTGCGTCACCCGCATGGGCGAGGGCGTGGCCGGGGCGATCTCCATCGTCCCCGGGGCGTGCGCGGCTTGGCGCAAGGACGCCCTCCAGGCCGCCGGCGGCTACTCCCACGACACCCTCGCCGAGGACGCCGACCTCACCATGACCCTGCAGAAGCTGGGCTGGGCCGTGGTCCAGGAGAACCGGGCCGTGGCCTGGACCGAGGCCCCCATGACCGTGCGCGGTCTGGCCAAGCAGCGGCTGCGCTGGACCTACGGCAACCTCCAGGCCATGTGGAAGCACGCCGGGATGCTGTTCCGGCCGCGCTACGGCTTCCTCGGGATGGTGGCCCTGCCCTACACCCTGCTCGCCACCCTCGTCCCGCTGGTCTTCCTGCCCCTGACCGTGCTCATGGCCGTGCTCAACCTCGCCGCCGGCAACTGGGCCCCCATCGCCGCCTTCGCCGCCTTCGTGCTGGCCATCCACACCGTGATCTGCGTGATCGCGATCCGCATGGTCGGCGAGTCCTGGAGCCACCTGCTGGTCGTGCCCGTGTACCGGATCATCTACGAGCCCCTGCGCGCCTGGCTGCTCTACGCCTCGCTGCTCCAGGCGCTGAGAGGCCGGATGATCGGCTGGTACAAGCCCGAGCGCACCAACAGCGTCATCGACCTGACCCCCGCGGCGGATGCCGGCGGCCCCGCGGCCCCGTGGCAGGAGGGCCGGCGCGGTGAGCGGGTCTGAGCCCGGCCGGGACCGGTACCTCGACCTGCTGCGGTCGATCGCGCTGGTCCGCGTCGTCGCGTACCACACGTTCGCGGGCGCGGTCTTCAGCCTCGTGTTCCCCGCCATGGGCGTGATGTTCGCCCTGGCCGGGGTCCTGATGGCCCGGTCCCTGCGCCGGCCGGCGGGCACGGTGCTCCGGTCCCGCGCCCGCCGGGTGCTGGTGCCGCTGTGGGTTTACGCCGCCACGGTCCTGGCACTGCTCGTGGCGCAGGGCTGGTCCCCCGGGGACGACGGGTCCTGGGGGCAGGTGCTCCTCTGGTTCCTCCCGGTCGGGGACCCGGTCTTCCCGGAGGGCGTCGGATCAGGAACGGTGGATCCGAGCTGGGCGGTGCAGGCCGGGGAGATCCTCTGGTACGTCCGGGCCTACTTCTGGTTCATGATCCTCTCCCCCGTCCTGCTGCGGGCGTTCCGGGCGCGTCCGTGGCCGGTGCTGCTGGCCCCCCTCGTTCTGAGCGGCCTGCTCGCCCTCGGAGTGGTGCCGCTGCCCTCCTGGGCCGACGCCCCGGTGACGGACTTCACCACCTACGGCTCCTGCTGGATCCTGGGCTTCGCACACCAGAGCGGGATGCTGCGCCGCATCCCCCGCAGGGTGGTACTCGTGGCCGGGCCCGCGGTGATGGTCCTGGGCCTGGGGTGGGCCTCCGGGCACCAGGGCGAGGCGGACTGGGACCTCAACGAGATCCCGTTCGCCCAGGCCCTGTGGTCGTTCGGTTTCAGTGCCGTGCTGCTGCGCATCTCCCCGGCCTGGCGGGAGCTGCCCCGGCCGCTGCGCTTCCTGGACGGAGCCGTGACCCTGCTGAACTCCCGGGCGATGACCGTCTACCTGTGGCACAACCTCCTGCTGGTCGGCACCGTCCTCCTCGTCGACGTGCTGTGGAGCAGCGACGTCCTGGCCACGGCCGTGCCCGGGCTGCTGGAGAGCCCGTGGCTGTCCTTCGTGCTGGTCTGGCCGCTGCTCGCCGCGGTCGTGCTCGCCGTGGGCTGGATGGAGGACCTCGCCGCGGGACGGCGTCCGCGGCTGTGGCCGGTGCGGCCCGCCCCCGCTTCCGCTTCGGGCTCCGTCTCCGGACAGGGGGCCACGGGCAGCGGCCTCCCAGCCGGATCCTGGCTCTATCCGCGCTCCGTGCGGGAGACGGCACCGCCGGCGGCGCTCAGCCCTCGAAACCCTGGTGAAGGACCCGGGTGAACTCCCCGGCCTCCACCTCGAGGCCGCTGCAGAAGTCGTTGGCCTCGGCCGGGTCCCCGTCCTCGGCCGTGCACGGCCGGTCGCGGTTCAGCGACCAGTGGGAGAGCCGCCCCACGCCCTGCTCCCGGGCGAACTCGCCCAGTTCGGCGGCCGCGTCCGGCTCGAGGACCTCCCCGGGGACGTCGTTCACCCCGATCATCGGGGTCAGGCCCATGCGGTGCCACACCTCCTCCGCGGAGAGGTCCTGGCCCGCCGCGCCCCACAGCGCCGTGAGCTGGCCGTGCGCGGACCGGGCCGCCTCCTCCGAGGCCGCCGCCATGGACTGCCCCGCGGGCTTGCTCTCGCTGTAGTTCATGGTCATGAGGTTGACCCCGGCGAGATCCACCTCGGCCGCGAGCAGCTGGGCCACGACCTCCACCGGATCCTGGTCCAGTCCGTGCGGGGCCACCGGCAGCGTCGCCCACACCTCCAGGGGCTCGTCGCGCTCCTCCTGCAGGCGCACCAGCACCTCGGCCCGCCGCTGGTTGGCCTCCTGGTCCTCGAGGTCGTCCAGCTCGATGTCGAAGTCCACGGTGCGCAGGTCGTAGCGGTCAAGCACCGTCCGGTACGCCGCGAGCAGCCGGTCCCGGTCGGTGCAGGCGGTGGCCAGCTCGTCGCCGGCCGCACCGCCGAAGGAGACCACCACGTCACCGCCGGCTTCGCGCAGCCCGGCGATCTGCTGCTCCATCCGCAGGGTCTCCTGGGCCTCGTCGAGCCCGTAGTAGCCGCCCCACGAGGGCGTGCAGGGGTCCTCGGGGTCGGCCACCACGAAGCCCAGCACCGTGCGGGACTGCCCCGCGGCCTCCGTCCCGAAGTCGAAGTACGGGTAGGACGTGGTGTTGACGTAGCCGCCGAACCACGGCTCCTGCTGGGCCCCGCACCCGGTGAGGGCGAGTCCTGCGGCGCCGAGCAGCCCCAGGGACCGCAGGCGCCGGGAGCTCCGCGTCGAGCAGCCCCCCACCGCGCGGTGAGGGGCTGCGTCGTCGTCGACCGTTTTCCGGGCCAGGTCAGGACCTGCCGTCGAACAGGCTGGTCACGGAGCCGTCCTCGAAGACCTCCTGGATGGCGCGGGCGATGAGCGGCGCGATCGAGAGGACCGTGAGGTTCTCGAACTGGTGCTCGGCCGGCACCGGGAGGGTGTCCGTGACGACCACTTCGATGGCGCCGCAGGAGGACAGCCGCTCCACGGCGGGGTCGGAGAACACGGCGTGGGTCGCGGCGATGATGACGTCCTTGGCGCCCTTCTCGCGCAGCACCTGCACGGCGCCGGAGATCGTCCCGCCCGTGTCGATCATGTCGTCGATCAGCACGCAGGTGCGGCCCTCGATCTGACCCACGACCTCCTTGGAGGTGGCCTGGTTCGGCCGGGTGATGTCGCGGGTCTTGTGCACGAAGGCGAGCGGGCAGCCGCCCAGCAGCTCGGTCCACTGCTCCGCCACGCGCACGCGCCCGGTGTCCGGGGACACCACCGTGACGTTCTCGACGTCGACGACGGAGCGCACGTGCTCCGCCAGCAGCGGGATGGCCATCAGGTGGTCCACCGGGCCGTCGAAGAAGCCCTGGATCTGCGCGGTGTGCAGGTCCACGGACATCAGCCGGTCCGCGCCGGCGGTCTTGTACAGGTCCGAGATGAGGCGGGCCGAGATGGGCTCGCGGCCGCGGTGCTTCTTGTCCTGCCGGGCGTAGGGGTAGAACGGGGACACCACGGTGATCGACTTCGCGGAGGCCCGCTTGAGGGAGTCGATCATGAGCAGCTGCTCCATGATCCACTGGTTGATCGGGGCCGGGTGGGACTGGATGAGGAAGGCGTCCGTGCCGCGCACCGACTCCCCGAACCGCACGTACGTCTCGCCGTTGGCGAAGTCGTAGGCGTCCGTGGGGATCAGCTCCGTGCCCAGCTCCGTGGCGATGCGCTCGGCGAGCTCGGGGTGGGCCCGTCCCGAGACCAGGACCAGCTGCTTGGCGCCCTCGTTGGTGATGGCAGTGGTCATTGCTACTCGCTTTCCTCAGTGGTGTCCCCGGCCGTGCCGTGCGCCGTGGTGCCGGCGCCGGTTCCTGCGCTGGAGTGCTCGGTGGTCCCGGACGCGCCGGTCCCGGACGCGGTCGCGGCGCCGTTGCCCAGGGCACGCGCCGCGGCCTCGGCTGCGGCGGTGCCGGGACGGTGCTCCACGACCCAGTTCTCGACGACCCGCTGCGCCCCCTCGGTCAGGGCCAGGGCCCCGGGAGGCACGTCCTTGCGGATCGTGGTGCCCGCGCCGGAGTAGGCGCCGTCGCCGACCTGCACGGGCGCCACGTACATGTTGTCGGAGCCCATCCGGACGTGGTCGCCGATCACGGTGCGGTGCTTGCGCACGCCGTCGTAGTTGACGAAGACGGAGGCGGCCCCGATGTTGGAGTGCTCGCCGATCGTGGCGTCCCCCACGTAGGACAGGTGCGGGACCTTCGAGCCGGTGCCGATCCGGGAGTTCTTCGTCTCCACGAAGGTCCCGATCTTGCCCTGCTCCCCGAGCACCGTGCCGGGGCGCAGGTAGGCGAACGGGCCCACGCTCGCGCGGGGTCCGATCACGGAGCCGGAGCCGTGCGTGCGCACCACGTGCGCGCCCGGGCCGACCTCCACGTCCGTGAGGGTGGTGTCCGGGCCGACGACGGCGTCCTCGCCCACCCGGGTGCCCCCGTGCAGCTGGGTGCCCGGCAGGATCGTGGCGTCCGCGGCGATCCGGACCTGCACGTCGATCCAGGTGCTGGCCGGGTCCACGATCGTCACGCCGTTGCGCATGTGCGCCTCGAGAATCCGGCGGTTGAGGTGGGCGCCGAGCTGGGCGAGCTGCACGCGGTCGTTGGCGCCCTCGACCTCCCAGCGGTCCTCGATTTTCAGCGCGTCCACCGCGTGGCCGGCCTCGCGGGCCAGCAGCGGGACGTCGGTCAGGTACATCTCGCCCTGCGCGTTGTCCGAGGTGACCTTCGCGAGGCTGTCGCGCAGCACGTCGGCGTCGAAGGCGAAGATGCCGGAGTTGATCTCGGCGACCGCGAGCTCGGCCTCGGTGGCGTCCTTGGCCTCCTTGATCTCACGGAACGAGCCGTCGGCGTCCCGCAGGATCCGGCCGTAGCCGCCGGGCTGCTCGTGGTCCGCGGTCAGCACGGTCACCGCGTTGCCGCGCTCCTCGTGGTGGGCGACCAGCTTCTGGAGGACCTCCGGGGTCAGCAGGGGGACGTCGCCGTAGGTGACCACCACGGTGCCGGCCAGCCGCTCCTGGGCGTCGAGCGCCTCCACGGCCGACTGGACGGCCCGGCCCGTGCCGGGGACCTCGTCCTGGTCGACGATCAGCGCCTCGGGGTCCTGCTCGAGGACGTGCGGGGCCACCAGGTCCCGCTCGAAGCGCACCACGGCCGCCAGCCGCCGCGGGTGCAGGCTCCGGGCGGCCACCAGGCAGTGCCCGACCATGGAACGACCCCCGATCCGGTGCAGGATCTTGGGGGTCTTGGACTTCATGCGCGTGCCCTTGCCGGCGGCCAGGACGATGACGGCGGCGGGCCCGACGGCCGCCCCCGGACGGTTCGCAGGGGTCTGGGGGGTGCTCACAGCGGGATGCAGCTCCTCGGTCGTCGATCTGAGAGAGGAGCCGGTGGGCTCACCGGCTCCGGCTCTGTTCCGTCTCACTAGCTTGTGCGCTCTTCGGCTCTGGGACGTTCGAGCTTCCGGGCTTTCTGGCGGGATGCGGACGTTCCGCCTCTAGGACTCGAACCTAGACTCCACGGCTCCAAAGGCCGGGGTGCTGCCGATTACACCAAGGCGGAGCACCGCCGTGGAACGGCAGTGGTGCACGCTGTGCACAGGCAGTCACCCTACCACTCGGGCGTCAGGCCCCGGCCGCTCCCGGGCGCCCCAGGATCACGATGATCCGGGCCGTGGCGGCGGCCTCCCGCAGCTCCGGGACGGCGGCGAACAGGTCCTCGACCGAGTCCTCGTCCACCCCGGAGATGATCAGCGGCGCGCGGTCCAGCAGGGGCCGCATCCGCTCGAACGCGGCGGCCGACCCCTCCCCCGCCTCGGAGGACGCGGCCACGTTCCAGGCCACGGACGCCACGAACTGCGGCTCCACGTCCAGGGTCCCCGCCTCCCGGGCGCGCTCCAGGTACTGGACCAGCTCCACCTCGTCCGCGGTGGCGCCCTCCGTCTCCAGCAGCAGGTGCACCCGGTGGGCCGAGGCGGCCTCGTCGAGGGCGGCGAGCATCGAGAAGATCCGGTCCTCGCTGCGGCCCCGTCCGCCCACCCCGGCCCGGGGCACCACGAGGTACTCCGCGCCCACGCCCGCGGCCAGGGAGAGGTGGTCGTCGAGGACCGCGATGACGCCCTCGTCCGGGATGTCCTCGTCGATCGAGATGTCCGCCCGGAGCATCAGGGGGTCGGCGCCCGCTCCGCGCAGCGCCTCCCCCACCTGCCGCTGCGGCACCGAGCCGAGGTGGCGCCCGATCAGCTGGCCGGGTCCCGCCGGGATCTCCACGGGTCCGGGGTGCTCCGTCACGGCGCGGACGGCGGTCTCCAGGTCCCTGATCCCGTCCAGCCTGGTGCCCAGGGGACGCGTGCTCGGGGTCGAGGAGGATCGCTCCGTCGGGTTCTGCTCCATGGCCCCTATGCTCTCACCCGAGCTTGAGCCGGCGCTGAGAAATTCCTGTCCGCACATCTGCGCTCCCCCCGCCAACCCCCGACCTCCCGGGCCCCTCCCCTGGCCCGCCGAGCCCCCAGCCCTTGCACCACCATCCCGCCGAGTCCCCAGTTCTAGCCCCTCAT
>NZ_BAAGPL010000015.1:307266-363566 GCF_054784195.1 Kocuria himachalensis
CTTGGGGGCTCGGCGCACCTGGGGCCTCTAGGTTGGGGACTCGGCGCGCCAATGCGCGGGAGATTGGGGATTCGGTGCGTCCGGCGCCCAAGTACTTGGGGGCTCGGCGCACCTGGGGCCTCTAGGTTGGGGACTCGGCGCGCCAATGCGCGGGAGATTGGGGATTCGGTGCGTCCGGCCCCCAAGTACTTGGGGGCTCGGCGCACCTGAGACCTCTAGTTTGGGGACTCGGCGCGCCAGGGCGCGGGAGGCTGGGGACTCTGTGCTTCGAGTCCCCAGTGTCCGCACCCCCATTCCGCCCAGTCCCCCATCTCGCTGCAGATCCCCATGGTTCGGTCTGGGGAATTGCGACCACCTTGGGGACCCGGCGCACCACGGCGCGGGAGGTTGGGGATTCGTCGCACCGAGGGCCCGAAGGGTGGGGGGCTCGGCGCGCCAAGGGCCCCGAGAGGTGGGGACTCGGCGTTGCTGGGGCGCGAGTACCCTTGATGGGTGGCACATCTACTCGGCGGCGAGAACCTGCACCTGGAATTCCCCACCAAGACGGTCTTCGACGCCGTCAGTCTCGGCATCGACGAGGGCGACCGGATCGGCATCGTGGGCCGCAACGGCGACGGCAAGTCCACGCTCATGAAGCTGCTCGCCGGACGGCTCCAGCCGGACGGGGGCCGCGTGACCGTGCGCTCGGGCGTGCGCGTCGGCATGCTCGACCAGGCCGACGTGCTGGACCCGGAGCTGACCGTGGGGCACGCCGTCGTCGGCGACCGCGAGGAGCACGAGTGGGCCGGGGACGCGAAGGTGCGGGACGTGCTCGGGGGGCTGGTCAAGGACCTCGACTGGGACGCCAAGCTCGGCGAGCTCTCCGGCGGCCAGAAGCGCCGCGTGGCGCTCGCCGCCCTGCTGGCCGGGGACTGGGACGTCATCTTCCTCGACGAGCCCACCAACCACCTGGACGTGGACGGCATCACCTGGCTGGCCCGCCACCTCAACAACCGTTGGCCCAAGAACCAGGGCGGTCTCGCCGTGGTCACCCACGACCGGTGGTTCCTGGACGCGGTGTGCACCGACACGTGGGAGGTGCACGACCGGATGGTGGAGCCCTTCGAGGGCGGCTACGCGGCGTACGTCCTGCAGCGCGTGGAGCGGGACCGGCAGGCCTCCACCATCGAGTCGAAGCGGCAGAACCTCATGAAGAAGGAGCTGGCGTGGCTGCGCCGCGGCGCGCCCGCCCGCACGGCCAAGCCGAAGTTCCGCATCGAGGCCGCGAACCAGCTGATCAACGACGTCCCGCCGCCGCGCGACACCGTGGCCCTGTCCCAGCTGGCGGTATCCCGGCTGGGCAAGGACGTGGTGGACCTCGAGAAGGTCTCCGTCTCCTACCCCACCGAGGACGACGGCCCGCGGGAGGTGCTCCGCGATGTGACATGGCTGATCGCCCCCGGCGAGCGCACCGGCATCCTGGGCGTCAACGGCGCGGGCAAGTCCACGCTGCTGGGCCTGGTCACCGGCGAGGTCCAGCCCACGAGCGGGCGGGTCAAGCGCGGGAAGACCGTGAAGATCGCGACCCTGACCCAGCAACTGTCCGAGCTGGAGGACGTCGCCGAGGACCGGGTCTCGGACGTGGTCGCGTCGAAGCGCACCACCTACCTGGCCGACGGCAAGGAGATGACGCCGGGCCAGCTGCTGGAGCGGCTCGGCTTCACCAACGAGCAGCTCGCCACCCCGGTCAAGGACCTCTCGGGCGGGCAGAAGCGGCGGTTGCAGCTGCTGATGATCCTGCTCGACGAGCCGAACGTGCTGATCCTCGACGAGCCGTCCAACGACCTCGACACCGACATGCTCACCGCCATGGAGGACCTGCTCGACACCTGGCCGGGCACCCTCCTGGTGGTCTCCCACGACCGCTATCTCCTGGAACGGGTCACCGACCAGCAGTACGCCGTGATCGACGGCCGCTTCCGGCACCTGCCCCGGGGCGTGGAGCAGTACCTGGAGCTCGCCTCGCAGTCCCGCACCGGCACGGCCGCCGGCTCCGCGAACGCCTCGAACCCGCTGGCGGCGACGGGGACGTCGTCGTCGAACGGGACGACGGCGGACGGCGGGCCGAAGCTCTCCGGGGCCCAGGCCCGTGCCGCGCAGAAGGAGGTGGGCGCGATCGAGCGGAAGCTGGAGAAGCTGTCCACCCAGGTCGACACCCTCCACGCGGAGATGGCGGCGCACGACCAGTCCGACTACACCGGCCTGGGCAGGATCACCGCTCGGCTGACCGCGGTCCAGGACGAGATCGAGGAGCTCGAGCTGCGCTGGCTCGAACTGTCCGAGGACCTGGTCTAGCCCCGTGGCGGGCCCGGAGCAGAAGGCCGTGGCCCTGCTCTCGGGCACCGGGATGGGCCCGGTCCTGGCGGACGCGCTGGCCCCGGCCGGCCTGTCCGTGCAGCGCTGGACCCGGCGGCGCGTCCACCACCGCCCGGGCGCCGGAGTGACCGCGGTCTTCGACGTCGTGGCCCTGGCCGGCGACCGACGGGCCGCCGAGGCGGTGTGCGTGAGCACCGCCGCCCCGCCCGACGGCACGTCGCCGGACGCGGTGCGGACCCGGCACGAGGGCGTCGACCTGGTGGCGTGGCGGCACCCGCACGACCCGTGGCTGCCCGGGCTGGCCTGGGCGTCCTCGCCCGAGGCCGTCGGGCGGGAGGTCTTCTCCTCCGCCGTGCCCGCGGAGCTCACCGAGGTCTCCTACCGGCCCACCCGGCGGGCGGTGCTGCGGGCGGCCCACGGGTCGCAGGTGCGCTACCTCAAGGTGCTGCGGCAGGACCGGGCCGCGGCCCTGCACGCCCGGCACCGGATCCTGCTCGAGGCCGGGCTGCCCGTACCGAAGCCCTGCGCGGACCCGGTGCGGGACGTGGTGGTGCTCCGGCAGCTGCCCGGCATCCCGCTGGCCGCGTCCGTGCGGGACGACGGCGCCGCCGCGCTGCGACCCGAGCACGTGCTCGCACTGCTCGACGCCCTGCCCGCCGCCGCGCTCGGGCTCCCCGCCCGCGCCTCCTGGACGGACCGGGTCCTGGCCTACGGCCACGCGGCCGCGGTGGCCCTGCCGGAGGAGCGCGCACGGATCGAAAGGCTCGCCGCCGCGATCGACGAGGCCCGCCAGGTCACGGATCCCGGCCCGGTGGTGCCCGTGCACGGGGACCTCTACGAGGCCAATCTGCTCGTGGGCCCGGCGGTTCGCGGCCCGTTCGGCCCGGTCACCGGTCTGCTCGACGTCGACGCCGTGGGCCCCGGCCACCGCGTGGACGACCTCGCCTGCCTCGTGGCCCATCTGGCGGTCCTGCCCACGGTCCACGACCGCTACGGGTACGCGCCGGCCGCCGCGCGGCGCATGCTCGCCGGCTTCGACGAGGTCGTGGACCCCGCCGCGCTGCGGGTGCGCTGCGCCGGTGTCGCCCTGTCCCTGGTGGCGGGCGCCCGCCGCTCGGGTGGCCCCCCGGACCGGGCCCGGCGGCGGCTGGTGGTCGCCGAGGACTTCCTCGCGAGCGCGCAGGAGCAGCGGTCCTGCCCCCAGCACGGCCGGGCGCTCCGACCTGACCCGTTGCGACCTGACGGGAGCGACCCGGCGCCGCCGGGCGCCACGACCTGGTCGGGGCGCGACCAGGCCGACGGGGAACGGCCGGTAGCTGGGGCCTGACCATGCTGGGCATGACCGACGGCGGTGGCGGGCCTGCGCCGCGCCACCGCCGTCCGTCGTCGTTCCTGTTGTGCTGACGCGCGCTCGGTGGATCCGCGCTCTGTCCACGGGCTCCGTGGCCGGGACTACTCCTCCGCAGCCTCCAGGCGGTAGGCGTCGGAGAAGTCCAGCTCCCAGACCGCGCCGCCGCCGACGGCGCCGAACGGGTTCATGGGTCCCTCCGCGATGCCTTCGGCCGTGGCCACGCTGTTGACCGCGGCGTAGACCTCGCCGTGCCGGCCGGTCGCCAGACCGGCGGGCAGCGGGACGTCGACCGCGTACCGGGCGGCGTCCTCCTGGTGCCGGTGCAGCACCACCACCTGGCCGGGCACCGTCCCCGGGGTCGGCGGCGCCTCCTCCGCCGGGGTCTCCCCCGGAGGCATCGGCGGCGTGGGCCCGAACAGCTGCGAGACGTAGAGGTGCTCGTGGTCCACCGCCACCCCGGTGATCGCGGTGAAGCCGTCCCAGCGGTCCAGCTCGGTGCCGTCCGCGGAGAACTGCACGACCGAGGCCTCACCCGGACGGATCGACCCCAGCCCACCCACGTAGACGTTGCCGTGCTCGTCTGCGGCCAGGGACGTCGGCACGAACTCGGCCGGGCCGGCCGGGTCGTCCGACCCGTCCGGCAGCACGGTGGTCGGCCACGTGGCCCACGCGGTGACCTCGTACTCCGGCGGGGACTCCTCCGTGGCGGTGGAGAAGTCCGGCTCGACCTTCCACACGGTGTTCGCCCCGGCGTCGGCCACGAGCGCGTAGCCGTCCGGCGACACGTCGTCGTCCTCGTCCACGTACAGCACCGCGTACGGGTTGGAGTCGACCTGCGCGCCGTCGGGGTTCAGCTCCTCCTCAGCGGCCTGCAGGTCGGCGTACGGGAGCAGATACTCCTCCCCGTTCTCCTCGGTGCCCGCGACGAGCATCGCGGCGCCCCGCGCCGTGGGCACCGCGAGGTCGAACCGCTCCGGGTCGTAGCCGGCGATGATGTACTGCCCCTCCACGTCCGTGGCGTCCGCACCGGCGGCTCCCTCCGCGAAGGTCCCGTCCGGCCCCGCCACGGACAGCAGCCCCTCGACGGCCGTGGACACCGTGGGCGCGTCCCGGTGGGGGTCCTCGATCAGCGTGACCGCGCCCGTCGCCCCCATGCACCGGGTCTCTGCGCACTCCGCCCCGCCGCGGCCCGCCTCGGCCACGACCAGGTCGCCGTCCTGGTCCCAGTTGAGCTGACGCGGGTTGTCGAGGTCCTCCGCGACCACGCGCGGCCCGGCCGGGCTGTCGTCCCCGTGCGCGAGCGCCGCCGGCAGCGGCCCCGCCAGCACCACGACGGCCGTGCACACGCCTGCTCCGAATCTCTGTCCTGTCATGACCCACCCCCGGTCGGATCCACCCGCGCGCCAGCCGCGCGACAGCCTCAGGCCAGGACCGTGATCCGACCCCCACCAGCAACGATCGTCAACCGTGACCGCCTCTTGACCTACGCGCGGGTAGGTGGCGGAGCGCCGTCACACTGGTCCGTTCCTTGACACCCCCGGCGCCCCCGGCGTGCACTCGGGAACATGGAGTCCCTGCCGGTGCCCCGCACCTCGCCCGTCCCGTTCCTGCTCCGACCGCTGACCCTGCTGGCCCTGCTGACCCTGCTGGTCCTCGCGCTCGCGGGCGCCCTGCTCACCGCCCCCGCCGCCGGGGCCGTGGAGGTGCGCGACGGAGAGAACGTGGTGGTGGCGGCGGACGAGGTCGTGGACGACGACCTGTACGTGACCGGCGGCAGCGTGGTGGTCGACGGCACCGTGCGCGGCGACCTCCTGGTGGCCGGCGGGACGGTGACGATCAACGGCACGGTCGAGGGGGACCTGATGGCCGCGGCCCAGACCGTGGTGATCGAGGGCACCGTGGGCGACGACGCCCGCGTGGCCGGCCAGGCGCTCCTCCTCGGCGCGCAGGCGCGGGTGGCCGACGACCTCGTCGCGGCCGGCTACAGCCTGGAGACGCGCCCCGGCACCGAGATCGGCGGGGACGTCCTCCTCGGCGCCTACCAGGGCCTGCTGGCCGGCACGATCGACGGCGACGTGACCGCCGGGGCCGCCGCGCTCACCCTGGCCGGCGCGATCGGCGGGGACGTGCAGGCGGACGTGGGCTCCGCCGACGACGTCGGGGCCGCGTGGGCGCCCACGTCCGGCGTCGCCGTGCCCCGGGTGGACCCCGGGCTCACGCTGACCGACGCGGCACGTCTCGACGGGAACCTGTCCTACCGGTCCGGGACAGAGGCGGCGATCGCCCCGGGCGCCAAGATCGCCGGGGAGGTCATCTACGAGCAGGTGGTGGTCGAGGAGGAACCGGCCGGTCCCGCCGGCCCGCTCGCGCTGCTGATCGCCGGGCTGCGCCTGTTCGTGACGCTGCTCCTGGCCGGGCTGCTCGCGCTGTGGCTGCTGCCCCGGGCCGTGACCGGGGCGGCGAGCACGCTCCGGGCCCGGCCCTGGCTCAGCCTCGGCTGGGGCGCACTGACGATCGCCGGAACGGCCGTTGCCGTGCTGGCCGTGCTCGTCGTGTCGATCCTGCTGGCCATCGCCCTGGGCTGGCTGACCCTCGCCGGCCTGGCCGCCGCGGTCGTGACGACGGCCGTGGTCCTCGACCTCGTGCTGATGCTCGGCCTGGTGCTCGCCGTGGCCCTGCTGGCCCCGGTGGTGGTGGCGTACACGGCGGGCGGGCTCCTGGTCCGGGACAGCGCACCGGCCGGCTTCGGCAAGCGTGTGCTCGCCCTGGCCCTCGGCCTGCTGATCTACGTGCTGCTGCGGGCCGTGCCCTTCCTGGGTCCCGTCGTCGGCCTGCTCGTGGCGCTGTTCGGTGTCGGCGCCCTCGTGGTGTGGGCCTGGGACGCGGCGCGCCGCTCCCGGGCGCGCCGGCGCGCGGACCGGAACCGGGACCACGGCCCGGACCGGGGCGGCGACGCCGGATCGTGGCCTGCAGGCCCCCAGCAGCCCGGCGCATGGCAGACCGATCCGGGAGCGGCCGGTTCCCGGCCGGCCGGTCCGGGGCCGACCGGCCCCGGACACGGCCCGCAGGGAACTCCGCGGCCCCGGCCGCCGTGGTCGGGCGACGGCTCCGCGCGGCAGCTCCCCCCGGAGCCGCCGCGCTGAGCCTCAGCCCACCGGGAGCGAGAGCACCTCGAGGGCCGCCCGCAGCTTGGTGGAGGACGTGTGGACCGTGTACGGGAAGTACACGACCTCCACGCCCACCGCCGCGAACTCCCGCTCGAGCCGCTCCCCCTTCGGGGTGCCGCGCCAGTCGTCGCCCTTGAAGAACACGTCGAAGCGCAGCTCCTGCCAGGTGTCCAGCTTGTCCAGCAGCACCTCGGCGTGGACCTGGTCCACGTAGCGGATGTGCTCGACGATCTCCATCCGCTCGCGCAGGGAGACCACCGGCCGATGGCCCTTGGTGATCTCGATCAGATCGTCCGAGACGACCCCGGCGATCAGGTGGTCGCAGTGCATCTTCGCCTGGCGCAGGATGTTCAGGTGCCCCACGTGGAACAGGTCGAACGCCCCGGCCGCGTACCCCACGCGCGGCGTGTGCTTGTCGGTGCTCATGTCAGTCATTCCCCCCTCGGGATCCCGCCGGGGCCTCCTGTGCCCCGGCCCGGTGGACCGCCCGGACGACGCCGGGGGTCCTTCTCGGTCTGCTCGCCGCGGGCACCGTGGGTGCGCGGCGGAAATCTGTGGGCCCGGCCGCCCGGAGCGGACGGCCCGGTGCGGACTCAGCCGGACGCCTGCCCGGCGGGCACCGGGGCGGCGGGCGCCGCGGGGCGCCGGCCGGCCCTGCGGCGGTGGTGCCAGCGGGCCACGGGCTCCTCGACGAGCCACCAGCAGGCGATGCCGGCCACGGTGCCGACCACCACGCGCAGGGCCACCCCGGCCGGCCCGGGCAGCTCCCCGAACAGCGCGGTCAGCGCGTGCCCGGCGCCCAGGTGGAGCAGGTAGATGCTGTAACTGGCTAGTCCCAGCAGCTGGACCGGCTTCCACCGCATCCCCGCCAGGACCCGGGACCCGATCCTGCCGGTGGGCCCGTGCAGGCCCCAGAGCACCACCAGGCAGGCCGCCACCGCCTGCGCCGTGTAGCGCACGGTCTCGCGGAAGAACTCCTCCCGGACCAGCAGCGACCCCAGGTAGAGCAGCACCGCCAGCACCAGGACCCGGTCCCGGCCCCACCACGCCGGGGCGCCGGCGGCGCCCTCCCCGCCGGCACGCTCCGCGGCACCACGCTGCTCGGTGGTGCGGGCGTACCAGACGGCGGCGAGCACCCCGATCGCGATGGCCTCGAGCCGGGTGTCCGTGCCGAAGTAGATCCGGTCCGCGCTCGCCCCGCCCAGGTGCAGGGCCACCCGCGCGCCCGCCGAGGCGACCGCGGCGATCCCCGCCAGCACCGCCAGCGCGGTGGCCGGCCGGCGCCGGCCCACCAGGAGCAGCCAGATCAGCGCGAACGCCACGTAGAACTGCTCCTCGATCGACAGGCTCCACACCACGATCGAGCCGGGCAGGACGTCCACCTGGGAGTCCGTGTAGCGCCAGTTGAAGAAGAAGAAGACCTGCCCTAGGAGGTCCCCCAGGCTCACCGGCCGCACCAGCCACGCGTACAGGGCCGTGGGCAGCACCAGGGCCACCAGCAACGGCGGGGCCAGCTTCAGGGCCCGCCGGCGGTAGAACCCCGCGATGTCGAAGCCCCCGGTGCGCCGGTGCTCCTTGAGCACCAGGTGCGTGATGATGAACCCGGAGATGACGAAGAAGATCGTCACCCCGCTGCCGCCCGGCACCAGCTCCAGCCCCGCGTGCGCGAGCACCACGAGCATCACCGCGGCAGCCCGCATCGCGTCGAGGTGCGCGAACTGCCGCACGGGCAACTGCGCTCTCGGGCGGCGGCGCGCCCCCGCCGGAACCGCTCCTGCTGTCTCCCCCACCACAACGTCCCCCTGCGTTCGCCGGACCCCGCGCTCCCCCCGAGCCGCGGCCGTCCCGTGCTGCGTCCGGACTCCTGTTTGCTACAGGAAACTCCGGTGATCGCCTCACCCTACTGCGGAGAAACGCGCGTTTGCATCTGATAACGGGGGTCACAAAAGGGGACATCGGATTCCGTTCCCGATCGTTAACGCCGGGGTTAGACTCCATGCGATCCAATGAATTCGGACGGGGGGTCGTCCGGAACGCCGCGGGGGTCCCTCGACCCACGACCTGCGGCGGATCACCGCGGCGCCGGCCATCGGCGCCGGAAGTTCAGATCTGGGGGAGCTGACATGATCCTTGACCTGTCGTGCACATCGAGCACTCGAGGTCCCACTGACCGAACAGCCCGCACGGTGCTGGGCGGGCTCCTGCTCGCCGGCATCCTGACCGGCTGCGGCGCCGCCGGTGCCGCCGACGACACGGCGGCCGAGGCCCTCGAGGCGAGCACGGTGGTGGAGCTGGAGACGCCGCAGGAGGTCCGCGCCAAGGACCTGCCCTCGGCCGCACCCGTGGCCGCCGACGCACCCGAGGTCCAGCCGATCGAGGCCGTCCTCGAGGCCCAGGAGGCCTTCGTCCCGTCGGACCAGCCGGCTCCGGCCGATCCGGCCAACCCGGAGTCCTCCTCCGAGCTCGGCGGCGGGAACGGTCCCGCCGAGCTGGACCCGGCCGTCGTCGCGGCGGCCGAGGAGTCCGCCACCGGCGCCGCGCTCCAGGAGGTCATCGCGTCCCTGGCCGAGTTCGAGCACCAGGGCTGGGAGCAGCGCGGGACGCCCGTCGTCGTCGGCGAGCCCGTCTCCGCCCCGCTGCCCACGGACGACGGCGAGGCCGTGCGCGTGACGGTCTGCCTGGACTCCTCCGAGGTCACCGTCGTCGACCGTGAGGGCGTGGTCGTCAGCGGCAAGCAGAAGGGCCGCAAGGCCCTGCACAACTACGACCTCTTCCGCCAACCGGGCCAGTCCTGGCAAGTCGTCCAGCACGGCTTCCCCGACGACCCGACCTGCTGATCCGTCCGCTCGAACCTGTTGAGGAACCACACCATGGGAAACACGAACACCCCGCCCCGGGCGGATCGCAGCCGGCGCCGGGCGCGCACGGCCCGCACCAAGGCGTCCCTGAGCATCGGCACCGTGATGGCCGTCGCCGCGACGCTGCTGACCTTCGGCCCGGTGGGCGCCGCCGAGGCGCCGCCGGTGGACGGCAAGTCCGCGGCCTCGGCCGCGGCGTCCTGCTGGGAGATCAAGCAGAAGGACCCGAAGTCCGCCTCCGGCGTCTACTGGCTGGTCACCCCGGCCATGACCGCGCCCGAGCAGTTCTACTGCGACCAGGTGACCGACGGCGGCGGCTGGGTCCTCGTGGGCCGCGGCCGCAACGACTGGAAGGAGTACTACCAGGGCGTGGGCACGCCCAAGGACGTCTCCTCGACCGTCACCGGCACCGCGGCCTTCGCGCCCAAGCAGCTGTCCTCGAAGACGGTGGACGAGCTCCTGAACGGGCAGCGGCCCGACGCCCTCGACGACGGCATCCGGTTGCGCCGGGCCCGTGACGCCGCGGGCACCACGTGGCAGGAGGGGCGGATGAAGATCTCCGCCAAGCCGTACTGGAACTGGACGTTCGGCTCCCGCACCCCGGTCACCTCCTTCTCCCTGGTCTACGGCACCGGCGTGGCCTCCGGGACCACCGGCACCACCAACGACTTCGGCACGAACACCGGCACGGCCCGCGTCCGCTTCCAGGACGTCGCCGAGACCAGCTGGCAGCGCGGCTTCCGCTACGGCGACACCGTGACCGGCAGCAACACCAGCACCACCCACCTGTGGACGCCCACCGCCGGCGGCGCGGGCGCCATCCCGTTCACCCAGATGTACCTGCGGCCCAAGGTCACCCAGCAGGCCTTCAGCGGCAAGGCGGTCCCCGACTCCGGCACCGCGGCGATCGCCCAGCGGGCCCTGCCCAACAGCGGCGCCGAGCCCACCAAGTGGGGCGCCGTGGAGCGCGCCGACGGGCAGGGAGAGGAGATGAACACGGAGGTGCAGGCCTTCGAGCAGATCGGGAGCACGGTCTTCGCCGGCGGCAACTTCAAGGCGATGCAGCGCAACGCCGCGGGCACCGGACGCGTGGCCCAGTCCTACCTCGCGGCCTTCGACGTGAACTCCGGCGAGCTGCGCACCGACTTCCGCCCGGTCTTCAACGGCCAGGTGAAGGCCCTCGCCGAGCTGCCGAACAACCGGCTGGCCGTCGGCGGGCGGTTCAGCACGGTCAACGGCGTGAGCGCCCCCGGCTTCGTGGTGCTCGACGCCACGACCGGCAAGGTGGACACCGCCTGGAACCTCAAGGTGGAGAACCTCCTCACGGGCGGCGTGCTGCAGGTCCGCACGCTCGACGTGCAGGGCGACCACCTCTACCTGGGCGGGGCCTTCACCCACCTCAGCGGCGGGCAGGCCACCGGCAAGGTCTACGCCCGGTCCGGCGCCCGCGTGAAGATCTCCACGCGCACCCCGGACGCGACCTGGAACCCGGAGTTCAACGGCACCGTGACGAGCGTCGACGCCTCCGCGAAGGGCGACCGGCTCTACGCGGCCGGGTACTTCAACCAGTCCCGCGGCGCCTCCGCCTTCCGCCTGGCCGCGGTGCGCACCACGGCGGGCGCCGCGCTGGACACCTGGACCTGGGAGCCGTCCGTGCCCGTGGACTACGCCAACCCCGGCCAGACGGCGTTCCAGCTGGCCGTGCGCGAGCAGGGGAACACCGTGTGGGCCGGCGGCGCCGAGCACTCGATGTTCGGCTACGACCGCTCCACCTTCCAGCGCACCTCCGCGGGCATCACCTCCCTCGGCGGGGACATCCAGGCGATCACCTCCACCGACGACACCGTCTACGGCGCCTGCCACTGCTTCCACTGGTACAACGCCGGCGCCACCAAGTGGATCAAGGCCGGGGGCAACACCCGCCCCGTGACCGTCGCCGACCGGATCAACGCGATCGGCGCGTGGGACGCCGCGGCGGGCAAGTACCTGCCCGGCTTCAACCCCGACATCAAGGGCTTCGGCGGCTGGGGCGTGTGGGCCACCCTCGTGGACAGCAACGGGGTGCTGTGGACCGGCGGCGACATCAACCGCAGCGTCTCCACCTCCGGCGCCGCGCAGTGGTCCGGCGGCTTCCTCCGCTTCGCCCCGCGCGACGCCAAGGCCCCGGCCGCGCCCGCGGGACTGAAGGTCCTCCTGGACGGCACGTCCGACGCCCTCACCTGGACGGCGGCCCCCGAGACGGGCGTGACCTACCAGGTCCTGCGCAACGACCGGCCGATCGGCACCGCCACGGGCACGAGCCTCAAGGTGCCGCACGTGGACGGCGCCCGGTACGCGGTGCGCGCGGCGGACGCCGCGGGCAACGTCTCCGCCTCCACCCCGGTGGTGCTGGCCGGCTCGCAGCCGGCCCCGGCGCCGCAGCCCGAACCCCAGCCCGAGCCGCAGCCGGCGCCCGGGACGAGCACCCTGATCGCGGAGGGCGCCACCTGGAAGTACCACCACCAGGACGTGGCGCCCGGTGCGGACTGGGCCGGGACGGCCTTCGACGACACCGCGTGGAAGCAGGGCTCGGCCGTGCTCGGCTGGGGCGACGCCTCGGTCAAGACCACGCTGGTGGCCGACGGCACCCGGCCGCTGACCACCTACTACCGCCGGACCGTGGACGTGGCCGACGCCTCGAAGGTCGCGAAGCTGACCCTCACCACCCGCGCCGACGACGCCGTGGCGGTCTACGTCAACGGCAAGGAAGTGGTCCGTTCCAACCTCCCCGAGGGCGAGCTGAACGCCGGGACCTACGCCCTGGCACCGCGCCGGACCGCCGCCGCCGTGGCGGAGCCGGTCGTCGTCGAGGTGCCCGGATCGGCGCTGAAGACCGGCAGGAACGTGATCTCCGCCGAGGTGCACTCCAACTGGCGCAGCACCACGGACGCCACCTTCGACCTCTCCGCGGTCGTCACCGCCGGCACGCAGCCGGCGCCGCCCGCGGCGGAGGAGCCCCCGGCCGAGGAGCCCGCCGGTCCGGCCGCGCTGGTCGCCGAGGGCGCCACCTGGAGGTACCACCACGACCGCGCCACCCCGCCGGCCGACGACTGGGCCGGCACGGCGTTCGTCGACACCGCGTGGAAGCAGGGCTCGGCCGTGCTCGGCTGGGGCGACGCCTCGGTCAAGACCACGCTGGTGGCCGACGGCACGCGTCCGCTGACCACGTACTACCGCCGGTCCGTGGACGTGGCCGACGCCTCCAAGTACGGGAAGCTGACGCTCACCACCCGCGCCGACGACGCCGTGGCGGTCTACGTCAACGGCCAGGAGGTCGTCCGGGACAACCTGCCGGACGGCGCCCTGAGCGCCGGGACCTACGCGCTGTCGCCGCGCCGGACGGCCACCGCGCTGGCCGCCCCGGTCGTGGTGGAGATCCCCGCGTCGGTGCTGCGCAACGGCAAGAACGTGATCGCCGCCGAGGTGCACTCCAACTGGTCGAACACCACCGACACGACGTTCGACCTCGAGCTCGTGCCCAGCACGGAGGCGAACGCCTGATGAGCGCCTCCACCGACACCGCCGCGCCGCGGCGCCGGCCCACCTTCCCGGAGGCCCTGGCCGGGCTGCGCGCGGCGCAGAAGCCCGGCCAGGGGGTCCCGGCGTACACCCGGTGGGTGAACCGCCCGCTGGCCCGCTACGCCGCGGCCGAGGCCGCCGCGGCAGGGCTGACCCCCAACGGGGTGACCGCCCTCAGCGCGGTCCTCTCCGCGGCGGGGCTGGTCGTGCTCCTGGCGGTCCCGCCGGCCCCGGCCACGGGTGTCGTCGTCGCCGTGCTCCTCGCGGCCGGCTACGTCCTGGACTCCGCCGACGGGCAGGTGGCCCGGCTCACGGGCACCGGCTCGCCGGCCGGGGAGTGGCTCGACCACGTGGTCGACTCGATCCGGACCCCGGCGCTCCACCTGGCCGTGGCGGCCGCCGCCCTGCTGCACCCGCGGCCCGAGGCGTTCCCGGCCGCAGCACTCGCGGTGCTCGCCGCGCTGTTCGTGCTCGTGGAGGTCGGCCAGTTCATGAGCCAGATCCTCGCCGAGCAGCTGCGGCGCACGGGCGGCCTCTCCGGGCCGCCCGCGGGCGGGACGCTGCGCTCCTTCCTCAACCTGCCCACCGACGCGGGGGTCACCTGCTGGATCTTCCTGCTCTGGGGGGTCCCCGCGCTCTTCCTGCCCGCCTACGCGATCCTGCTGGCCGCCCTCGCGGCGATCAGCGCGGTCTCCATGCGGCGCAAGTACCTGGGGCTCACCACGCGGCCCGCCGACACCGCCCCGGACGCCGACGCCGTCGGCGCCCTCCCGACCGACAGGAGCACCCGCCATGTCCGCTGACGTCCTCGCCCCGGCACCGACCACCGCCGCCGGCTTCCGCACCGACCACCCGTCCGTCTCCGTCCTGATCGCCACCGCCGGGCGGCCGGAGATGCTCCGCGAGGCGGTCCGCGCGATCGTCGAGCAGGACTACGCCGGCCCGCTACAGGTCGTCGTCGTCTTCGACCGCGTCGAGGTCGACCCGCTCACGGACGTCGACGTCCCGGCCGGCGTGCAGCTGCTGACCGTGCCCAACACCCGCTCCCCGGGCCTGGTGGGCGCCCGCAACACCGGCATCCACGCGGCCACCGGGGACATCATCGCCTTCTGCGACGACGACGACGTGTGGGCCCCGCGCAAGCTCACCCGGCAGGTGGCGCACTGGCACCGGCACCCGGAGGCCTCGGCGATCGCCGGCGCGATCAACATCGTCTCCCACGAGCGCACCATCCGGCGGGTCCCGCAGGCCGTGGCCACCTTCCCGGAGCTGCTCGCCGACCGGATGATGGAGATCCACCCCTCCGCGCTGATCTGCCGCCGCGCCGACCTGTACGGGCCCGTGGGCCTCGTCGACGAGGACCTGCCGTCCTCCTACGGCGAGGACTACGACCTGCTGCTGCGCCTGGCCCGGCACGCCCCGGTGCACTCCGTGCCCGAGACCGTGCTGACCGTGCGCTGGGACCGGCCCTCCTTCTTCCGCCAGAAGTGGGGGGACATGGCCGACGCCCTGACCTACATGCTGCGGAAGTTCCCCGAGTTCGAGACCTCCGACCAGGGCACGGCCCTGATGGCCGGACAGGTGGCCTTCGCCCACGCCGCCCGCGGCGACCGCGGCGAGGCGGTGCGGTGGGCGCGGGCCGCGCTGCGCCGGGACCGCGGGCAGCTGCGGGCGTGGGGCGCCCTGGCCGTCGCGACGGGCGCGGTCAGCGCCGAGCGGCTGCAGAACGCCGTGTCCTTCTTCGGCAGAGGGGTGTGAGGCGGCCGTGGCGCTCCTGGCCTCCTCGGTGGTGCGGCCGGCCCCGGTCCGCCGCACCACCGGCGCCCTGCCCGCCTGGCCGCTGCTCGTCCTGTTCTGGGGACTGCCCCTGATCTGGGCCTCCGGCGCCCTGCAGTTCGCTCCGGCGCTGCTCGCCGTGGTCATGCTCTTCCTGCTCGTGCTCCACCGCTCGGTGACGGTCCCGTGGCCGGCGTGGGTGCTCCTGGTGTTCCTGCTGTGGATGGCGGCGAGCTCGGTGCAGATCGAGGGGTTCGGCTCCTGGATGGGCTTCGCGCTGCGCTGGGTGAACATCTTCGCCGCGCTGATCTACGTCGTCTACTACTGGAACGCCCGGGAGACGCTGGACCACCGGCGGTTCCTGCGGGCCGCCGTCGTCGCGTGGGCGACGCTCGTGGGCCTCGGCCTGCTGACGTTCGTGATCCCCGAGGCGCGGCTGACCACCCCGATCGGCCTGCTGCTGCCGGAGGGGATCACCTCCAACGCGCTCGTGCAGAACTTCTTCTTCCCGCCCCTGGCGGAGGTCCAGATGCCCTGGGGCGCACCAGAGCCCTACAACCGGCCGGCGGCCCCGTTCCCGTACACCAACGGGTGGGGCTCCGGGTTCGTGCTCCTCACTCCCCTGGTGCTCGCCTACCTCACCACCGTCCGCTTCCGCGCCCGGCACCTGCTGATCGTCGCCGGGCTGCTGGCCTCGCTCGCCCCGGCCGTGGCCACGACCAACCGGGGCATGTTCCTCGGCATCGCGGTAGCGCTCGGGTACGTGATGGTCCGGATGGTCCTGCGGGGCCGGATCGGGGTGGCCCTGGCCGGGCTCGCGGGCGTGGCCGCCGTCGGCGGGTGGCTCGTGGCCAGCGGCGCCGTCGAGCGGATCCTGGGCCGGCAGGAGTACAGCGACAGCACGGGCACGCGCTCCGACCTGTACCGGGACACCTTCCTGGCCACCCTGGACTCCCCGCTGCTGGGCTACGGGGCGCCCCTGTACGACGAGACCGTCGGCATCGAGATGGGCACCCAGGGCTACGTCTGGACCCTCATGTTCTGCTACGGGCTCGTGGGCCTGGGCCTGTTCGTGGCCTACCTGCACGGGACCACGCTGGTGACCCTGAAGGTCCGCACCACCACCGGGCTGCTCGTGCACTCCGCGCCCGTGGCCGCGTGCCTGTTCTTCACCTACTACGGCCTCGACGCGGTGCAGTTCATCCTGATCAGCCTGAGCCTGGCCGTGCTGCTGCGCTCCCGGCGCTACGGGGAGGGGTTGTGACCCCGCAGCCGCTGGCGCGCTCGGGCTCGCTCACCTTCGCCTTCGTGGTCACCGGCGCGGGTCTCGCCTTCGCCGCCACGCTGGTGGTCTCCAACGCCTCGGGCGCGGCGGCGGCCGGTCAGTTCTTCCAGGTGGTGGCCGTGCTGGCGATCGCCACGACCCTGTCCACCTTCGGCGCCGACACCGGGCTGGTGCGGGCGGTCCCCGCCCTCACCGCCCGGGGCCAGGGCTCCGCGGTGCCCGGGGTGCTGCGGATCGCGGGCCGGCCGGTGCTCGTGCTCGCCGCCGGCGTCGCCGCCACCGCGGCCGTGCTCACGGCCCTGCCCGGGGTCCTGCCCGACGGCGTGGGCCCCGCCGTGCTGCTGGCGGCGCCCTTCCTCGTGCTGGGCGCCGTGCTCAACCTCGCCTTCGGCGCCCTGCGCGGACTGCACCGGGTGCCGACCTTCTCCTTCCTGCAGAACGTCGTGCTGCCCTCGCTGCGGGTGCTCGGCGTCCTCGGCGTCGTCGTCGCCGGCGGCGGGCTGCTCGCCCTCACGGCGGCGTGGACGGCGCCGGTCGCCGTGGTCGCCGTGCTCGCCCTCGTGCTCCTGCGCCGGTGCCTGCGCGAGCTGCGCGACCGGCCCGGGGCCGCTCCCCCGCCGGAGGCGGCCGAGCAGCGGCGGGCGTTCTGGTCCTTCTCCTCGGCCCGCGGCGTCACCGCGGTGGTCGAGGCGCTGCTCGAGTGGCTCGACGTGCTGCTCGTGGCCGCGTTCCTGGGCCCCGCCGCGGCCGGCGTCTACGGCGTGGTCAACCGGTGCATCCGGGTGGGCGCCATGCTCGACCACACCGCGCGCATGGTCACCGGCCCGTCCATCAGCGCGGCGCTGGCGGTCGACGACCTCGCCACCGCCCGCTCCGTGTTCACCCGCACCACCGCCGTGCTCGTGGCCGGCGCCTGGCCCTTCTACCTCACCCTGCTGCTGTTCGGGCCGGTGGTCCTGTCCTTCTTCGGCGAGGGCTTCGAGTCCGGCTACCCCGCGATGCTCGTCATCGCCTCCGCCATGCTCCTGGCCGTCTCGGCCGGCGGCGTGCAGTCGCTGCTGCTGATGGCCGGGCGCAGCCGCTGGCAGCTGATGAACAAGTCCGCCGCCCTGGCCGTGGCCGTGGCCCTGAACCTGTGGCTGATCCCGCAGTGGGGCCTGGTCGGAGCGGCCACGGCGTGGGCGGCGTCCGTGCTCACCGACACGGGACTGGCCCTGTTCCAGTCCGTGCGGCTGCTCGGCATCGCCCCGCGCTGGTCCGTGGTGGGCGCCATCGCCGCGGCCGCGGCGGTGCTCACGGGGGGAGGCGGACTGCTGGTCCGCGCCCTGCTCGGCACCACCACCACCGGCCTGCTCGTCCACCTCGCACTGACCGGTCTGCTCGTGACCGGCGCCGCGGCGGTGCTCCTGCTCCGGCGCCGCACCGCCGTCCGGGGGACGGACGCCGAGGCCTGTGGTCCGAAGAGGCCACGGGATCACAAGGTCCTGCTGTGGTCCCGTTGAGTTTGCATCTGTAACATTCAAATCGATCGACATCGGATCAGGACGCCGCCGGCCGGGCTGGACTCGGCAGCGCTTCCCGAAGCCGGGGTCGGTGATCCGCCGGGGGTGGACCACCGAGCACGGCCGCTCCATCCGAGACGACCCGCGATCCACCAGGGGGGAAATCCACATGAGTGAGACTCTGAACACCATCGGCTCCGAACGGCGCCGAACCCGGGACGACACCGCCCGGACCCGGCCGCACCGCCCGGAGCCGGCAGACCCGACGCCGGCGTGGCGCCGCGTCCTGCGCCGATGGCCCACGATCGTCAGCACCTGGCTCGTCGTGCTGGCCGCGGCCCTCGTGGCGGGTCTGCTGTGGCCGCCGTCCTACCAGGCGACCGCCTCGATGACCGTCACGCCGAGCGCGGTGAACCCGCTCACGGGCGACGCCGGCTTCGAGGAGGTCGAGATGCAGACGGAGATGGCCACGATGGCCTCCCAGCGCATCACCCTGCGGGCCGCCGCCCTGCTGCAGGACGTCCCCGTCGAGGAGGCCGACCCGGCGCTGGCCGAGGACCTGCTCGAGCGGCTCTCGACCACCGCCCCGGACGACACCCAGGTGCTCCGCGTGACGGTGACCGCCGACGACCCCAACCAGGCCGCCGAGCAGGCCGACGCCCTGGCCACCGCCTACCTCGCCGACCGCGGCGAGGACGTGCAGACCACCGCCGACGACACCCTGAAGCGCATCGACGAGTCCATCGCCGGCCTCGAGCGGAGCGACGACGGCTCCTCCAGCCTGCGGCAGCTGCGCGAGCAGCGCACCGCCCTCGCCCTCATCGCCCCGACGCCGGGCCGCGTGATCAGCGAGGCCACGCCGCCGCAGGAGCCCTCCTCCGCCGGCATCCCGCTCTTCCTCGCCGGCGGCGTGGTCGGCGGACTGGTCCTCGGCGCCCTCGCCGGTGCGCTCCGGGAGCGGGCCGACCGCAGCGTGCGCCGGCCCGACCGGCTCGCCGACGCCACCGGCTCGCCCGTCGTGGTGCTGAGCTCCGTGGACGACGAGGACGGCGCGCTCGAGCTGCTGCGCCGGCTCTCCCAGGACGAGGACCGCGCGGTGCCGCGGCCGGGCTCCCGGATCGCCGTGCACTCGTCCCTGCCCGGACAGGCCACGGTCGTCGTCCAGGCACTGGACGCCGTGGTCTCCTCGTGGGGCGGCACCGTGGAGGTCGTGGACGCCCACACGCTCACGGACGCCGTGGGCCCGCTGGGCGACACGAACTGGCTGGGCATGGACGACACCACGCCCTCGCTGCTCGTGGCCACCGTCCCGCCCCGGGCCGGGGCGGCCGAGCTGGCCGCCCTGACCGACCGGGTGGACGGCGTGGTCCTGGCCGTGGAGCCCCGGGGCCGGCTGCGCCGGTTCCGCGAGCGGTTCGAGCGGCTCAGCGGCCGCGGCGCCGCGGTGGTCCCCGCGTTCGTCGTGCAGCGCCAGGCGCGCCCGGGCACGGATGCCGTGCCGGCCCAGGACGCCCGGCCGCAGCACCACTGATCGTCCACCGGCGCCGCCTGAACCCGGGAGGTCAGGTCAGATCCAGGCGCCGGCGGCCGGACGCCAGGGGTCAGGGAGCACGCACCGCGAGAGCGGGCGCTCCCTGACCCCTGAGCACGTCCGCGAGGCCCTCCGCCGCCGCGGCGTCCGCCACCAGGTGCGCCACCGTGGGCCCGGACCCGGACACGAAGCTCGCCAGGGCGCCGGCGGCCGCGCCCGCGGACAGCACCGGCTCCAGCTGCGGGGCGAGGGAGAGCGCCGCGGCCTGCAGGTCGTTGGCCAGCAGCGGCGCCAGCTCTCCGGCCGCACCGGAGCCCAGGTGCTCCTCGAGGCCCCTCGGCAGCCGCGGCGGCGGGACGTCCTCGTCCGCGCGCAGGCGGTCCAGCTCGGCGTAGACGGCGGGCGTCGACAGACCCGCCTCCGCCGCCACGAGGACCAGGTGCAGCGGCGCCCCGACCGCCACCCGGCGCAGCCGGGCTCCCGTCCCGGTGCCGACCGCCGCCCCGCCCGTCAGCGCGAACGGCACGTCGGCGCCGAGACCGGCCGCAAGACCCAGCAGCGCGTCGTCGTCGAGCGCTGGGCTCCCGAGGACGCGGGCGGCGAGCCGGTTCACGGCGACCAGTGCCGCCGCGGCGTCCGCGGAGCCCCCGCCCATGCCGCCGGCCACGGGCACGGCCTTGTCGATCTGCAGGCGCAGTCCGCCCACCAGAGGCGGGAACCGCGCGAGCACCGCCTCGGCGGCCCGGACCGCCAGGTTGGACCCGTCGGTGGGCACCGAGTCCAGGGAGAAGGTCCCGCGGTCGAGCTGCTGGGCCACGAGCGAGCCCGGGACCGCCGCCACGCCCACGGTGGTGCCGGTGCCGCCGGTCAGCGTGGCCGTCACGGTCTCGCCCGTGCTGACCGCGCAGTACAGGCTCGCGACGTCGTGGTAGCCGTCCGCGCGCGGCGGGCCAGCGGCGAAGAAGAGGTTGACCTTGCCGGGCGCCTCGGCGCACTCGGTGAGCTGTGCCGTGGTCATGCGCCGCGCACCCCCGCCCTCGGGCCCGCGGGACAGAACGGGTCGACCATGCCGGGCGCACCGGCGCGCTCCGCGAGCTGTGCCGTGCTCATGCGCCGCGCACCCCCGCACTCCGGCCCGCAGGGTAGAACAGGTGGACCTCGCCGGGCGCACCGGCGCGCTCCGCAAGCTGTGCCACGCTCATGCGCCGCGCACCCCGGCGGTCAGACCCGCGGCGGCACCGGCCTGCGCGATCCGGGCGAACTCGTGGACGTCCAGCTTCTCGCCGCGCTCCCCCGGGTCGATCCCGGCCGCCTCGAGGATCTTTCCCGCCGCCGCGGCGGAACCCGCCCACCCGGCGAGGGCGGCCCGCAGGGTCTTGCGCCGCTGCGCGAAGGCGGCGTCCACCGCCGCGAAGACCAGCTCCCGGTCCACGTCCGCCACCGGCTGCTCGCGGCGCACGAAGCGCACCAGCCCCGAGGCGATCTTCGGGGCCGGCCAGAAGACGTTCTTCCCGATGGTCCCGGCCTTCGTGACCTCGGCGTACCAGGAGGCCTTGACCGACGGCACCCCGTAGACCTTAGAGCCCGGTGCCGCGGCCAGCCGGTCCGCGACCTCCTCCTGGACCATGACCAGCCCGCGGCGGATCGAGGGGAAGCGGGCCAGCAGGTGCAGCAGCACCGGGACGGCCACGTTGTAGGGCAGGTTCGCCACCAGGGCGGTCGGCGCGGCGGGCAGCTCCTCGACGCGCATGGCGTCCTGCTCGAGCACGGTCAGACGTCCCGCCAGCTCGGGGCGCAGCCGCTCCACCGTGTGCGGCAGCTGCGCCGCCAGCGGGGGGTCGATCTCCACGGCCACGACCTGCTCGGCGGCGTCCAGCAGCCCGAGGGTCAGCGATCCCAGGCCCGGTCCCACCTCGAGCACCGTCTCGTGCTCCCCCAGCCGCGCGGCGGCGATGATCCGCCGGATCGTGTTGGGGTCGATCACGAAGTTCTGCCCGAGCGTCTTGGTCGGCCGGATCCTGAGCTGCTCGGCGAGCGCCCGGATCTCCGCGGGCCCTAGCAGGGGGCGGGCGGCGGGCTCTGGCGCGGCTGGCTCTGGCGCGGTGGATTCTGTCACCGGGACATCGTATCGGCCGCCCGCCCCGCCGCCCTCTCTCCCCAGCCACCCATGCCGCCGCCGAGCCCCAGCCATCCATGCCTCCCTCTCCCCCAGCCACCCATGCCGCCGCCGAGCCCCCACACCCCTGCAACGTCATCCCGCCGAGCCCACATACTCAAGCGCCCCGATGCCGCCGAGACCCCAAGTCGAGCACGTCAATGCGGTCGAACCCCCAAATTCCTGTCGTCTTGGCGCTCCTCCCGCCACTGAGTCCCCGTGTTCCAGCTCCTGCCGGCGCCGAGTCCCCATACCCAGGCACCCCTCGACCACCGAGACCCCATGTTCCAGCTCCTCTCGGCGCCGAGTCCCCAGTGATGCTCCACGCCCCCACGAATCCGCATGGGGAAATGCCACCGCATTGGGGGCTCGGCGGGGCCGTCATCCCCACTCCCCATTGCCGTGCTGCGTGCCCGCTCCACGGACTTTTCCCCGGGCACGGCGGAGTCCACCCACCAGGACTCCGTCGGGTCTATCAACGGGTCATGACCGACATCATGAGTCTCGCCCAGCTGCATGACACCGGCCTCAGCAGCCACGAGATCCGGCGCCGCGTCCGCGACGGAGAACTCCACCGGATCCACCCGGGATACTTCACAGCGTCGGACACCTATTCGCGGCTCAGACCCGAGGAGCAGTCGCTGCTCAGGCACCGGGCGCTCAGCCGGGCCGCCTCCGTGCCACCGGTCTTCTGTCTCGCCTCGGCCGCCGTGCTGCACGGCCTGGAGCTTCGGCGCGTCCCGGCCCGCCTGCACACGCTCACCCGGCCCGGCCAGGGAACCCACAACGGGTACGCCGGCGTCGTCAGGCACCAGGAACCGCTGGCGGAGACGGACATCGTCACGGTCCACGGTCTGCGCGCCACCACGGGCGAACGAACACTGCTGGACTGCGCCCGTCTGCTGCCCTTCACCGACGCCGTGGTCCTGGCGGACCAGGCGCACCGTTTCGGTCTCACACGGACCCGTCTGGAGGAGCGCCTGCCGGAGTGGACAGGCCGGCGGGGCGTGCGGAGGGCTCAGCGCGTGCTGGACGCCATGGACGCGCGCTCCGAGTCCGTGGGCGAGACCCTCACCCGGCTCATGCTGGCGGAGTCCGTCCTGCCGTTGCCGGAGCTGCAGTGGGTGATCGTGGGCCGGACGGGGACCTACCGGGCCGACTTCGCGTGGCCCGAGCAATGGCTGGTGCTCGAGTTCGACGGCGAGGTCAAGTACGGCGACGCCCCCGCCACCGTGATCCGCAACGAGCGGAGACGGGAGATCGAGATCCAGGAACTGGGGTGGACAGTCATCCGAGTAGGGTGGCACGACGTCGTGCGCACCCCTGCCGCGACCGTCGACCGCATCGCGTCCGCTCTGCTCCGCTCGGCCGCCGCCCGCTGAGCCACGCCGCACCGCGCTGCACTGTCGCTGGCCCGCCGCTGAACCGCCGAGTCCCCAAGGTGCTTCTGTTTCACCAGAAATATCTTGGGGAACTGCGACCACTTTGGGGACTCGACATGTGGGGGCACCGGGATGTGGGGACTCGGCGTCGCAGAGGGGCCAGGCCTTGGGGACTCGACGGGTGGGGCGCCACGACATCAGGGACTCCGCAGGGGGGCAGTCGAGGCTGGGGACTCGGCGTGGAAAGGGGATGTGGTCGCTCAGAAGCGGCCGTACACCTCGACCGTGTTCGCCCAGAGGCGCTCGCACAGCGGCTCCAGCTCCTGCTCCAGGATCCCGGCCATGCCCCGCACCGTGTAGTTGACCACATAGCTCGCGTTGGGCCGGCCCCGGTACGGGTGCGGGGTGAGGAACGGCGCGTCGGTCTCGGTGAGCACCAGCTCGGGGCGGGCGGTGCGCAGCGCGGCCTTGAGATCGTGACTGTTCTTGAAGGTGACGGTCCCGGAGAAGGACATGTACCAGCCGTGCTCGTTGCAGGTGCGCGCGAGCTCAGCGTCCCCGGAGAAGCAGTGGAACACGGTGCGCTCGGGGGCGCCCTCCTCCAGCAGGACGGCGACGACGTCGGCGTGGGCGTCCCGGTCGTGGATCTGCAGCGCCTTGCCGGTCTCCTGGGCGAAGCGGATGTGCTCCCGGAAGGACCGCTTCTGGTGCTCCCGCCCCTCCCCCTCGGTGCGGTAGTAGTCGAGGCCGGTCTCGCCGAAGGCCCGGACCCGTTCGTGCTCCCCCAGGGAACGGATCGCGGCGAGCGCCTCGTCGAGGGTCCCGGCGGCCGCCAGCTTCGGCGCCTCGTTGGGGTGCAGCGCCACGGCGGCCAGGACTCGCGGGTCGGCCTGGGCGGCGGCCACGGCGAAGCGGGAGGACGGGACGTCGCAGCCGACCTGCACGAGCCCGCCCACCCCGGCGAGGGCGGCGGCGTCCGCGGCGTCCCGCACGGAGACCTGCACCCGGCCGTCCTGCAGGTCCAGGTGGGTGTGGTTGTCGGCCACCGGGTGCGGCAGCGGCTCCGGCGCGGGCGGATAGGCGAGGTTGCGGCGGCGCCCGTCGTCGGCCTGGGCCGAACGGCGGCGGGTGCCCTCCCCGGCGGGGACGTCCTCGGGCACGGCGTAGTGCTCCGGCTCGTAGGCGGCGGGGGCCGCACCCGGGGCGGGAGCGGGCCGGGCGGCGGGGTCCGGCCACAGGGAGGCGGCGAGGAGGGTGGCGTTGGGGTCGGTCACGGGCGGCACCTCAGGAGGTCTCGGGGAGCGGATCGAGCAGGACATCGGGAAGCGGATAGGGCAACGGATCGGGCAACGGTACGGGACACGGTCGGACGGGGGATGCACGAGGGACGGGAAACACGCGGGCACCGACCAATCTACGAGCTGGGACCGGGCAGACATACTGGGAGCAGCAGACGCGAGCAGGAAGCCGAGGAGCCCATGGAGTCCTTCCCCCAGTACACGCAGGCGATCCTGGACCGGATCAACACGGTGATCGACGGCAAGCCGGAGGCGGCGCGCACGGCCCTGAGCGTGCTGCTGGCCGGCGGGCACCTGCTGGTCGAGGACGTGCCGGGCGTGGGCAAGACCATGCTGGCGCGCACGCTGGCCACCGCGATCGGCGGGACGGTCTCGCGCGTGCAGTTCACCCCGGACCTGCTGCCCACGGACATCACGGGCGTCTCGGTCTACGACCAGGCCCGGCGCGAGTTCGAGTTCAAGCCCGGCCCGGTGTTCGCCAACGTAGTGATCGGGGACGAGATCAACCGGGCGTCGGCCAAGACCCAGTCCGCGCTGCTCGAGTGCATGGCGGAGGGACAGGTCACCGCCGACGGCACGACCTACCGGCTGTCGACCCCGTTCATGGTGGTGGCCACGCAGAACCCCGTGGAGATGGACGGCACGTTCCCGCTGCCGGAGGCGCAGCGGGACCGGTTCACGGCCCGGATCTCGATGGGCTACCCGGACACCGAGGCGGAGATGACGATGCTCACCGACCACGGCGGCGGCTCCCCGCTGGAGGGCCTGCAGCCGGTGGTCTCCCTGGAGGACGCGGCCCGCCTGGTGGCGCACGTGCGCGGCATCCACGTCTCGGACGCGGTGCGCGCCTACATCGTGGCCCTGGGCCAGGCCACGCGCTCGCACCCGCAGATCCGGCTGGGCGCCAGCCCCCGGGCGCTGCTCCAGCTGCAGGCGGCGGCCCGCGCGGAGGCCGCCCTGAGCGGGCGCGAGTACGTGCTGCCCGACGACGTGCGGGCGGTCGCGGTGCCGGTGCTCGCCCACCGCCTGATCCTGGACCGCCGCGCCGGCACCGACTCCGCGGAGGAGCTGGTGCGGGCGGTGCTGGACGAGGTGCGGGTCCCGGCCGAGCACACTCCCCGGACCCGATGAGGCGCCGGCCGGAGCCGGGGCGCACGGCGGAGGGCGAGCGGGCGGAGCGACCCGTGGACTCCCGCGCCCGGTTCACGGGGCGCGGCTGGGCCTTCCTGGGGGCGGGCGCCGTGTGCCTGCTGCTGGCCACCTGGCTGGGGCGCAAGGACGTGCTAGCGCTGGCGCTGTTCCTCGGCGGGGCACCCCTGTTCGCGGCCCTGTCCCTGTACGTGGTGAAGCCGAGGGTGCTGCTCAAGCGCGGCGTGGACCCGGCGCTCGTGACGGCCGGGGACTCCGCCGTGGTGCGGCTGCGCGTGCGGCACCGGACCCGGCGCGGCGGGACGGTCACCGGGGCGGTCGCCGTGCACGAGACGGTGCCGGAGCCGCTGGGCGGGGACCGCGAGCTGAGCGTGGAGGCCGGCGGGGAGCCCGCCGCCTACACCGTGCGCCCGCGCCGCCGCGGCGTGTACGCCCTGGGGCCGGCCACCGTGCGGGTCGCCGACCCGTTCGGTCTCGCCGCCGAGCTGCTCGACGCCTCCGAGCGCACGTCCCTGCACGTGGCGCCGGACCCCGTGGAGCTGCCGGAGATCAGCGCCGACCGGCTGCGGGAGTCCGGCACCGACCCGTCCCGGACGGCGCTGCCGCAGCCGGGCCCGGACAACGTCACCACCCGCGAGTACCGGCACGGAGACCCCATGCGGCGGGTCCACTGGGCGGCCTCCGCCAAGCACGGCCAGCTGATGGTCCGCCAGGAGGACCCCCGCAGCACCCGCCGCCTCACCCTGGTCCTCGACCGCGACGAGACCTCCTGGCCCGGGGAGCGGCTGTGGGCCGGCGTGCTCCCCAGCACCGCCGA
Organism: Kocuria himachalensis; assembly: GCF_054784195.1. NCBI lineage: Bacteria > Bacillati > Actinomycetota > Actinomycetes > Micrococcales > Micrococcaceae > Kocuria > Kocuria himachalensis. Next base: position 333,451 of record NZ_BAAGPL010000015.1, read on the forward strand.
GTTCGAGTGGGCCGTGTCCTTCACCGCCGCCGTGCTCGAGCACCTCACCCAGCGCGAGACCGCCCTGCACGCCCTCGACACCTTCGGACGCCCCCTGCCCCGCGGCGGGGAGGACGACGACGCCGCCCCCGCCCGCACCCGCGCCACCGCCGTCACCGACGACGGCGCCGAGGACGCCCGGCACGGGCTGGCGCGGGTCCGTCCTGAGCCCGCACCGCAGGAGACGGCGACCGGTGGGACAGTGGCGGACGCGCTGGCCGACCGGTTCGACCGCGACGGCCTGGTCCACCCCGTGCTGCTGGTCTCGGGGGACCTCTCCGCGGCGGCCGCCGAGCGGGTTCTGCGCGGCACGCAGCGGGCGGCCGCCGGCAGCGCGGTGCTGGTGACCTCCTCCCCCGGAACGGTCCCGGACGGGGCGGGAGTGCTCGAGGCGGCGGGCTGGTCCGTCGTCGTCGTGCCCGCCTCCGCCGCGCTCGAGGACGCGTGGGCGCAGCTGGGCACCGGGGCCCGCGCGGCCGGGGCCGTCCGGTGAGCGCCGCCGTCCGCGCTCCCTCGGCCCCCCGCCCGCCGGAGACTCCTGCACCCCCGGAGGCTCCCGGAACGGGCCGCCGCCCGGTGCGCGCCCTCCTGGGCCTGGCCGGCACGGTCCTGGTGGCGGTCGGGCTGTCCCTCGTGGCGCTGACCGGCGTCCTCGACGGCGCCGGCTGGGTCCCCGGTGCCCTGCTCGCCGCCCTCGCCGTGGTCGCCGCGACCACGACGTCCCGGGTGCTGCGGCTGCCGGGCCCGCTGGCGCCCCTGTTCGGCGCCGGCGCCCTGGTGCTCGTGCTCACGGTGCTGCACCTGCGCGAGCCCGCGCTGCTCGGCCTCGTCCCCACCCCCGGGAGCCTGGCCCTCGGCGCGGAGCTGTGGCGGGAGGCCGCGGGGATCGTCGCGGAGCGGCCCGCCCCGTACCCGGAGGCCGCGGCGCTCGCGTTCGTCGCCGCCCTCGCGACGGGCGCCGTGACCCTGTTCGTGGACACCGTGCTCGTGGCGCTGCGGCTGCCGGGGGTCAGCGCGCTCGGCGTGCTGGCGCTGCTGGTGGCGCCCGCCCTGGTGCTGCCGGAGAGCGTGGGACCGGCCGGGACGGCGGCCGCCGTGCTCGCGGCCCTGGTCCTGCTCGGCGGCGCGCGGCGCTTCGGCGCGGTGCGGGAGCCCCGCACCGCCGCGGCGCCCGGGAGCTGGCCGCGGGCCCTCGTGGTGGGCGCCGGCGTGCTCGCGGTGACCCTGCTGGTCCCGGGCCTGGTGCCCGGCTTCGTCAACGGCGCGTTCCCCCAGGGCAGCGGCCCGGCCGGCGACCGCGCCTCGGGTGTGGGGCCGCTGCGGGCCGTGGGGCAGGACCTGCGCTCCGCGGAGCAGCTGCCGCGCCTGGAGTACACGACGAGCGCGGACGAGCCCGAGCTGCTGCGGGTGCTCACCCTCGCCGACTTCTCCGGGGCGGAGTGGTTCCCGGACGCCACCGGGCTGGACCCGCAGCTCGACGAGCTCGGGCCCACCCCGCTGCACCCGGTGGGCGACGGCCCCGAGCGCAGCACCGCCGTGGAGCTGCGGGACTGGTCCGAGCGCTGGCTGCCGCTGCCGTGGGCGCCCGTGGACGTGGCGGGGCTCGACAACGACGGCTGGGCCTGGAGCCCACGGGACCTCACCGTGCACGGCGAGCAGGTCCCGCCGGAGGGCACCGCCTACGAGGTCCGCTCGATCGTGCCCGAGCCCACGTCCGCCCAGCTGCGCGAGGCCCCCGCCGCGCCGGACTCCCCGGAGCTCGCCCCGTTCCGCGAGCTGCCCGGCGACACCCCGGCCGCGCTCCGGGAGGCCGCCCGGGAGCGGGCCGGGGACGCCCCCACCGCGTTCGACCAGGCCCTGGCCCTGCAGGAGTGGCTGCGCTCGGACGAGTTCCGCTACGACGTGAACGCCCCGCTCGAGCAGGGCTACGACGCCGACGGCATGGCCTCCCTCGAGGAGTTCCTGGCCGTGCGCACGGGCTACGCCGGGCACTTCGCCCCGGCGATGGCCGTCATGGCCCGGGATCTCGGCATCCCGGCCCGCGTGGCGGTCGGCTACCTGCCGGCCACCGGATCCGGCGCCGGACCGGGCGGCGCGCCGGAGGCCGACGAGCCGTTCGGGGACCCGGCGGACCCGGGCGCCTTCGCGGTCCTGCCCCGTGACGCTCACGCGTGGCCGGAGCTGTGGTTCGAGGGCTCCGGGTGGGTGCGCTTCGAGCCGACCCCCGGCACCGGCGACCTCCCCGGCTACGCCGCCGAGGGGCCGCAGGACGGGGACGGGCAGTCGCAGGAGGGCGAGGGCACCGCGGAGCCGACCGGCGAGCCGACCGACGCCCCCACCCCGGCGAGCACGGCGGACAGCCCCGACGAGGACGCGTCCTCCGCCGAGCCGACCGCGGTGCCGACCCCCGAGGTCCCCGCCGCACCGGAGCCCGAGGAGGACGCCGGCCCTGCCGCGTGGCTGCCCTGGCTGGCCGGGTTCCTGGCCGCCGCGCTGCTGGCCCTGCTGGCCGCCCTCCCCCGTCTCCTCCGGTCCCGGCGGCGCCGGCGCCGGATGCGGGTGCTGGGCGACGAGCAGGCCCCGGCGGCGCAGCGGGCCCTGGCGGGGTGGGCGGAGGTCGAGGACCTCGGCGTCGACCACGGGCTGGGCCGCGCCGCCGCGGAGACGCCCCGGGCCTACGTCGACCGGCTCGGCGCCGTGGTGCCGGCGGCCGCGGCGCCGCTCGGGCGGCTCGGCCGGGACGTCGAGCGGGCCCTCTACGCGCCGGGCACCACGGCGTGGTCGCCCGAGGCGGGACCGGAGGACGTCGCGGCGCTGCGGACGGACCTCGCCGGGCGCGGCGGGCCCGGAGCACGGCGCGCACGATGGCTCCCCCGCTCGGTGACGACCCGACGCTGAGCATCGGCCGCTGAGCATCGGCCGCCGACCTGAGCCGAACGCCGAGTCCTCCGGTGCTCGCATCTCCCCCGATCGATCCGGGGGAGATGCGAGCACCCGGAGGACTCGGCGCAGGAGTTCAGGGAGGTCAGGAGTGGGGAGTCACCACTTGTAGTCGAGGAACTTCCCGTCGAACGTGACCACCACGCGGTCGCCGTCCGGGTCGGGTCGGCGTGAGACGTCGACCCGGAAGTTGATCGCGCTCATGATCCCGTCGCCGAACTCCTCGTGGATGAGCTCCTTGAGAGCCGGCCCGTAGACGGAGAGCGCCTCCACGAAGCGGTAGACCGTGGGGTCCGTCATCCGCGCCGGGTCGGCGCCGCGGGACGGCTGCTGCTGGAGGCTCTCGGCGACCGTCCCGTCCAGCCCCAGGAGGTCACAGACCTGCCGCGCCTGCTCCGGGGTCATCGGGTGTTGGCCCAGCAGCGCGGCGGTCGTCCAGACGTGCGGGGCGCGGATCTCGTCGGCGATCTCACGCCAGGACAGGCCGCGGCGCACGCGCGCCGCCACCACGAGCCCGGCGGCGTCGGACTTGGTCAGGATCGGGGTCATGTGGGGCTCCTCGGGGAGACGGCGAACTTGGTCGGGACGACGGCGAGCACGGCAGGGAGAGCGGCGAGCCGGTCGGGGAGGACACCCTCGAGCCACTGCAGGATGCAGTGGCAGAGGGGCGGCCGGACGGGGGATGCCGCGCTCACGCGGCCGGGACGCGCTCCTGCTGCAGGGCCGGCCCGGTGCGGGGAGCCCCGGTGCGGGCGTGGGTGGCGTACAAGGTGAGCCCCACGAAGGTGAGCCCGCCCACCAGGTTGCCGAGCACGGTGGGGATCTCGTTCCACACGAGGTAGTCCATCACCGAGAACCCGCCGCCGAGCAGCAGGCCGGAGGGGAACAGGAACATGTTGACGATCGAGTGCTCGAACCCCATGTAGAAGAACAGCATGATGGGCATCCACATCGCGATGACCTTGCCGGAGACGCTGGTGGACATCATCGCGGCGACCACCCCGGTGGAGACCATCCAGTTGCACAGGACGGCGCGGACGAACAGCGTCAGCATCCCGGCGGCGCCGAACTCGGCGTAGCCGACGGTCCGGCCCTCGCCGATCTCGCCGATCCGGCTGCCGACCTCGTCCGGGGGCAGGGAGAAGCCGTAGGTGAAGATGACCGCCATCAGGACGGCCACGACGAACGCGCCGGCGAAGTTGCCGGTGAACACCAGGCCCCAGTTGCGCAGCATCGAGCGGACGGTGACGCCCGGACGCTTGTCGATGAGGGCCAGGGGCACGAGGGTGAACACGCCGGTGAGGAGGTCGAAGCCCAGCAGGTACAGCAGGCAGAACCCGACCGGGAAGAGCACGGCCCCGAGCAGCGGCTGGCCCGTCTGCACGGTGACGGTGACCGCGAACGCCGCGGCGAGCGCGAGGATGGCACCGGCCATGAAGGCACGGATCAGGGTGTCGCGGGTGGACATGGCGACCTTCGCCTCTCCGGCGTCAATCATCTTCGTGACGAAGTCGGCGGGCATCACATAGGACATGGCATGGCTCCGGTGCTGGACGGTCAGGAGGACGCCGGGGCCCGCGCGGCACGTGCCCGGGTCCCGGCACTGCCGAGTCTGACGGGGCGATGTTTCGGCACCGTGTCCCCGTCCGCCCCCGGGAGTCAACTCCGCCTCACCGGGGCGCGGCGCGCCCGTGAGGCGGCGTCCGGACCGGCCCCACCCTCCCAGCGCGCCCGGGCGGTCACTGCATGCCGTCGTCTGACGCTCTTTCACGTTTCACGGGGTCAGACCCCGAACAGGGAACCCGAGACCCGCAGGCTCACGTCCCGCGCAGGAGCCGGTCGTCGTCGGTCACCACGTAGGGGAAGCCGTCAGGGTCGACACTGATCTTCACAGCGCCGCCGGGTGCGGTTGCCCAGTCCTCGCCGTTCCAGGTGGCGATGCCGTGGCCCCCGGGGGCCGAATCCGTTCCGGTGATCCACACTGCTCCGTTGGCGCCTACCCCGATGTCCTGGGCCTGCCCGGGTTGCTGCGACCACTCGGAGCCGGTCCAGCGGGAGATCCGGTTGTTCTCGTCGATGATCCACGGCTCGCTCTGGTGTCCCACGGCGGGATCGCCCTGCGTGGCGACGTCGATGGCGACAGCATTACCGGGTGCTTTCTCCCAGCTCGTCTCGGTCCAACGGTAGATGCCGTAGCCGCCAGGCACCGGGTCGGTGCCGACGATCCAGACCGAGCCGTCGGCGCCGATGCCGATGTCGCGGGCGCTTCCCGGTCGATCGATCCAGTCCGAGCCGTTCCACTCGAAGATGCGGCCGTCGGCATCGACGATCCAGGGGTGCCCGCTGGGGCCCACGTCCAGGGCAGCAGCCTCCCGTCCGAGGGCCTCCCATGCCTCACCGTTCCAATAGTTGACCTCAGGGCTACCGGGCCAGCTCTCCGCGCTGAGCGCCCAGACCGACGGGTCTTTACTGATGCCACCAACGCTGATCTCTTGGAACCGACCGGGAAGTTCCGTCCATTCCACCTCGATGGACTGCGGGGGTGGTGACAGCACCTGGTCTGCCGGTGGTGTCCGGGCGGGTCCCGCCTGCGCCGGCACCTCAGGAGGCGCCGTCCCGTCCGGCGTCTCAGATGCGCTGGTGCCGGGCGCACACGCCGTCAGGGTGATCGCCACCAGGAGCGCTGGATAGAGGCCGGCCCGGGCGCGGGACACGGATGTGGGCTTCTGCATCGGGGTCAAGTTCTCCTTGGTACCTGTTGCGCCGGGGTGCACTGCGCGAACGACCTTCAGGGTCCGAGCGCCGGCGGACCCGTCCGGGGCCGGTGGCATCTCGGGCGGTCGTGTGCGGCTCAGCACTCGGTGCCGACGACCTTGACGTCGTGGGAGGTGAGGTCGACCAGCGTCGTGGTGGTGTTGTTCCCCGTGTCGGTCTCCGCCAGCAGTCCGCGCGGGTCAGCGGTGGCTTCCAGGCAGTAGCGTCCCGGCAGAGGCAGCCCGGTCAGGTCGATCCACTGGCCCCACACGTCGAACGAGTACGGGTCGCCCCAACCGACTGATATGCCCTGCGTCACCGTGCGGGTCTCTGTCAGACCTTCCTCGCAGCCGTCGTAGTCAGCCGATTCAGGGGTTTCGCCCGCGGAGGCGCCGGGCAGGCGAACGTCGTCGATGAGGCAGAAGCCCTCCTTGTGCGCAACGCGCGGATGCTCCTCGCCGGGTACCCCCAGGCTGTACTCGGCAGCGTGCTGCAGGTGCCAATGGCTGTGCTTGTCATCCACCGAGTAATCCATCACCGCATCGGTCGGGACGGACTCATGGCCGCCATCGCGCTGGGAGATGCGCTGGACGACGGACATCTGTTCCGTTGAGGTACTGGTCCTGCTCCCGACGAGTTCCAGAGCCCCGTCACCGCGGTTGGCGATCACAGCGGTGAACCGCAGGACGCGACGGCCCTCGAGGATCTGGACGCGATGGTCGCTCAACGGCTCCATCTGCAGATCGGGCAGCCGATCCTCCGGCCCCGCGACACGGTGCGGCGCCGTACCGTGATCCGCGGTCGCCGGCGCCACAACACCCAGCAGCACGCCGGTGGCAACGGTGGCAGCGGTGGCAGCTGTGGCGAGCACAGCCCGAGAAGTCCCCAACACTCAGCATCCCCCTACGCGGTTGGAACCGCACCGCGCCGGCGCAGCCAACAGCCATTCGCACGCGGGTGCGTCCGGCCCAGATGTCCCCCAGTCGCCGCGAAGGATGCGGCGGACGTCAAGCACCACTATGCGATGGCAAACACGCGGCCGTCAACCCACGAGGTCGACCAACGGCTCCTCACCCGGCGTCGCGAGAGGCTCCTCGTGGCCGTGGCACCATGTCCAGCACCCCGCTTCCACGGTGATGCTCCTTCCGGACGCCGAACCTGTCGCATCCGGGCTGGCCGGCCAGGTTCGTCGAGCAGCGCACCAGGGTGAGGAGCTCATGGCGGAGCAGGGGACGGCGTACCGTCCACGCAGCCACGGCCACGCCGACCCCACGTGGCCCGCTTCCGGTCGGACAGCTGCGGAGGGGATGTGCCCGATCCCCGCGGCCCGCTCGGGTCGGCCGCGCAGGCGTCGAGGGACCCGAACGCGGTGCGAGGTCCCGCCCGCCGACGCACCTGTGGGACTCCCGGCGCCGCTGAGGCGGTGGTGCGTGCAAACGCGAGGAGCGGGGCAGTCTCATCTCCTGCCTCCGGTTCGAGGCAGCAGACCTCGCGCCATGGCGCTCGAGACGGAGGAGCGAGGTCGGTCCACGGGAAAGCTCAGCCGACCGCGTTCGGGGCATGTCTTCCATTAGGTCTTGGAGTCGGACTGTGCTGGCTCAAAGACCGGGTGGCAGACATGCCCTAGCCCTTGCGGGCGGCCAGCACCGTCTCGTAGAGCTCCCGCTTGCCCACCCCGGTGCGCTCGGCGACGCGGCCGGCGGCGTCCTTGAGCCGGGTCCCGGCCGCCACGAGCGCCTCGACCTCGGCCACGAGGTCCTCGGGGCGTGCGGCCTCGGGAGCGGGGGCACCGGCGACGACGACGGCGATCTCCCCGCGCACCTGCCCCTGCCCGCACCAGTCGACGAGCTCGGTCAGCGAGCCCCGCACGACCTCCTCGTGCAGCTTGGTGAGCTCCCGGGCCACGACCGCCCGGCGGCCGGGTCCGAACGAGTCCCGCAGCGCGGTGAGCATGACCTCGAGCCGATGCGGGGCCTCGTAGAAGACCATGGTGCGCCGCTCGCCGTCGAGCTCGGCGAGCCGGGCAGTACGCTCCGAGGACCTCCGCGGCAGGAAGCCCTCGAACGTGAACCGGTCCGTGGGCAGACCGGACACGGCCAGCGCCATGAGCACCGCCGAGGGACCGGGGATCGCCGTGACGATCAGGCCCTCGGCGGCCGCGGCCTCGGCGAGCCGGTAGCCGGGGTCGGAGACGGTGGGCATCCCGGCGTCGGAGAGGACCAGCACGGTGCCGCCGGCGCGGACGGCGTCGAGCAGCTCGGCGACCCGTCCGGCCTCGTTGTGCTCGTGGTGGGTGAGCACCCGACCGCGCGTGGTGACGCCGAGCCCGGCGGTGAGCCGGCGCAGCCGCCGGGTGTCCTCCACGGCGAGCACGTCCGCGGTCTCGAGGGCCGCCCGCAGCCGAGGCGGCGCGTCGCCGAGGTTGCCGATCGGGGTGCCCGCCAGGACCACCTGCCCGGGGCCCGCGGCACCGCCTGCGGAGTCGGCGGAGGCGTCGTCGTGGGCGTCGTCGTGGGATTCCGTGTGCACGGGTCCACTCTACGGCGCGCTCCGCCGGGCTGGGCCGGGGGCCGCGGGCGCCGGGAGGCGTCCCCTACGATGACACCGTGAGCTCCTCGGTGCGTGCCCCAGTCCTGGCCCCGGGGCCCCGGCCGGCGGCACCGGTGAGCACCCTGCACCGGTCCCTGGCCCCGGCCGCCCTGCGGGAGCGGCTGCTGCCGGCCCCCGCGGCCGTGGCCCGGCTCGCGTGGCTGGCGCCGCTGCTGGTGGTCCTGCTCGGCGGGCTGCTGCGCTTCCACCGGCTCTCCCACCCGGACGCGATCGTCTTCGACGAGACCTACTACGTGAAGGACTCCTACTCGCTGCTGCTACACGGCTACGAGCGGCAGTGGCCGGAGGGCGCGGACGAGCTGTTCGTGGCGGGCACCCCGCCCGAGGCCCTGGGCACCCCCTCCTACGTGGTGCACCCGCCGGCCGGGAAGTGGCTCATCGCGTTCGGCATGTGGCTGCTCGGCGCCGAGGACCCCCTGGGGTGGCGCTTCTCCGCGGCCCTGGTCGGGACGCTCTCCATCGCGCTGGTGTGCGCCGCCGGGTGGCTGCTCTTCCGCTCCGTCACCGTGGCCACGCTGGCGGGGCTGTTCACCGCCGTGGACGGCCTGCACCTGGTGCAGTCCCGGCTCGCGATGCTGGACGTGTTCCTCATGTTCTTCGTCCTGCTCGCGTTCGTCCTGCTCCTGCTGGACCGGGAGCACGGGCGCCGCCGCCTGGTCGCCCGGCTGGGCATGGCCCCGGGGCACGGCGTCCCCGAGGCGGAGCTGCTGCGCCGCCTGGAGTGGGGTCCGTGGCTGGGCGTGCGCTGGTGGCGGATCGCGGCGGGCGCGGCCTGCGGGCTCGCGGTCGGCGTGAAGTGGAGCGCCCTGTTCCTGGTGGCCGGGCTGGGCGTGCTCACGGTGCTGTGGGACCTCAACGCCCGCCGGGTGGCCGGGGTGCGGCGCTGGCTGCTCGCGGGGGTGCTCAAGGACGGCGTGCCCGCGTTCCTCGCGGTCGTCGGGACGGGCCTGGTGGTCTACGTGTCCACCTGGGCGGGCTGGTTCGCCTCCGAGGACGCCTACGACCGCGCCTGGGCGCAGCAGCACCCGGGCGAGGGCCCCCAGTGGCTGCCCGCGCCCCTGCGCTCGCTGTGGGCCTACCACTCCTCCGCCTACGGTTTCCACAGCGGCCTGGGCACCGATCACTCCTACGAGGCGCTGCCCTGGCTGTGGCTGACCCTGGGCCGGCCCACCTCCTACTTCTACGAGGACCCGGAGCAGGGCACGGCCGGGTGCGCGGCGGAGCACTGCTCGCAGGCGATCCTCAACATCGGCAACCCGCTCCTGTGGTGGACCGGGATCGCCGCCGTGCTCGTGGCCGCGTGGCTGTGGGCCGTGCGACGGGACTGGCGCTTCGGGGCGCTGAGCTGCGTGTTCGCAGCCGGGTACCTGCCCTGGTTCCTGTACCCGGAGCGCACCATGTACTACTTCTACGCGCTGCCCGTGCAGCCGGTCCTGATGCTCATGCTCGCCGGCATGCTCGGTCTGGTCCTGGGCCGGCGCGCGGACACCGTGCGCCGCCGGCAGGCAGGTCTCGTGGTGGTCGGCGTGTTCACGGCCGCGGTGCTCCTGCTGAGCGCGCACTTCGCGCCCGTCTGGTACGCGGAGACCGTCGAGTACGCCCAGTGGCGGGAGCGGATGTGGTTCGCCGCCTGGATCTGAACCACGGCGATCCGGTCGACGGCGGCCTCGGCGGCGGGCTCGGCCGGCCGGCTCAGCGACCGGCCAGCCGCCGCTTGAGCTCCTGCCGCCGGCGCACCCGGTCGAGGGCCCGGTGCCGGCGGAACGCGGTGGGCCAGGTGGCGGCCATGACCGCGAGCGCCCCCAGGAAGGCGAGCCCGGCCACCGCGATCGCGGCGTCCATCCAGAACTGGGTGGGGTACAGCCGGATGAGGGTGTCCGAGGCCCGGAACGTCCAGGACCCGTCCGAGAAGAAGAGGGAGTGGAACAGCGCGAAGAACTGCTGCCAGCCGAGCACCGCGGCGACCGCCAGCGCGACCAGCAGCGCGACGGTCAGCCACGAGCCGAAGAACAGGGCGCCGGAGGCGGCGCCCGGGGCCTTCGCCCGCAGGTACAGGCTCGAGACGATGCCGAGCAGCGCCAGGACCGCGACCACGGCGAGCGCGCTCTGCAGCACGATCTTCACATCGGTCATGTGCGCGACCTCGGAGCTCAGGAACAGCTGCGCGCCGTCCGTGTCCTGCAGCCCGCCGAGGAACCCGGACGGAGCCCAGTTCATGACGTAGTCCAGTCCGTAGGAGCCGAAGACCATCCGCTCCTCCGTGGAGAAGCCGTACGCGTCCGCGGGGAAGCCCGGGCGGTGGTACTCCGCCCACAGGAACAGGGGCGTGGCCACCACGCGCACGGCCGCGGCCAGCAGCGCGAGCGGGAGCACGAGCACCAGGAAGACCTGCTGCAGCCGCGGCAGCCGCGGCTCGTCCGCCACCGCGTCCCGGCGCAGCGCGGCCCGGCGGCGGGCCTCCGCGTCCGGGTCGTCGTCCCCCGCGGCCTCGTCGGCCCCGACGGCGCGGGAGCCCCCGCCCGTGCGTCCGGGCGCGCGGCGCGGCCCGGCGCCGCCGGGCTCGCCGGGGCGCCCGTGGTCGTGCTCGTCGTCGTGCGCGGGCTCGGCGGGAACCACGGCGGGGAGCAGGCCCGTCCACACGGGCTCCTCGCGCTGCAGCTCGCCGGTGGGCGGGTCGGCCTGCTGCCAGGGGGCCTTGTCGTTGCTGGGGGTGGCCACGGGCGGGTCCTTCGGTCGGAGGGGAATCAGGGGTCCGGGGCGGGCGGGTCCGCTCCGGCCGGTCCCGATCCTACCCACCGCGGGCCCGCTCCCTCCCCACCGGCCGCACCCGCAGGGCTCCCCCACCGGCTTCCGGCACCGGTCTCCTCCACCCGCGTCCCACCAGGGGCTCTGCGCCGGAGACTCCATGAGCAGGAGCCCGACGGCGGCGACCCCGTGGCAGCAGCTCGACGGCGGAGACCGAGCGGCAGGAGCTCAGCGCCGTGCGCTCACCAGTCGCCCTTCCACTCCTCGTCCGCGTAGTGCTCGAGCGGGATGTTCCAGTCGCCGTACCCGTCGTCGGGATCGGCCTGCGGGTAGCCGGTGCCCACGACCTCCACGACGTCCCCCGGGCGGAACACGTCGTGGATGAACTTCGCCCCCTCGGGCGGCATGCCCACGCACCCGTGGGAGACGTTGGCGATCCCCAGGACGGGCAGCGCGGAGGGCAGCGCCTGGTGCACGAACTCCCCGCTCGCGGTCAGCCGGGACACGTTGGAGGCCCAGAACGTGTCGTACCAGTGCGGGTCCCCCGGCTGCAGGTCCAGGGAGGAGGCCTTGAACAGGTACTCCGGGGCCTGCTCCATGATGACCTTCTGCCCGGTGGTCGAGGGCCAGTCCGGATTGCCCAGGGTCACGGGGAACGTTCCCGCGACCTCGCCGTCCACCCAGGCGGTCAGCGTCTTGGTCTCGTTGTCCACCCGGGCGTAGTGCTCGGCGCCCGTCGAGAAGCTCCGGCGCAGGTCGTGGTTGCCCACCATGCCGTGGCCCACGTCGAGACCGAGCAGGTCGAGGGAGACCGTGATCTCCGAGCGCGGCGCCCACTTCTCGGCCGGACGGTAGCGGAGCAAAGTGTCCGAGTACCAGCGGAAGGCGCCCGCCCGGTCCCCGCCGCCGTCCACGGTGACGGCCTCCTCGACCTGCTCCTTGTTCACGACGGGCTCCGAGAAGGTGAACTCCAGGACCTGCCCGGTGCCGTACACCCCGCCCTCGACGACGTTGAGGCGCGCGTCGACCTCGTGAGCCGCGAGGACGGTCGTGAACGTGCTCGTGCCCGTCGTCGTGGGCCCGGTCCCGGACGCGGCGCTCCAGTGCAGCACGTACGGGGTGTCGAAGGCCAGGTCCGCGGTGCTGGTCCACGTGCGCCCGTCGGCGGAGAGCTCCCCGGGCACCGGTTCGCCGCCGGGGGCGGGAACCAGCACGACGTCGGTCAGCTCGCCACCGTCGGCGCGCACCACGACCGGTTCCACGGGGTTGTGCTCGACGGCCGCGTCCGCGGGAGCGACCGTGACCTCCGCCGGCGCCGCCGTGGCCGGCCGGCTCGAGGACGGCGTGGTCGGGGCGGTGGCGGCCGATGCGGTGGCGGCCGGCTCTGCCGCAGGGGCTCCGGAGGCCTGCGCGCAACCGGTGGCGAGCAGGACCGTCACGGCCCCCAGGGCGAGCAGGCGCCGGGGGGCGGGCAGGGCTCGCAGGGCAGGGGGCACGGGAACCGGGCAGGAGGACAGGGGCATGGGGAACGGCACCTCGGGCGTCAGGGGGCGGGGGGAACGCGGGGGAACGCTGGCGAACTGCTTTCACGATAGGTCCCCCGGACGCGCCCGACCCCACCCGCCGCCCATCGGTCACGAATGTTAACGCCTTCGTGACCCCCGGCGTCCCGGCCGGGGCCTCAACGCCCGGGGGTCAGGCAGGGGATGCCGCGGGTGATCGGGTAGACCGGGTGCACGCCGTCGCGGAACGGGCGGTCGCTCATCAGCCGGTCGGCGTCCACGGGGATCAGCGTCCCGCCCGTCAGGGGGCACCGCAGGATCTCGGCGAGGTCGGGCGCGAGAGCGGCCGCCACCGGGGGCACCGGCTCCGGCTCGGGCGCCGGCAGCGCCCAGGGCGCCGGGCGACGGTCGGCAGGTGCCTCGGGGCGCCCGGCAGGCCTGCTCCCGTGGCGGGCCTCGGTGCGGTGCTCGTGCGTCGGCTGCGTCGTTGCAGGGACGGTCATGGGGGGACTCCTGGTGCTCCGGGGGGAAGAGCCACCCGCACCGGACAGGTGCGGTCTGCGGCTCATCCTAGGGGCGGAGCACCGGTGTGGTCCGGAACCGGCCGGGGACGGGCGGTTCATGTCTCGGGCCGAGCGGTTCAGGCCTCGGGACGGGCGGCTCACGCCTCGGGTCGAGCGGTTCAGGCCTCGGGACGGGCGGCTCACGCCTCGGGCCGGCCAGCTCAGGCCTCGGGACGGGCGGCTCACGCCTCGGGCCGGCCAGCTCAGGCCTCGGGACGGGCGGTTCACGCCTCGGGCCGGCCAGCTCAGGCCTCGGGACGGGCGGTTCACGCCTCGGGCCGGCCAGCTCAGGCCTCGGGACGGGCGGAGCCCCCGAGCGCGGCGGGCCGGCGCAGGTGCGCCCGGCGCAGAGCTGCGGGCACCGGGACGTCGTGCCACGGCACCTCGGGAGCCGGCTCCGGGCTCGGCCGCGAGGCGCTCGCCGGGGCGGGCGTCCGGGGGCTCTCCGGGGCGGGCGGCGGGGCCGTCGTCGGGCCGCTCCGGGCGCCGCTCTCCGGGGCGGGCGTCCGCCGGCCGGTCCGGGGACTCGCAGGGGGGCTCTCAGTGCGCGGGACGGAGGGCTGCGGCAAGGAAGGTCGCGGCGAGGACGGTCGGGGCAGGGAGACGTCACGCAGCACCGTCCGCGGGCGGTCACGGACGGGCGCCGGGGGCTCGCTCTCCCGGACCGCCTCCGCCACGGCACCGATGTCCTCGCGCCGTGCCCGCGCCTCCGGCAGCTCCAGGCGGACGACGCGCCAGCCACGGGGCACGGTGAGCCGGTCCGCGTGCACGGCGCACAGGTCGTAGGCGTGCGGCTCCGCGTGGCCGGCGAGCGGCCCGACCACCGCGGTCGAGTCCGAGTACACGTAGGTCAGGGTCATGACCGCGTCCCGCGTGCAGGTCTGGCGGGAGCAGAGACGGGTGGCGCTGCCGGAAGAGCTCATGGCCCGAAACTACCTCAGCGGGCGAGACGGCGCAGGCGGCGGCGCTCGCGCTCGGAGAGCCCGCCCCAGATGCCGAACTTCTCGTCCTTGCTCATTGCGTAGTCGAGGCACTCCGCCTGCACGGGGCAGGCCTCGCACACGCGCTTGGCGTCACGCGTGGACCCGCCCTTCTCGGGGAAGAAGGCCTCCGGGTCGGTCTGGGCGCACAGCGCGTCGGTCTGCCACGCGAGCTCTCCCTCGTCCTCGTCCACGGCGTACAGCCCGGCCACGGCGCTCCAGTCGGAGCCCTCGTCGTCGGTGGGTGCCTCGAGCAGGTCGAGGGCAGGTGCCGCTTCGGCTCCGGAGAGGTTCTGGACGGCCTCGTGGGCCCGGAGATAGGCCGTGGCCTGGTCGTCCAGGCTGCCGGCGGCCCGGCGGACGTGCCGCTCGGCGGCGCGCGGATCGACGGGATCGACGAACCAGTCCTCGGGCACCGAGCGGATGCTCCGTCGACGGGCATCGAGGGGGCTGGATTCCACGACCTGCTGTCGTGCGGCCTCTCCCATGACTTTCCTTCCATCCGACACGATCGCTCGGGCCCGGCACAGTGCGGGGGACGCGGACCCTTTGCATCCCGGAGAACGTATCCTTGCTGATCGTCTGCCGGACTTCCCAATTACACGTGTGTAACTAGTACGGAGTCAACCCACCTCGGGCGACCACCCGTGCCACGATATCCGGGAAGAATGGCTTTGGGAGTAGACGTTTTTCCACGTCACGGCCCGATTTTCGACAGGACTCCGCAGAACGCGAAAAATGCGGACCTACGCATATGCCGTGCCCCCGCCGTGGGAGCGGCATCCACGAGGAGGAACCATGGACATACCGATTCCCCGATCTGTCCCCCGTTTGGTGGACAAGCTGCGGAGCAGCAGCCGTCCTGCCCTGATCTGGTACGGCCTGGACGGCGAGCGCGTGGAGCTCTCCGGGCGGGTCCTCGACAACTGGGTGGCCAAGACCGCGAACCTGTGGGTGGACGAGCTGGACCTCGAGGCGGGCGACGTCGTGGCCCTCGGCGACGAGGTGCACTGGCGCAGTCTCGCAGTCGTCCTGGGCTCGTGGACCATGGGCGCCGCCGTGCGAGCGGTCGACCCCCGTTCAGACGCGGCGGAGCCCGGGGACCGGGCCGTGGTGGGCCTCGTCGACGCGCAGGGGGCGACGCCGCCGCTGCTGGACCGGGTGCCTGCCGGCGCGCGGGCGGTGGTCCTGGACCGGCCGGCGCTCTCGCTCGGTCACCGCGGCGGGCTGCCCGCCGGGGACGTCCTCGACTACTGCGCCGAGGTGCGCTCCCACGCGGACGTCTACGACGGCGTCGAGGAACCGGCACCGGACGGTGCCGCGCTCCGCACCGCGGGCACCGACGGCTTCCTGCCGCACGATCGGCTGATGCCGGCTGCGGGCGAGCTCGCGTCCGGGCGGGAGGCCGCGTGGGGCACGGCGTCGGCGGTGCACGTGCCGGGGCGGAGGATGGACGCCGAGTTCCTGCTGCGCGTGCTGGCCGTGCTGGCCGGGGGCCGGACCGTGGTGGTCACGGACCGCCCGGCGGACGCCGACGACGACGCCTGGCGGTCGGTGCTGGCGGCCGAGAACGCCGTTCCCTTCTGAGCGGGACGGTTCAGCGGCCCTCGACCGGCTCGGTGCTCTCGTGGCTCTCGTGGGCGCCCGGGCCGGGGCGGGCCGCGGTTCCCGTCCGGTGGTGGCCGCCCTCCCGGGGGGGATGCGTGTGCGCGCGGTGGGGGTGCCCGGCGCCCTCCGCGGGCTCGTGGCCGGTGATCAGGGCGATCTCGAGGGCCGCGGTGTCCGCGAAGTTGGGATCCTCGTCGAGCTCCTCGGTGAACACCCAGAAGCGGTAGGCGAAGTACCGGAAGACCGTGCCGAGGATGGTCCCGATGATCGTGCCGGACACGAAGGACGCGTAGGCGCTGGTGAGACCCAGCACGTAGTAGCTGAACCCGAGGCAGCCGAGCTCGATGGCCATGCCGATGCCGTTGGCCACGAGGAACTGGATCAGCTCGCGGCGCTTGTCCGACTGGCGCTTGTGCCGGAAGGTCCACAGCCGGTTGGCGACCCAGGCGAAGGCGATGGCCACCGCCGTCGCCACGAACTTGGCCTTGAGGTGACCGTCCTCGAACACCGTGTGCATCAGGATCCAGGTGAGCGACGCGTTGATGACGAACGCGAGGGCGCCGACGACGCCGAACTTCATGAGTTCCTTGACGAAGAGGTGCCACAGGGCATCGAATCGGTCGACGAGACGGTTCACGCGGCTTCAGGTCTCCCAGGTGGTGAGGCGGTGGGCGCCGGCCGGCGCGGCGGTCGACGCGCACGGAAGAGCATCCGCGGCGGACCTCGGCACATCCTACCCCGCCCCACCTCGGCGGCACCGGAGAGTTACAGCACAGTCCCCTGGCCGCTCCCGGTCAGGTGCCGGGAACGGAACGGGAGGACAGCCCCGGAGGACGGCCCCGGAGGACGGGTGCGGTGCCCCGCCGGAAGGGGCCGACGGGCCGGGATACCCTGGTCGGGTGAATTCTTCTGTGACCGCCCCTGTCGTCGGCGTCGTCGGAGGCGGGCAGCTCGCCCGCATGATGGCGCCCTCCGCCACCGCCCTGGGGATCGAGCTGCGCGTGCTCGCCGAGGGCCCCGACGTCTCGGCCGTCGCGGCCGTGCCCACCGCGCCGGTGGGCGACTACACCGACCTCGACGTCCTGCGCCGGTTCGCCGAGGGCGTCGACGTCCTGACGTTCGACCACGAGCACGTGCCCACCGAGCACCTGCGGACCCTGCTCGCCGAGGGCGTGGTCGTCCGCCCGGGCCCGGACGCGCTGGTGCACGCCCAGGACAAGCTGTGGATGCGCGCGGCCGTGGAGCGCCTCGGGTTGCCGAACCCTCGGTGGGAGGCCGTGGCCGACGTCGAGGAGCTGGTCTCCTTCGGCGAGCGCTCGGGCTGGCCCGTGGTGCTCAAGACGCCGCGCGGCGGCTACGACGGCAAGGGCGTCATGGTGCTCGACACCGCCCAGGACGCCCGCGGCGCCGAACCGGCGCAGTGGTTCGCCCGCACGGACGGCCCCCTGCTGGCTGAGGAGAAGGTCGGGTTCGCCCGCGAGCTCTCCGCCCTCGTGGCCCGCTCGCCCTCCGGCGAGGTGCGGGCGTGGCCGGTGGTGGAGTCGATCCAGGTGGACGGTGTCTGCGACGAGGTGCTCGCGCCCGCCCCGCAGCTGCTGCCCGAGGTCGCGACCGCGGCCGCGGACGCCGCCCGGACGCTGGCCACGGAGCTCGGGGTGACCGGGGTGATGGCCGTGGAGCTCTTCGAGACCCCCGGCCGCGGCATCGGGTTCCTGGTCAACGAGCTGGCCATGCGCCCGCACAACTCCGGGCACTGGACCATGGACGGATCCGTGACGAGCCAGTTCGAGCAGCACCTGCGGGCCGTGCTGGACCTCCCGCTCGGGGAGACCGGGCTGATCGGCGGGTCCGCCGTGATGAAGAACTACCTGGGCGGGGCGAACCAGGACCTCTTCGGCGCCTACCGGGCGGCGATGAGCGCCGAGCCCCGCGCCAAGATCCACAACTACGGCAAGGCCGTGCGGCCCGGGCGCAAGATCGGCCACGTCAACCTCACCGGCGCCGCGGACGAGATCCCGGAGCTGCGCCGGCGGGCCACCCGCGCGGCGGCCGTGCTGCGCGACGGGCAGGCCTGACCCGCGTGCCTCCCACGGCCCGTCCAGCCGGGACGGATAGCGTAGCCCCAGACCGGACCGCGATGGCGGCCCCCACCCGCCGAGCAGCCCAGGAGCAGCAGTGAACGAGAAGCAGCAGCCCGTCGTGGGCGTCGTGATGGGCTCGGACTCCGACTGGCCCGTGATGGAGGCCGCCGCCACCGCCCTCGAGGAGTTCGGGATCCCCTACGAGGCCGACGTCGTCTCGGCCCACCGGATGCCCACCGAGATGATCGAGTACGGCCGGCGGGCCCACGACCGGGGGCTGCGGGTGATCATCGCCGGGGCGGGCGGCGCCGCCCACCTCCCGGGGATGCTCGCCTCGGTGACGCCCCTGCCCGTGATCGGCGTCCCCGTCCCCCTGAAGACCCTCGACGGCATGGACTCGCTGCTGTCGATCGTGCAGATGCCCGCCGGCGTCCCGGTGGCCACCGTGTCCATCGGCGGGGCCCGCAACGCCGGTCTGCTGGCCGTCCGGATCCTCGCCGCCGGCGCGGACCCGCAGGCCGAGGCCCTGCGCGGGCAGCTCCTGCGCTTCGCCGCCGAGCTCCGGCAGACCGCCCACGACAAGGGCGCCGCCCTGCGCACCCGCCTCGACGGCTGACCCGGCCGACCGCTCCCCCCTGCCCCTCCCCCGCCCGCCCTTCCCCGCCGGAGCTGCCCGTGAACGGCCACACCCCCCGCGCTGAGCACGATCCCCGCCCGCCGCACGACCCGTCCGCCGAGGACTCCCCGTCCCGGGACCTCCCGCCCGACGCCGTGACGGCGGTGCGGGGCGTCGACGACGACGCGGCGACGAGCTCGCCCCGGCTCACGGACCCGCTGCGCCACCCCCAGCACGCCGGGGACGGCACCCGGGCCCGGCGGGCCTGGACGCTGCTGCTGTCCACGCTCGTGGTCCCCGGCAGCGCCCAGCTCGTCGCGGGCCGGCGGTCCATCGGGCGCGCCGCCCTCAGGGTCGACGTGGTCGTCTGGGCCGTCGCCGCGCTGACGCTCGTCTGCCTGGTGCTGTGGCGGACTCCCCTGGTCTGGTTCCTGACGAACTCGTTCACGTCCCTGCTGCTGATCGCGGGACTGCTGGCCCTGGCGCTCGGATGGGCGTTCCTCTTCTTCGACACGCTCCGGCTCGTCCGGCCCGGTCTGCTCGTGCAACGGACCCGCCGGGCGGTGGCCGCGGCCACCGTGGCGCTCATGCTCGTCACCTCGGGCGGGCTGGCGTACTCCGCCTACCTGCTGTCCGTGACGCGCGGGGCGGTCTCGGACGTCTTCGGCGGCGGGCTGCCCTTCCGGCCCTCGGACGGCCGGTACAACATCCTGCTCATGGGCACCGACTCCGGGGAGGACCGCTCGGGCCGCCGCCCCGACTCGATGACGGTGCTCAGCGTGGACGCCGACTCCGGGCGGACCGTGACCGTCTCCCTGCCCCGCAACCTGCAGAACGCGCCCTTCCCCGAGGACTCGCCGCTGGCGGACGTCTATCCCGAGGGCTTCAACTGCGGCGACGAGTGCATCCTCAACTCCCTCTACACCGACGTCACGAACAACCACGCCGAGCTCTACCCCGACGCCGCCGACCCCGGCGCCGAGGCCATGAAGGACGCCGCGTCCGGCGTCCTGGGCCTCAAGGTCCAGGCCTACGCGATCGTCGAGATGAACGGCTTCGAGCAGCTCGTGGACGCCCTCGGCGGGATCACCATCGACGTCGGCGGGCGGGTCCCGATCGGCGGTGGCACCGACCTGACAACGGGCCTGCCGAACGAGATCTTCGGGTACATCGAGCCGGGCGTCCAGCACCTGGACGGCTATCACGCCCTCTGGTACGCCCGGTCCCGCGAGGGGGCCACGGACTACGACCGCCAGGCCCGCCAGCGCTGCGTGCAGGCCGCGATGCTCAAGCAGCTCAACCCCGTCAACGTGCTGACGCGGTTCGAGGACCTCGCGAACTCGGGGACCCAGGTCGTCGAGACCGACATCCCGCAGAGCCAGATCGGCTCGTTCGTGGACGTGGCCCTGAAGGCCAAGGAGCACGAGCTGGTGCAGTACGCCGCCGGCCCGCCCTACTACGACCCGTCCTTCCCCACCTACCCGGACTTCGACCTGCTGCACGAGGACCTCGACCGGGTGCTCGAGGAGGCCACGGACCGTGGCGCGCGGGACGCGGAGGCCCTGCCGGTCGGCACCCCGGTGGGCGCCGGGATCGCGATGACCGCACCCCTCGCGGCGGCGAAGACCCTCGCCAGGACGCAGGAGCTCACCCCCAACGGCACCTGCTCGGTGCGCTGACCGGACCGGTCCGCGGGTCGCCGGCGGCACCCGGGCGCCCCGGTACAGTGGGGACGTGGCGAACATACTGCAGTCGAAGGCATGGGCCGGATTCCAGCGGAACTTGGGGCACACGGTGTTCCAGGCCTCCGGGGACGGATGGCGCTACCTGGCGATCCTCGAGGGCGGCCGGACCGGCCGCTACCTCTACTGCCCGTACGGCCCCGAGGCGCGGAGCCCGCAGGCCTTCGAGGCCGCGCTCGACGACCTCGCCCGCACGGCCCGGTCCGAGCGGTGCTGGTTCGTGCGGGTGGAGCCCGTCGACGCCGCGGTGACGGACGGCCTCGAGACCCCCGAGGCGTCGCTGCGCCGGCGCGGGCTGCGCCCGGCGCCCCGGCAGGTGCAGCCCGGGCACACCCAGGTCATCGACCTCACCCAGGACGAGGACGCGATCCTCAAGGACATGAAGTCCACCAACCGCAACCTGCACCGCAACATCGCCAAGAAGGGTGTGACCTTCACGGCCTCGACCGACCCCGAGGACGTCGACGTGCTGCTGGGCTTCCTGGAAGCCACGGCCGAGCGCAAGGACTTCGCCCGCCAGCAGGACGCCTATCTGCGCGAGGCGGCCCGTAGCCTCATGCCCGTGGGCGCGGCGGCCCTCTACGTCGCCCGGCTGGACGGGGAGCCCATCGGCGCCTCCCTCGTCTACGACTCCGACGACACCCGCACCTACGCCCACGCCGCGATGGACTTCGAGCACCGCAGGCTCTCGGCGGGGATCCCGCTGGTCGTGCGGATGGTCCTCGACGCCAAGCAGAAGGGTCTGAGCCGGTTCGACCTCTTCGGCACCGCGCCGGAGGACGCCGGCCCGGACCACGCGTGGCACGGCTTCACGAAGTTCAAGAAGTCCTTCGGGGGACGCACGGAGTCCTACCCCGGGACCTGGGACCTGCCGCTGAGCCAGGGGAAGTACGCCGCGTACACCGGTGTGCGCGCCGCCCGGGAGGCGGCCGTCTCGGCCCGCAAGAGCCTGCCCGGCCTGACGGCCCGGCTCCGGCAGGCCGTCGCCGGGGTGCGCCGCCGGGAGGCCTGAGCGCCCCCCTCGACCGGCGGACCGAGACCGGGCGGACCGAGACCGGACGGACCGGCACCGCACGGACCGGGACCGGACCGACCGCACTCTGGCGGTCGGGGGCCGGTCGCGGCCCGGTGTCAGCGTCCCGCCGCGTCCCGGAGGGCGGAGATGCTCTCCCCGACCACGCGACGGGTGAGGTCCCTGGCCCGCCGGGCCCGCCCCCGGGCCGGGTTCCCCGTGCCGCCGTCGTCCTCGGGCACGTCGTCCGGCTCCCCGCTGTCGGGCGACCACGCCGGGGCGGACTCGTCCAGCCCCAGCTCCGCGGCGACCGCGGTCCCCGAGGCCTCGGCCGCGGCGTCGGCGACGTCCTCCGAGAACTCCCCGGCGGGGCCCCGCCCCAGGGGCTTCTCCCACGGGCCCAGCACCGGCCGCTGCGCCGCGGCGAGCTCGCGGACCACCAGCGGCACCTCCGTCTCGTCCGGGTCGCCGCCGTCGAGGCGCTGCACGCGCCGCTTCTGCAGCTCGACGATCCCGGTCAGCAGCAGGGCGTCGTCCACGCCCAGGTCCCGCCCCCGGCGGGTGAAGCCGAGCCGGTAGATCATCGCCAGTCCGCGCGTGTGCACGAACCACAGGTAGCCCAGGGCACTCTCTCGGCCGTCCTCGGCGGCCTCGGTGGCCACGAGCAGCAGCGAGTCGTCGCCGAGGTCCTCCAGCAGCTGGGTGATGAGCCGGGTCCGCAGCCCGATGTTCGCGAGGACCCGGCTGCCCGCCGTGACCTCGCGCACCGTCACGCCCGGGGTGCGCAGGGCCGTGCGGCACCGGTCCAGGGTGGCCTCCGAGAGCCGCCGCGAGAGGTCCCGCTCCGTCTCCCCCAGCACGACCTCCAGCCGCCGCGGCTCGTCCGATCCGGCGTCCGCGGCGGGACGCGCGAACCCGGCGGCCTCCAGCGCCTCCAGGGTGCCGGGGGCGCGCAGGGTGTCGGCCTGGAAGCGCAGCAGGACGGCCGAGTGCTCCTCCCGCGCCCAGTCGGCGAGCGCGGCGGCGACCACGGGCAGGTCCTCGGGCCGGTGGACGTGGCAGTGCACGGTCCCGGCGACCACGCGCTCGGCCTCGGAGCGCAGGTAGAGCTGCGCGTAGCCCACGGTGCGCTGCTCGGCGTCGTGGACCATGACCCGGTCGACCCGCAGGCCGGGTCCCTCCGCGGAGACCTGCGCCTCGCCGATGCCCCAGAGCTGCTGCGGGTGCCCGCCGGTCACCCGGACGGTGGCGTCCCAGGTCTTGCGGTTGGGACAGGGGCTGACCGTGGTGCTCACGTGGGGATCCTCCTCGTCACCCGGGCGCTCCGCCCCGGCTGGGGGACCGCGGTCGGCGCCCGCAGTTCGGCCTCCAGTGTAGAGCCGGTAGGGGTCGCGACCGGTGCCGGACACGGTGTGACGAGGGACGGCAGGACCCCCGCACCGGGGTCGGTGCGGGGGTCCTGCCACGGCCGCGCGGGCCGCGTGCTCCGGGCCGGGCTCAGTGCCG
The DNA here is from genome assembly GCF_054784195.1 of Kocuria himachalensis. Classification (NCBI taxonomy): domain Bacteria; kingdom Bacillati; phylum Actinomycetota; class Actinomycetes; order Micrococcales; family Micrococcaceae; genus Kocuria; species Kocuria himachalensis. Next base: position 356,149 of record NZ_BAAGPL010000015.1, read on the forward strand.
GGCGTACTTCTCCCACTTGGAGGCCAGGTGCTCCGCCTCGACCATCCGCACGGTCCCGGAGCGGGAGCGCATCACGATGGACTGGGTGGTGATGCGGGCGCCGCGGTAGCGCACGCCGCGCAGCAGGTCGCCGTCCGTGATGCCCGTGGCGGAGAAGAAGCAGTTGTCCGAGGTGACGAGGTCGTCGGTGGTCAGCACCGCGTCGAGATCCAGTCCGGCGTCGAGGGCCTTCTGCCGCTCGTCGTCGTCGACCGGGGCGAGCCGGCCCTGGATGATGCCGCCGGTGGCCTTGACGGCGCACGCGGTGACGATGCCCTCCGGGGTGCCGCCGATGCCCATCATGACGTCCACGCCGGTGCCCTCGCGGCAGGCCGCGATCGCCCCGGCCACGTCCCCGTCGAGGATCATCCGGGTGCGGGCGCCGGTGGCGCGGATCTCGTCGACGAGCTTCTGGTGGCGCGGACGGTCCAGCACGCACACGGTGAGCTGGTTGATCTTGATGCCCTTGGCCTTGGCCACGAGGTGCAGGTTCTGCTTGACGGGCAGGCGCAGGTCCACGAAGTCCGCGGCCTCCGGGCCCACCACGAGCTTGTCCATGTAGAAGACGGCGGAGGGGTCGAACATCGACCCGCCGTCGGCCACCGCGATGACGGCCAGGGCGTTGTTCATGCCCAGGGCGGTGAGGCGGGTGCCGTCGATGGGGTCCACGGCGACGTCGGAGGCCGGGCCGGAGCCGTCGCCCACCTGCTCGCCGTTGAACAGCATCGGGGCCTCGTCCTTCTCGCCCTCGCCGATGACCACGGTGCCGTTGAAGTGCACGGTGGAGAGCAGGGAGCGCATGGCGTCGACCGCGGCCCCGTCGGCGGCGTTCTTGTCGCCGGCGCCGACCCACTGGCCGCCGGCGATCGCCGCGGCCTCAGTCGTCCGCACCAGCTCCATCGCGAGGTTGCGGTCGGCCACGTTGTTGGTGCGCGCCTGGATCGTTCCGGTGGATTCTTCGGCCACGTTGTTCCTCACCTTCGAGTTCACGTTCTGGGGGACCCCCGGGCCGGGCTCGGCCGCGGGCGCGGTCCACGTCCCGCCCAGCATATCGCCCGCTCCGCCGCGGACCGCGACCTGCGCCACATTCCCGGCCGGGGGCGGGACCGGTGGAGCGGGCGCGGCGGACAGGGGGACGGCGGACAGGGCACAATGGACGGGTGAGCTCCTCGACCCCCGACCGTCCCGCAGAGCACCGCGCGGCAGAACACCCCGCGGCCGCGGGCACCGGCACCGCGCCCGGCCCCGACACCCCCGGTCCCGATGCCCCCGGGCAGCCGCTCCCGCAGATCACGGAGAAGCAGGCCCGGCGGCTCAACGCCCCCGTGCAGGGGATGATCATCTCCATGGCGGTCCTCCTCCTGCTGGTCCTGCCGTTCGTGTGGCTCCAGCCCCGCCCCGATGCGCAGCCGTACCGTCCCGACGTCGACGTCGCCCAGGAGGCGGAGTACGTCGCGGACGAGGCGCCGTTCAGCCCGGTCGTGCCGGAGCCGGGCGAGGGCTGGACCGCCAACTACGCCCGGTGGAACGGCGGCGCCGCCGAGGGGGTGCCCTTCTGGGAGATCGGCTGGGCCACTCCGCAGGGCAGCTTCATCGGCCTGGTCCAGACGTCCGTGGCCAACCCCACGTGGCTGGCCCAGCAGACCGAGGCCCTGCCCGCCACCGCGGTGGTCGAGGCCGGGGGTGTGCCGTGGGACGTCCACGTCCGGGAGGAGTCCCGGAACCAGGACGCCGTGACCGTGTACACCGGAGAGGTCAACGGCTCCACCGTGGTGCTCAAGGGCGACGCGCCCGGCGCCGAGCTGGACCGGCTGGCCACCGCCGTCGCCGAGGACCTCACCGACGCCCCTGCCCCGCGAACCACGGAGATGCCATGACCCCGGACACCCGCCCCGACGACACCTCGCCCCGCACCCCGGCCGCCGCCTGGCGGCGGCTGCGCGAAGGCAACGCCCGCTTCGTGGCCGGCGAGTCCCTGCATCCCAACCAGGACGCCTCCCGCCGGCAGTCGGTGGCGGGCGGGCAGAACCCGTTCGCCGTGATCTTCGGCTGCTCGGACTCGCGGCTGGCCGCGGAGATCATCTTCGACCTCGGCCTGGGCGACGCGTTCGTGGTGCGCACCGCCGGGCAGGTCATCGACGACGCCGTGCTCGGCTCGATCGAGTACTCCGTGGCGAACCTCGGCACGCCGCTGATCATGGTGCTCGGCCACGACTCGTGCGGGGCCGTGACCGCCGCGCACGACGTCGCGGGCTCCGGGCAGATGCCCCGCGGCTTCCAGCGGGACCTCATCGAACGGATCATGCCGTCCGTGCTCGAGACCCAGCGCCACGGCCACCAGGACGTCAACGCGGCGGTCGTGGAGCACACCAAGCAGACGGCGTCGCGCCTCATGGAGCAGTCCCGGGTGATCGCCGACGCGGTCTCCAACGGCGACGTCGCCGTGGTCGGCGTCTTCTACCACCTGGAGGACGGCGAGGCGGAGCTCGTCCACGGGCACGGCACCTGGTTGCCGGGCCGCTGAACCGGGCGCCCCGGCACGGCGACCGTCACCGGGGGTTGCCGTGCCGGGCGTCACCTGGCGCTGTCCTAGACTGGCGCCATGGCTGATACCACCGCAGAGACCACCGAGTACCGCATCGAGCACGACACCATGGGCGAGGTCCGCGTTCCCGCGAACGCCCTGTACCGCGCGCAGACCCAGCGGGCGATCGAGAACTTCCCCATCTCGGGCAAGCCCCTCGAGCCCCAGCACATCGTCGCGCTGGCACAGATCAAGAAGGCCGCCGCCAAGGCGAACGCGGAGCTGGGGGTGCTCGACGACGAGCGCGCCCGGGCCATCGCGGACGCCGCGGACAAGGTCGCCACGGGGCAGTACGACGAGCACTTCCCGATCGACGTCTTCCAGACCGGCTCCGGGACGTCCTCCAACATGAACACCAACGAGGTGCTGGCGACCCTCGCCAACCAGGCGCTCGAGGGCACGGACGTCGAGGTCCACCCCAACGACCACGTCAACGCCTCCCAGTCCTCCAACGACGTCTTCCCGACCTCGGTGCACGTCGCCGTCACGGGCGCACTGATCAACGACCTGGTCCCGGCCATGACGCAGCTGGCCGAGTCCCTCGAGAAGAAGGCCGCGGAGTTCCAGGACGTCGTGAAGTCCGGGCGCACGCACCTCATGGACGCCACCCCGGTGACCCTGGGCCAGGAGTTCGGCGGCTACGCCGCGCAGGTCCGCTACGGCATCGAGCGGGTGCAGTCCTCGCTGCCGCGCGTGGCCGAGGTCCCGCTGGGCGGCACCGCCGTGGGCACCGGCATCAACACCCCGGCCGGCTTCTCCGCCCGCGTCATCGAGCTGCTCGCCGAGGAGACCGGGCTGCCGATCACCGAGGCCCGCAACCACTTCGAGGCCCAGGCCAACCGGGACGGCCTGGTCGAGGCCTCCGGCCAGCTGCGCAACGTCGCCTACAGCTACATGAAGATCAACAACGACCTGCGCTGGATGGGCTCCGGCCCCAACACCGGCCTCGGCGAGATCCTCATCCCCGATCTCCAGCCCGGCTCCTCGATCATGCCCGGCAAGGTCAACCCGGTGATCTGCGAGTCCACCATCCAGGTCTGCGCGCAGGTGATTGGCAACGACACCACGGTCTCGCTGTCCTCCACCAACGGCGCGTTCGAGCTCAACGTGGGCATCCCGGTCATGGCCTCGGCCCTGCTGGAGTCCATCCGGCTGCTCGCGAACTCCTCGCGCGTGATGGCCGAGAAGATGATCGACGGGCTCGAGGCCAACGTGGAGCGCTGCCGGTTCCTCGCCGAGGCGTCCCCGTCCATCGTGACCCCGCTGAACAAGGCCATCGGCTACGAGGCCGCCGCGAAGATCGCCAAGCACGCCGTGGCGAACAAGATGACGGTGCGCGAGGCGACGATCGCCCTGGGCTACGTCGACAACGGCCAGCTCACCGAGGAGCAGCTGGACCGGGCGCTGGACGTCACCACCATGACGGGCCCCAACGCCTGACCCGGCGCTCCCTCCGCACCGAGGGGTCGCGTCCGCACGGGAATGCTGCGACATTCCCGTGCGGACGCGACCCCTCGTGTCGTGCGGAGGCTGCTCGTGGCCCCGCTCCGGACCGGTGGCCCGGGTCAGGGCGTCACGGCGGGCCCGGACTCGTCGGACTTGGAGAGCTCCTTGATGAACTCGTGGCATCTCCGCGCACGGTCGGCGTCCTGGCTCATCACCTGCTCGAAGAAGTCGGCGATGTCGTCACGGCCGGCGTTGCGGGCGTCCCGCACGTACTGGCCGTAGTCGTGGCCTGCCTTGAGCGAGTGGTACTGCACGGAGACCAGGTCGTAGGTCACGTCGTCGAAACTGGTCTGTCCTGCGGGCATGTCGTTCCTCCTTGCTCGTTCGTGCTCGTCGGGTGGACGTCTCCGAGTCTAGGATCGGGTGACACCGGTCACAAGTAAGTACGCTTTGTGTCCGCTGGCGCCGCCGCCGGGCAGGCCGTGGGTCTCGAGGCGGAGGCCGCTGTGCGCGGAGCACCGCGGCAGGCTCCGCGGGGATGCGCAGGGGCGGTCACCGCTTCCGCACCACGGCCGCGACACCGGCCAGGACGCACAGGCCGGCGGCCGGCACCGCCAGGCCCGCCGGGCCCGCCACCTCCCGGGCCAGTCCGAAACCGGCAGAGCCCAGCGCCTGCCCGGTGGCCAGGGCGATGAAGAGCACGGACGTGCCGGCCCCGGCGCCGCCGGGCCAGAGCCGGCGCGCCCAGAGGATCAGCACACCGGACAGGCCCATGTAGCCGGCACCGAAGAGGGCCATGCTGCCGTGGGCCACCCAGGCGCTGCCGGCCACCACGGACACCGCGACTCCGGCGGCGGCCACAGCCAGAGCACCCGCGCACCAGCACCATGCACCGCGGATTCCCGCGCGCCGGACCAGTGTGCCGGTGAGCGCGCCGAGGACGCCCCCCAGCCCGAGGGCGATCCACAGCCCTCCGACCCGCGCCGGGGGGACAGCACCGGAGCCGGTGAGCAGCAGCGGCCCGAACGTCCAGACCAGGGACGAGCCGGCGCCGGCGACCAGCGCCGCCGCGCCGGGGCGGACGAGGAGCCGCCACGAGCCCCGGGTCGGCGGGGCGGACGGACCCCGGTCAGGCACGGAGGGCGGGCCCCCAGCGGGCACGGAGGCCGGTACCGCGGTGTCGCGACGGGCGGTGGCTGGACCGGTGCGCGCCCGGGCGGGATACCACGCCGCCGCCGTGGCCGCCGCGCATACCAGCGCCATGAACACCCAGGCCGGACCGACCGCCGCGGCCGTCGAGGCCACCACCCCGGCCCCGATCACGCCCACGGCCGTTCCGGAGTTCACCACGGACTGCGCCGTCGCGGCGGTGTGCGGTGCCACGACCGCGTCGATGACCGGCACCAGTGCGGGAGAGGCGAACCCTCCGCCCATGCCGCCGACGAAGACCGCGACCACGAACAGCAGCGGGGTCGAGGCGACCGCCACTCCCAGGCACCCGAGGACCGCGGTGGCCCCGGCGAGCAGCAGCCCGGCACGAGGGCGCCGGTCGACCCACCGGGCGGCCACCACCGCGGCCAGCGAGTACGAGGTGAACTGCGCGGCTCCCGCCCAGCCGAGGACACCCGTGAGGTCCGGTCGCTGGGCGCTCAGGACCGGAGCGAAGAGGCCCACCCCGAAACGTGCCATGCCATAGGTGGCGGCGATCAGCAGCATGCCCGCCACCGCCGTCCCGAGGCCGGCCCTCGCCCGACGGTCCACGGTCGTTCCGGTCATCTCTGCCCCCTGAGCATAACGGTCGTTTCACCATAACGAACGTTACACTAGGGGCATGGCCAACCCCCAGCACACGCGGGACCGTATCCTCGACGCCGCCGAGGAGCTGTTCTTCTCCGACGGCATCGCCGCGACGGGCGTCGACCGGGTCGCCGCAGCGGCCGGAGTGGCGATCGTGACGCTCTACAAGCACTTCGGCTCCAAGGACAACCTCCTGCGCGAGGTGCTCTCCCGCCGGCTCGACTCCTGGACCCGGCACTGGGACGAGGCCGTCGCCGCCGCCGGCACCGGAGAGGAGCGGCTGCTGGCGGTCTTCGACGCCGTCGAGACCTTCCGCGCGTCGGCCGGACCGACCCAGTGGTGCTGCTTCCTGGCCACCGCCTCTGAACGCCCCGCCCCCGAGGACGGGTGGACGGACCCGGTGTTCGAGCTGATCCGGCAGGACACCCGGTTGGTCACCGACCGGCTGGCGAACCTCGCCCGGGAGGCCGGGTACCAGGATCCGGCCGCCACGGCCTCGGTGCTGCTGCTGCTCTACAACGGGGTGCTCAGCAGCCTCCTGCGGGGAGCGCCGTCCGATCCCGCGGGGCTCGCCCGCCGCACGGCACGGTCGATCATCGGGCCCCGGGCGGAACGGGTTCCGGCAGCCCGGTCCTGAGGAGGCACACGGGTCCTCCATGGGGGCCGGTCCCGGCGCGGCACACGACCCGTGGCGGGCCGCTGCACACCGCCCGGTCGCAAGGGAGCGTGCCGGCATCTGCGGGTGACCGGTGGGCGGGCTCAGACCACGAAGCGGGGCGGGCCGCTGTGCGCCCGCGCGGCCCGCAGCCGCTCGAGCTGGTGGGGCGGCAGGGGCGGGAGCTCGTCCGGGGAGTACCAGCCGACCTCGAGCGACTCGTCGTCGTTGACCCGGGCCTCGCCGGAGACCCAGCGGCAGCGGAAGGTGTGGTCCAGGAACTGGCAGCGGTCCCCGTTCGGGTACTGCACGGGCTCCCCCGCTTTGATCGCCACGAGCTCCTCCACGACGGCGACGACGCCGGTCTCCTCCAGGCACTCGCGCACCGCCGTGACCGCCGGTTCCTCGCCGGGCTCCACGATCCCGCTCACCAGTCCCCAGTTGCCGTTGTCGCTGCGCCGGGCGAGCAGCACCCGGCCGTCGTCGCGCAGCACCACGGCGGTGACGGCGGGCAGCCAGAGCAGGTCGTGGCCGATCTTCTCGCGCAGGGACAGGACGAACTCGGGGGTGGGCATGGGGGACTCCTCCAGAGCGGTGAGCGGGCGCGGTGAGGACCACGACCCGGCGCGGGCCGGCGGCACGGCCGTCATCCGGACCACAGCACGCTCGGAACACAGCACGCTCGGACCACCGCAGCGGCGCAACCGGCGCCACCACAGCCGTCACCCATCGTCCGCGCTGATGAACAACGGTCGGAAAAATTCACTTTATCCAACGGCAGAAGTCGCGCATAGTAAGGCCTCGACAGGTATGCCCTCCCACTCACGGAGAACCACCCATGAACGCACAGAATCCCAAGTCCCTCCTGCGGCGGATGCCCATCGATCTCGTCGAGGA
>NZ_BAAGPL010000016.1:0-64621 GCF_054784195.1 Kocuria himachalensis
AGGAGGACCCCGAGGGCTCCGGCGATCATGGCGGGGCCGAACGCCACCCGGGAGCGGGCGTCGACACGGCCCAGCGCCACGAGAACGGCTCCGGCCAGTCCGCCGAGCACGAACCCGGCCGCCGCCCCCAGCACGGCGTGCCAGACCGAGACGAAGCCGAGGCACATGCCGAGCAGCCCGGAGAGCCGGACGTCGCCCATGCCCATTCCGCCCGGGTGGAGCATGCGGAGCAGGACGTACAGCCCGCCCACGACCACCAGGCCCCACAGCATCCACAGCAGCCGGACGGGCTCCCCGGCCACGACCGCCGCCCCGCCCAGCAGCACCCCGCACACGGGGTAGAGCGGGCGCACCACGCGGCCGGGCAGGCGGTGCTCCCGGACGTCCGTGCGCCACAGCCACGCGCACGCGACCGCGAGCACGGCGGTGCCGAGCACCGCGAGCGCCCCGGCGGCCCACCCGGCGACGTCCCCGCGGGTGAACTGCTCGGTCAGGAAGGTGCCCACACCGGGCATCGTAGCCCCGGCCGCCGCCGGGTACGGGGCGCCTGTGGACGCACGGGGCCGTCCCTAGACTGGGGCCATGCCCCGCTCCCCCGTCCCCGCGCCCGACGACCCGGACGAGTTCTGCGCGCTGAGCCGCTCCTCGCCGTGGCGCTGGGACACCGTGCGCTTCGTGCTGTCCTGGCTGGCCCCGGGGGACGCCGCGCCCCGCCGACCGGTCCGGGCCTGGGTCCGCCGCCCGGACGGGTTGCGCGTCGAAGCCCTGGACGGCACCCCGCTGTACACGGCCGGCACGCGGGAGCAGTCCCGCGACGACTTCTACGTCGCCTCGACCCCGGCCTCGTGGCTGCTCGCGCCGCAGCTCGTGGCCCCGGTGTTCACGAACTCCGGGCTCGTCGAGCGCCGGCCCGAGGCGGCCTACGGGGACCCCGTCTTCGGCGGCGGTCGCTGGCAGGCCATCCTCGACCCGGTCGAGCTGGCCGGGGACGCCCCCGTGCCGCCCTATCTGCCGGAGCGGCGGCCCTGCACGGTCGAGGACGTCAGCACCGGCACCCACCACGGGCGGCGCGTACGCGCCGCCGTGGTCGCTCCCGGCCACGCCTACACCCCGACGACGCCGGGGCACCCCCTCGCCCCGGCCCGCACCCGGGTGCTCCTCGACGAGCGGACGGCGATCTGCGTCCGCTCCGAGGTGCTCGAGGGGCCGCTGGCCGGCACGGGCCACGACCTGCGGGTCGAAGCCGTGGACGAGTACTTCATCGACGACCTCTTCCGCTCGGTGCGCCTGGACCTCACGGACGTGAGCAGGCACCTGCCCTGGCCCGTCGGCCCCTGAAGTCCACTCGGACCCCGGGGTCCCCGGGACTCCGGAGGCCCTCGGCACGTCCGGGACCCCACCGCCCAGAGACGGCGGCGGGGCCCCGGACGGGGAGCCGGGCAGAGCCGGGGCTCAGCCGTCCAGGTCGCCCAGAACCTCCGTGACGAGGGCGGCGATCGGCGAGCGCTCCGAGCGGGTCAGCGTGACGTGGCCGAAGAGCGGGTGGCCCTTGAGCGCCTCGACCACGGCGGTGACCCCGTCGTGGCGGCCGACGCGGAGGTTGTCGCGCTGGGCGACGTCGTGGGTCATGACCACCTTGGAGTTCTGCCCGATGCGGGACAGCACGGTGAGCAGCACGTTCTTCTCGAGGGACTGCGCCTCGTCCACGATCACGAAGGCGTCGTGCAGGGACCGGCCGCGGATGTGGGTCAGCGGCAGCACCTCGAGCATGCCCCGGTCGAGCACCTCCTCGACGACCTCCTGCGAGACCAGCGCCCCGAGGGTGTCGAACACCGCCTGGCCCCACGGGTTCATCTTCTCCTCCTCGGAGCCGGGCAGGTAGCCGAGCTCCTGACCGCCCACCGCGTAGAGGGGCCGGAAGACCATGACCTTGCGGTGCTCGCGGCGCTCCATCACCGTCTCCAGGCCCGCGCACAGGGCGAGGGCGGACTTGCCGGTGCCGGCACGCCCGCCCAGCGACACGATGCCCACCTCGGGGTCCAGGAGGAGGTCGATCGCGAGCCGCTGCTCGGCGGAGCGTCCGTGCACGCCGAAGACGTCCCGGTCGCCGCGCACCACCCGGGCGGAGCTGTTGGCGCGGACCCGGGCCAGGGCGCTGCCCCGCACGGAGTGCAGCGTCAGGCCCGTGTTGGCCGGCAGCCCCTCGGCGCCCGGGACCACGACGGCCTCGCCGCCGTAGAGCCGGTCCACCACGTCGTCGGGCACCTCGAGCGCCGCGGTCCCGGACCACTCGACGTCGGAGCCGACCCACTCGGCCCGGTACTCCTCGGCCTCCAGGCCCAGGGCGGAGGCCTTGACCCGCATCGGCAGGTCCTTGGAGACGATGCACACGTCCTTGCCCTCGTTGGCGAGGCTCAGCGCCACGGCCAGGATCAGGGAGTCGTTGTCCTTGAGCCGGAAGCTCACCGGCAGGACGGTGTCCGAGACGTGGTTGAGCTCCACGACGAGGCTCCCGCCCTGGTCCCCGAGGGGCACGGGCCGGTTGAGCCCGCCGTGCTCCACGCGCAGGTCGTCCAGCAGCCGCAGCGCCTGCCGGGCGAAGTAGCCCAGCTCCGGGTCGTGCCGCTTGCCCTCCAGCTCGGTGATCACGATGACGGGCAGCACCACCTGGTGCTCGGCGAAGCGCAGGATCGCCCGGGGGTCGGACAGCAGCACCGACGTGTCGATCACGTAGGAGCGCACCCCGGCGCCCAGGGGGGCGGAGATGTCGGTGATGCGCTCCTGCTTCTTGGAGATGCTCATGGCGGCCCTTCCTCCTCGATCCGGTCGGCGGCGTCCGCGCCGTCCACCTGAGGACAACGTATGCGGACCGGACCCGCCACGCGAGCAGAAACGGTGAACGGCGCGGAAATTGCCCGCGACCACCAGGGGCGACGCCCGGGCCCCGGTCCGGCACCCGGGACGACGACGGGCGGGGACCGGCGTGCTCAGCCGCCGAAGCGCCGCTGCCGCGAGGCGTAGTCGCGCAGCGCCCGCAGGAAGTCCACGCGCCGGAAGTCCGGCCACAGCGCCTCGCAGAAGTAGTACTCGCTGTAGGCGGACTGCCACATGAGGAACCCCGAGAGCCGCTGCTCGCCCGAGGTGCGGATCAGCAGGTCCGGGTCCGGCTGCCCGCGCGTGTAGAGGTGCTGGGAGATGTCCTCCACGGACAGGCTCTGCGCGAGCTCCCGGACGTCCGTGCCGGCGTCGAGGGCCTCGGTGAGGACCTCCCGCACGGCGTCCACGATCTCCTGGCGCCCCCCGTAGCCGACCGCGATGTTCAGGTGCGGGCCGGCGTTGTCCGCGGTGCGCTCCGTGAGGTCCGCCAGGCACGCCGCGAGCCTCGGCGGCAGCATCTCGAGGGCGCCGACGGGCTGGACCCGGCAGATGCCCGCCTCGGTGAGGGTGTCCATGAGGTCGGAGATGATCTCGAGCAGGGGCTCCAGCTCCGCGGCCGGGCGCTTGAGGTTCTCGGTCGAGAGGATGTAGAGGGTGACCACCTCGATGTCCAGCTCCCGGCACCAGCCGAGGAACTCGACGATCTTCTGCGCCCCCGCCTTGTGCCCGTCCTCGGTCGAGGCGCCGAACTGCTTGGCCCACCTCCGGTTGCCGTCCACGAGGACGCCGACGTGCTTGGGCAGCCGCCGCGGGTCGAGCTCGGCGGAGAGCCGGCGCTCGTAGAACCGGTAGAGCGGCCGTGGCTTGCGCATCTGTGCTTCCTCCCGGGTTCTCGCGCACGGTGTCGGCGGTGGGGCCGGACGTGGTGGGGGCCACGGTGCCGGGCGTGGTGGTGGTCACGGACCCGGCCTGCTCTCGGCGACGCCTCCTAAACTACCCGGTGGGAGACCGGACGGACTCACGCCCAGCACGCCGGAAGGAAGATCATGGAGCACACGCACGGCCCCGTGGGCCGGGCCGCCGGCCGCGTCGAGGGGGCGGTGGAGCACGGGCTGGAGGGCCTCGTGGAGCGCAAGCCCGCGTGGCGGGGCTGGATCCACGCGAGTTTCACGCCCGTCGTCGTCGCCCTGGGCCTCGTGGCGATCCTCCTGGCGCCCACCACCGAGCTGCGGATCGCGTGCGCCGTGTACGGCGTGACGGGCATCCTCCTGTTCGGCGTGTCGGCGATCTACCACCGCGCCTACTGGCCCCGGCGGCTGCACATGGTCCTGCGCCGGATGGACCACTCGAACATCGCGCTGCTGATCGCCGGCACCTACACCCCGCTGGCGGTCGCGCTGCTGACGCCGGGGCAGTCCCGGCTGCTGCTGGTGGTGATCTGGTCCTGCGCCGCCGGCCTGGTGCTCTTCCGGCTGCTGTGGACCCTCGCGCCCCGCTGGCTGTACACCCCGCTGTACGTGGTGATGGGCTGCCTGGCCCTCTTCTACCTGCCGCAGTTCTGGCAGTCCAGCCCCCCGGCGGCCGCGCTCACCGCCGCCGGGGGCATCGCCTACATCACAGGGGCCGTGGTCTACGGCACCCGGCGCCCGCGCCTGCTCCCCGAGGTGTTCAGCTTCCACGAGGTCTTCCACGCCTTCACGGTGCTGGGCTTCGTGCTGCACTACGTGGCGATCATGCTCGCGATGCTCAGCTGAGCGGACCCGCCCCGGTCAGCTGCTCCTGGAGCTCCGGGACCGAGTGGACGGGAGCGCGGCAGGCGAAGTCCCGGCACACGTACACCGTGAACCGCCCGCCGAGCGCGGTCTTCCCGCGGGCCGCGCCCGGCGCCCCCGGGGCGTCGGCGTCCACCACCCTGGTGCTCAGCACCGCGGCGGGCCCCACGGCCCGGCGCGCCACGAGCTTGTCCTCGGCCGTCCCGCCCGCGAGCACCACGTGGGCCGGGGCGGACGCGAGCTCCGCCCGCACGGCCAGCGCCCGTCCGGCGCTGCGGGGCGAGCGGCGGGCCAGCAGGTCCAGGGAGCCCAGCAGGGACGCGACCGGCCGCATCCTCCGCTCGTCCTCCTCGAGGGCCCACAGCTCCACGAGCACCGCCGCGAGCACAGCCGTCCCGGCCGGTGTGACGTCGTCGAGGGGGTCGGCCCGCCCGGAGGTGCCGGCGGCGAGCAGCGGCGCGGGGACGTCGGCCAGGTCGGACCACACCCGCTCCGGGGCGTCCGGGACCCGCCGCGAGAACCGCTCCTCCGCGACGTCGGCGAGCTCCCGGGCCCGCTCGTACCAGGGCGTCGCCCCGGTGGCCCGGTACAGGACCAGGAAGCCCTCGGCCACCATCGCGTAGTCCTCGAGCAGGCCCTCGATCGAGTGCTCCGCCGAGCCCGCGTGGCTGGTGCGCGCCAGCCTCCGGCGGGACGCGTCCCAGTGGACCGCCCACAAGTGCCCCGCGGCCTCCTCGGCGGCGAGCACGAGCGCCGGGTCCCCCAGCAGCACCCCGGCCTCCGCGAGCGCGGCGACCGTCATGCCGTTCCAGCCGGCCACGACCTTGTCGTCCCGGGCCGGGGCCGGGCGCCGGGCCCGCGCGGCCGCGAGCGCGGGACGGGCCCCGTCCCACAGGGCCTGCTCCGCCTCGTCCAGGACGCGCCCGGGGTGCAGGGGCTGCGGGGCTCCGGCCGCCACGCCCATGAGGTCGGCCACCGCCGTGCCGCGGTCGGCGCCCAGGACCTCGCGCAGCTCGGACCGGCGCCACACGTAGAACGCGCCCTCGCCGCCGTGCACGTCGCCGTCCGCGGCGGCCGTGTCCGCGTCCAGGGAGGACGCGAACGCCCCGCCGGGCAGGAGCAGCCCGGCCAGCAGGAACCCGGCGGTGTCCGCGGCGGTCCGCCCGTGGCCGGCGCCGGGCTCGAGGGCCTCGGCGCGCGCGAAGGCCCGCAGCAGCTGGGCGTTGTCGTAGAGCATCTTCTCGTAGTGCGGCAGGGACCACTCCCGGGTCACGGAGTACCGGAAGAAGCCGCCGCCCACGTGGTCGAACAGCGCCGAGCCACGCATCGCGCCGAGCGTCCGCCCGAGCAGGCCCCGCGCCCGGTCCGCGGTCCCCGGGACTCCGCCGGCGGCGAGCCGCTCCAGGAGGGGCAGCACCGTGGAGGGCGGGAACTTGGGCGCGCCGCCGAATCCCCCGTGCACGGGGTCCTCCTCCCGCAGGAGCGCCTCGAGCGCCACCGCGGCCGGGTCCGTCCCGTCCTTCTCCGACGGCACGGTCGCCGGCACGGTCACGGCGGCACCGTCGAGGGCGGAGCGCAGGTCCTCCGCCTGCCCGGCGATCGCCCGGGCGACCGCGTCCGCGGCCTGCTCGAGCTCGTCCCGGCGGGTGGACCACGCCGCGGCCACCGCCTCCAGGACCTGCCGGAAGGACGGCATGCCGTGGGCCGGGCGGGGCGGGAAGTACGTGCCCGCGTGGAACGCCCGCCCGTCCGGGGTGAGGAACGCGCTCATGGGCCAGCCGCCCTGGCGGGTGATCAGCTGCGTGGCCGCCATGTAGGTCGCGTCCACGTCGGGGCGCTCCTCCCGGTCCACCTTGACGGGCACGAAGTGCTCGTTGAGATAGGCGCCGATCCCGGGGTCCTCGAAGGACTCGTGGGCCATCACGTGGCACCAGTGGCAGGCCGCGTAGCCCACCGAGAGGAACACCGGCACGTCGCGGCGGACGGCCTCCGCGAACGCGGCGTCGTCGAACGGCTGCCAGTCCACGGGGTTGTCCGCGTGCTGGCGCAGGTAGGCGGAGGACTGTCCGGTCAATCGGTTGGGCACGGGGGCTCCTCGGATCTCGGGTCCTGCACACGGGCCCGCGGGCGGGCCCCGGTCTCAGCCGCGCCGGTCGGGGCCCTCCGGCTCCTCGGCCGGCGCCACCGGCTCTGCCCCGGCCCGACCCGCGCCGGCACCGCCTGCCGGAGCGCCGTCGGCCCGGGCACGGTCGGACCCGGCTCCGCCGGTCCCGGCGCCGTCCGCCTCGGCGTGGCGGGCCGCCCGCACCTCGGCGGCGCGGCGCTCGGCGTACTCCGCGCGGTAGCGCAGGCGCCGGTTGCGGCGGTTGAAGTCCCGCACGAGGAAGATCACGGCCACGGCCAGCAGCAGCGTCATGAGGAAGCCCGCCACCCCGGGGGTCACCTGGCTCGGGTCCAGGCCGGGACGCAGGGTGCCCTCGTCGATCGGGTTGGGCGCCATCGCCGGCAGCAGGGCGAGCACGTTCAGCACGGTGGTCATCGCGGCGCTCAGCCCACGATCCCGGCGAACAGGTCGTGCTCCGGCAGATCGGTCGGCACCCGGGACTCCGCCAGGACGTAGTCCTCCCACGGCCACACCTGGGACTGCAGCTCGGCGGAGACGGCGAAGAACATCCCGTCCGGCGCCACCTGGGTCCGGTGGCTGCGCAGCGCCTCGTCCCGCAGCGCGAACGTGCCCGGGCACCGCACCTTGGTGGTGGTCTCGTGCCGGGGAGCCGGCGGGCGGTGGCCCTCCGGGTCGCTCTCCTGCAGCATCGCGATCCGGGCCGCGTACGGGGACTGCAGGCCGCGCTCCTCGAGGGCCTCGTGCAGGGCGACGAAGCGCTCCATGTTGAACGCCCGGTCGTAGTAGAGCTTCTGCGGGGTCCACGGCTCGCCGAGGCCCGGGTACCGCTCCGGGTCGCCGGCGGCGCGGAACGCCTCGACGGAGACGTTGTGCGTCTGGATGTGGTCGGGGTGGGGATAGCCCCCGTTCTCGTCGTAGGTGAGGATCACATGCGGCCGGAACCGGCGCACGAGCCGGACCAGGGGCGCGGCGGCGCGCTCCAGCGGCTGCAGGGCGAAGCAGCCCCACGGCAGCGGCGGCAGCGGGTCCCCCTCGGGCAGGCCCGAGTCCATGAAGCCGAGCCAGCGGTGGTGGACGTCCAGCGCGGTGGCCGCCTGCGCCATCTCGTGCCGGCGCAGGCCCGTCAGGTCCCGCTCGGCATGCGGGTGGCCCTCCATCTCGGCGTTGAGGATCGACCCCCGCTCCCCACCGGTGCACGTGGCCACCATGACCTCGACCCCCTGCCGGACGTAGTGGGCCATGGTCGCGGCGCCCTTGCTCGACTCGTCGTCGGGGTGGGCGTGGACGGCCAGCAGGCGCATCTCTGACAGGGAGGTCACTCGGGAGGTCCTCTCGGGAACGGTCGGGGAGACGGGGACGCGGCCGGTGCGGGCACGGGCCGCCGCCCATTTTACGCGTTCGCCGGACGGTCCTGCGCCCGGGATGCTCCCAGGGGCCTCGGCTACAGTGGTCGGGCGGTCGCCGGGCCCGGCGCCGCCCCCCTGACCCCCGAGACCCGAGGCCGCCGTGTCCACCGACTCCCCAGACCTGCTCCGCGACCGCTACGGAGCTGCCCGCCGCGAGCGCAGGATCGGGACGCGCGGCTGGACCGGGATCGTCCTGGGGGCCACCCTGCTCACGGCCGTCTTCGTCGTCTGGGTGGTCACGGCGCGGCAGAGCGCCCCCACGTTCAAGGACATCGGCTTCGACGTCGTCTCGGAGGCGCGGGCCACGGCGGACTTCGAGCTCACCAAGCGCCCCGAGGACGTCGTCACGTGCGCGGTGCAGGCCCTCAACCAGGAGTACGCCGTGGTGGGCTGGGCGGAGGTGACCATCGGTGCCGTACCCGAGGACCGGCTGGGCGACGGCGGGACGAGCTCGCACCGGGCGGCCGTGCGCACCACCAACCTGGCGACCACCGCGGTCGTGGACTCCTGCTGGCTCGAGGACTGAGCCCCTCGGCGGACGCAGCGCCCGTGTGTCGCCGTCGTCGTCAAGCTTTGGGCTTGTCCGCCCGCCCCGCCTAGACTGGGGATCAGGACTCCCCGTCCCCGGCAGCCGGACCCCGTCCGAAACGGACGACCCGCACCGGGGCGGGGTCTTTGCGTAGCGGACCCCCGCACCGCCGGCGGCCCCCACGCCGTCGTCCCGGTCCGCCGCGGACCCGCCCGGACCCCGGACGGCCAGCCGCGGCCCGACCGCCCGTTCACCGAGGAGAGACTGTGACCACCACGAACAAGACCGGCGCCTGGCTGACCCAGGAGGCGTACGACCGCCTGAAGAAGGAGCTCGACCACATCTCCGGCCCGTACCGGCACGAGATCGTGGAGCGCATCGACCAGGCGCGCTCGGAGGGCGACCTCAAGGAGAACGGCGGCTACCACGCCGCCCGCGAGGAGCAGAGCAAGAACGAGGGGCGCATCGTCCACCTCAAGAACCTGCTGGAGAACGCCCAGGTCGGCGAGGCCCCTGCCGACGACGGGGTCGTCGAGGCCGGCATGGTCGTCACCGCGGAGATCGCCGGCGAGGCGATGACCTTCCTCATCGGCTCCCGCGAGGTGGCCGAGGACCTGGCCGCCGGCAGCGAGCTGGAGGTCTTCTCCGAGAAGTCCCCGATGGGCTCCGCGATCTCCGGCCACCGGGTCGGCGACGAGCTGTCCTACACCGCTCCCAACGGCAAGGAGATCCCGGTGAAGATCCTGGACGCCAAGCCGTTCCAGGTCTGAGGCTCCTGTGACGACCCACTGGCTGCGCAGCCCCGGGCCCGGCACCACGGTCCTGATGGTGCTGACGGCGGTGCTCGGGGTCGTGGCCGTCGTGCTGCACTTCGCGGGTCAGGGCGACCCGGCCGCGAGCGCCCCCGGCAGCCTGCGCAACGTCTTCGTCTTCGCCACGTTCGTCAGCGCGTTCGTCACCTACCTCACCGGCCGGCGCCGCTCCTGACGCCGCCCCGTCCACGAACGGCGCCGGTCCCCGCGGGAACCGGCGCCGTCGTCGTCGGAGGCCGCGACCGGTGCCGGACGACAATCAGTGCACGACGACGGGGTGGTAGCCCTCCGCCTCGAGCGCCCGGAGGATCTGGCGGCAGTGCTCGTGCCCCTTGGTCTCCATGTCGATGGTGATGGACACGTCGCCCAGGCTGAGCGAGCCGCCGATCCGGGTGTGGTCCACGCCCGTGACGTTGGCGTCCTGGACCGCGATGAGCTGGGAGATGCGCGCGAGCTCGCCCGGGCGGTCGGTGAGCATCATCTTGATGGTCATGTACCGGCCGGCCGCGGAGAGGCCCCGCTGGATGACCTTGAGCATGAGCATGGGGTCGACGTTGCCGCCCGAGAGCACCACCACCGTGCTGCCGAGGTCCGGGTACGCGGCCTGCAGGCGGCCGTCCAGGAGGGCGGCGACGCCGACGGCGCCGGCCGGCTCCACCACGAGCTTGTTGCGCTCGAGCAGGAAGATCAGCGCCTGGGCGAGGGAGTCCTCCGAGACCGTCACGACGTCGTCGGTGAGCTCCTTGATGATGCTGAACGGCAGCTGCCCCGGCTTGCCCACGGCGATGCCGTCCGCGATGGTCGAGACCCGGTCGAGGGTCACGAGCGCGTCCCCCGCGAGGGAGGGCGGATAGGCGGCCGCGTTCTCCGCCTGCACGCCGATGAGCCGGATCGGCCGGCCGAGCTGCTCGGCGCGGGCCTTGACCGCCACGGCCATGCCGGCGAGCAGTCCCCCGCCGCCCACGCCGGTGATGACGGTGTCGACGTCGGGCACCTGCTCGAGCACCTCCAGTCCGAGCGTGCCCTGCCCGGCCACGATGTCCGGGTGGTCGAAGGGGTGGACGAACACCGCGCCGGTCCCGGTGGCGTGGCGCTGCGCCTCGGCGAGGGCCTCGTCCACGCTGGTGCCGTGCAGGATGACCTCCGCGCCGTGGTCCTGGGTCGCGGCGATCTTGGGCAGGGCCGCGCCCAGCGGCATGTAGATGCGGGCGGTGATGCCCAGCTTGGCGGCCGCGAGGGCCACCCCCTGGGCGTGGTTGCCGGCGGAGGCCGCCACGACGCCCCGGGCCTTCTCCTCGTCGGTGAGCTTGGCCATCCGCACGTAGGCGCCGCGGACCTTGAAGGAGCCCGCGCGCTGCAGGTTCTCGGCCTTGAGGTTGACCTCGGAGCCGACCAGCCGGGAGAGCGCCCGGGAGTGGGCCACCGGGGTCCGGTCGATCACGCCCTCGAGGAGCGCGGCGGCGTCCTGGATGTCGGCGAGACGGACGGGCAGTTCGGCCAGGCTCACGGTGCGTCTTCTTTCCCGGTCGGTGCGTCAGGGCGGGACCGCGGCGGACCCCCTGGGTCCGGTCACGGCGAGCGCCCGCCGGCGGCGGGCGCGGTCCTCATCCTAGTCGTTGCCCGGTGACCGCTCGGGCCCGGAGGGAGCCTCGCGGCCGGTCCCCTGCCCTGTCCCCCGGGCGCTCCCCTGTCCGGCGCTCCGGCCGTTGCCCGGCCCCGTTCCCCCAGCGGCCCGGGCGCGGTCGTCCCGGCGGCCGCGCTTGAGCGCGGCCTGCAGCCGTTCCTTGGCGCGGGTCCGGCGGAAGCGCTGGAGCTGCGCCATGATCTGGTCGCGGGTGAGCTCGTTCTTGCGCGCGTGCTTCTTGATCTCCCACGGGAAGTAGTACGGCTCCCACGGGATCTCGTCGTCCTCCTTCCACGTCCCGCCCACCAGGTAGCGCACCACCGTGTTGAGGAAGGCCATCACGGGCACCGCGAACAGGGCACCGGCGATGCCGAAGAGGATGGTGCCGGACGCGACGGCGAGGAAGACCGCGAGGGGGTGCAGGGACACGGCCCGGCCCATCACGAGGGGCTGGAGGACGTTGGACTCGATCTGCTGCACCAGGAGGACCACGGCGAGCATGGCCAGGGCGGTGCCGAAGCCGTTGGCCACGAGGGCGACGAGCACGGCGACCGCGCCGGTGAGCACGGCGCCCACGATCGGGACGAAGGAGCCCAGGAACACGAGGATGCCGATGGGCAGGGCGAGCGGGACGCCGAGCAGCGCCGCGCCGAGCCCGATGCCCACGGCGTCCACGAACGCCACGAAGCCCTGGATCCGCGCGTACTGGACGAGCGAGGTCCAGCCCCGGCGACCGGCGCCGTTGACCGCCCGCCGCGCGCTGACCGGGAAGAGCCGGACGAGGAAGAGCCAGATCCGCTCCCCGTCCATGAGGAAGAACAGCAGGGTGAAGAGCATGATGATGATGCCGGTCAGCACGTTGCCCGCCGTCGACCCGAAGGACATGGCCCCCGAGAGGATGGCCTCGCTGTTGTCCTGGACCGTGGTGCCGAGGTCGTCGATCCAGTCGTTCACGCTGTCGGCGCTGAGGTTGAGCGGTCCGTCCTCGAGCCAGCCCAGCAGCTGCTGGGTGCCGACCACGACGTTCTCGGACAGCTGCGCGAAACCCAGCACGATCTGCCGGCCCGCGAGCACGAGCAGACCCGTCACGAGGGCGATGAGGAGCAGGACCGCGGTGCCCGAGGCCAGGCCGGCCGGCACGTGCCGTCCCCGCAGCCACTTCACCAGCGGGAACAGGAGCCCGGCGAGCAGACCCGCGATGAGCACGGGGATGATGACCACCGTGATCGTCGACAGCATGTAGCCGAACAGGCCCACGGCCGCGAGGATGATGAGGAGCCGCCACGACCACGCCGCGGCCACCCGCACCGAGACGGCGACGCCGCCCGCGGCGTTGCCGTGCAGCGGGGGGAGCTCGGTGCCGGGCGGCGGACGCAGAGGCCGCTCGGCGTCGTGCGATGTCGAAGGCATGGAGCCATCTTGGCACGCCGGTCCGACCGCCGGTCGCCCCCCGGCCGGGGCCGGGGAACGAATCCGCGGGCCGGTCCGGCCCGCCGAGCGCGGGCGGTGGAAGACTGGCGGCATGTCACGCACCTTCCTCCGCGTCCTCGCCCAGCGCCGGCCGGCTCCCGGCCTGACCCCGGACGCTCCACCGCGGGAGGAGCTGGAGGACGTGCTCCGCGCGGCCGCGGGGACCGCGGCCGCCGATCCGGGGCTGAGCTGGCGGGTGGCCGTGACCACCCGCCGCTCCGCGCCGGAGCTCGCGGCCGCACTGGCGGGACTGACCCGGGTGCCCAACATGTCGGCGCCCTTCCCCCGGCTCAAGGGCAAGCAGCTGCGCCGGCTCGCTGCCTTCCGGGGCGCGCTGAAGTGGGCGAGCACGGGCGGCCTGGGCTGCGCGCTCGTCTTCAGTCCCGACGACTCCCTGGGCGTCCCCCGCAAGGAGCAGCTGAACGCGGCGCACGGAGCCCGTCCCCTGCTCGAGGCGGCGTTCTGGGCCGCCGGCTGGGGCACCGTCTGGTCCCACCGCGACGGCGAGGGCGAGGACGCGGTCCGCGCGTTCTACGGGCTGGCGGAGGAGGAGAAGCTCCTCGGCTGGCTGTTCGTGGGCCGCCCGCCCCGCGGGGTGGCCGCCGAGCACGCGGCCACCCGGCCCACGCCCGGGCCCCGGATCTCGTACCACTGAGCCCGTGCCTCCGCGCCCGTCCTGCGCCCGCGGGCCACGGCACGACGACGGCCCGGGACCCGCGGTGAGCGGGTGCCGGGCCGTCGGGGGTGACGCAGCCGGGGCGAGGACCTAGTTCGAAGTCATTTCCCGGATGATCGCCAGGATGCGCAGGATCTCGACGTAGGTCCAGATCAGCGTGACCGTCAGGCCGAAGGCCGCGGACCAGGCCATCTTCTCCGGGACGCCGACCTCGACCCCGCGCTTGATGTTGTCGAAGTCCAGCACGAAGCTGTAGGCGGCCAGGAGGATGGCCACGGCGCCGATGAGCAGGCCCAGCCAGGGGCCGAGCGGGCTGTCCGTGCGGATGTTGAAGCCGAACAGCAGCACCGCGCCCAGGTTGACCAGCGCGAAGACGGCGTACGCCATGAGCGCGACCATGAAGATCTTGGTGGCGCGCGGGGAGGCCCGGACCTTGCCCGACCGGAAGAGCACGAGCACCGAGACGAACACGGCGATGGTGCCGATCACGGCCTGCACCACGATGCCCGGGTACATGGCCTCGAACATCCCCGAGATGCCGCCGAGGAACATCCCCTGGAACAGGCCGTAGGCGAGGATCAGCGCGGGCGAGGGCTCGCGCTTGAAGGCGTTGACCAGACCGAGGACGAGACCGACGAGGGCACCGGGGATGGTGAGGATCGGCATGATCCAGCCCGCGAGCGCGCCGACGACCACGGCGCCGAGCACCGTGGCGGTGCGCATGATGACGTCGTCGTAGGTCATCCGGCCGGTCTGGTTCGTCCCGGCGGCCGGGGCGTTGTACATCGAGTCCAGGCGATCGGCCGAGTACGGGGCACCCTGCTGGTAGCCGCCCTGCTGGTAGCCGGGCTGCTGGTAGCCGGTCCGTCCGTAGCCGGGCTGCTGCTGGTAGGGGGTTCCGTACGAGCTCTGTCCGTACTGGTTCCCGTGGGACTGGGCGCTGCCTGCGCCCGGCTTCGAGAGATCGCGGAGAAGCGGGTTACCGCCGGCCATTGAGGGGTCCTTCCGTGGCACTGATGTGCGAGATGTGCGTCCAGCGTAGCAAGGCCGGCCTGACGAAAGCATGGGAACTGCTGTGCTTAAGCCGAGGGCGTGCGCGCGGCCCGCCGGGCGCGGACGGCGGCTCCCCAGGAGAGCGGACAGACAACCTTTTGCTCGTGCACACATGCTGGGGGGAACGACCGCAGACCCGATCCGGAGGCCCGTCATGCCCGAGTCCGCCGCCCACTGGGTGCCGCTGGCCGCGATCCCGGTGCTGCTCGCCGTCGGGGCCCTGGCAGTCCTGCACTGGAGCCGCTACCTCGGGGCGATCGGCCGGCTGGAGCGCGCGCGGACCGCACCGGATGCCGCCACCGCCGCCCGGCTCGAGCTCCGCCGCGAGGAGCACTACCACCGGGCCTACCGCCTCACGTGGGCGGTGGCCGGGGTGCTCGCCGCGGGTCTGAGCGCCGCCGTGCTCGCCGGCTGAGCCGGGGCACGCTCCCGTGGTCCAGCTGCCCGGCGCCGTGCTCCTCTACGGCTGCCTCGTCGTCGCCGGGTCGGGCGCCACCGCCCTGTGGAGCCTGGTCCAGGCCGCGCTCGACCTGGCCCCGGACGCACGCCGCCGGCCCCCCGGTGCCCGCGCCTCCGCCCGGAACCACCTGGGCCGCGCCGCGTCCGCGACCGCCGTGGCCCTGCTGACCGCAGGCGTCCCCACGATGCTGCGCCATCTCGAGTGGCTCGCGGTGCTCGCGAGGACCGCCTGAAGCGCCCCGCCGTGACCGCCGGCCGACCCTGCGGGCGTCACACTTCGTGATGAAGCCGTGATCTTCATTTAGATCTGTTCGCATTGATTTGCATGTGAGAACCTTTTCCGGGATCCCCCCAGCCCCAGGAGTTCGCCCATGCAACGATCCATGCTCGCCCCCACCCTGTCCGCCCTCACCCTGGCCCTCGTGCTGGCTCCTCTCACGCCCGCGACGGCCTCCCCCGCCGAGAACGCCACGTCCCTGTCCCCACAGCAGCTCAGCGGCGAGGCCCCGCCCGAGATCACCGACCGGATGATCGTCAAGTACCGCACCCCCGTCAGCGACGCCGAGTCGGAGCAGGTCGTCGAGGACGCCGCGGCCGAGGCCGACGTCCCGGAGGCCGAGGACACCACCGAGGTCCGGACCACCGGCGACGGCGCGGCCGTCGTCGAGCTGGCCGGCGAGGTCTCGACCGACCGGGCCGAGAAGCTGGCCGAGCAGCTCTCCAAGGACCCGGCCGTGGTCTACGCCGAGCCCGA
The DNA here is from genome assembly GCF_054784195.1 of Kocuria himachalensis. NCBI lineage: Bacteria > Bacillati > Actinomycetota > Actinomycetes > Micrococcales > Micrococcaceae > Kocuria > Kocuria himachalensis. The sequence continues at coordinate 15,558 of NZ_BAAGPL010000016.1, forward strand.
CCGCCTCGTCTCCACCGCCCGGATCCCCGGCACGGACGAGGCGGAGCCGGAGGCCATGGGCTCCGTCGCCGCGACCGCCGCGGACCCGGGCGTCCCGTCCCTGTGGGCCCTGACGAACCTGCGCGCCTTCGAGGCGTGGGACACCGCCACCGGCAAGGGCGTCACGGTCGGCGTCGTCGACACCGGCTTCGCCAACCACCCGGACCTGGACTCCCAGACCATCGGCGGCTACGACTTCGTCTCCACCGCCGCCCTGGGCAACGACGGCAACGGCCGGGACGCGGACCCGCGCGACCCGGGCACCTACTCCACGGCCGGCCAGTGCTACGCCGGCTCCGCGGCCACCAACTCCATCTGGCACGGCTCGCACGTGGCCGGCACCGTGGCCGCCAGACGGGACACCTACGGCACCGTCGGCGTCGCCCCCGACGCCACCCTCCTCAACGCCCGTGCCCTGGGCGCGTGCGGCTTCGGCTACGTCTCCGACATGGCCGACGCCGTGCGCTGGCTGGCCGGCGACTCGGTGGGCGGGGCCCCCGCCCCGCGCAAACGCGCCGACGTGATCAACATGTCCCTGTCCATGGGCGGGGCGTGCCCGGCGACGCTGCAGAACGCCATCAACACCGCCTGGTCCCGGAACATCCCCGTGGCCGTGGCCGCGGGCAACAGCGGCCGCCCGGCGATCGAGTACGCCCCGGGCAACTGCTACAACGTGATCACGGTCGGCGCCATCGGCTCCGACCGGGTGCGGGCCGGCTACTCCAACCACGGCGGCGCCGTGGACATCTACGCACCGGGCCACCACATCCTCTCCGCCGGCAACACCGGCACGCGGGGACCGGTCGCGCCCAACAGCCGCTTCGACTACGGCACCTCGATGGCCACCCCGCACGTGGCCGGCACCCTGGCGCTGCTCAAGCAGAAGAACCCGTCGCTGAGCTCCGACCAGTACAAGCAGCTGATCCTCGACTCCGGGGACGCCTGGGACACCCTCCCCGGGGGCAAGACGCTGAACTCCCACGACGCGCTCTGGATCACGAAGCCAGCCGTCACCGCCGCCCCGGCCGCGCCCGCCCCGACCTACACCACCAAGGGCGCGATCGGGTCCCTGTACCAGCGGATCAAGAGCCAGACCGGGGCACCGACCTCTCACGAGCAGGCCGTCGCCGGCGGGACCCGCCAGACCTTCGCCAAGGGCACCATCTACTGGTCCTCGGCCACCGGCGCCTACTGGGTGCGGGGCAGTGTCGAGACCGCCTACAAGCGCAACGGCACCGCTGCCGGCGTCCTGCGCTTCCCGCGCTCCGACGAGCTGTCCAACGGCATCGGAGGGGCCTACCAGCTGTTCCAGAACGGCCGGATCCTCTGGTCCTCCCGCACCGGGGCCCACGCCCTCACCGGGGACGTCGAGGCGGCCTTCGCCGCGGCGGGCAGCGAGAGGGGAGCCCTGGGCTACCCCACCGCGGATCGGCAGGGCAACGGCATCGGCGGGTTCTACCAGACCTTCCAGAACGGCCGGGTCCTCTGGAGCTCCGCCCACGGGGCCCACGCGGTCACCGGCGCCACCAGCGCGGCCTACTCGCGGGCCGGCAGCGAGCGGGGGTCGCTGGGCTACCCCACCGGCGGGGCCGTCCCCGACGGCCGGGGCGGCACCTCCCAGTCCTTCCAGAAGGGCCGGATCGTCTGGAGCGCCGCCGGCGGGGCCCACGCCCTCAAGGGCTCGATCGGCGCCCAGCACAACCGTTCCGGCGGCACGGCCGGTGCCCTGGGCTACCCCACGACCGACGAGGCGCCCACCAGCACGGGCGGCTTCTACCAGGTGTTCCAGAAGGGCCGGATCTACTGGAGCCCCACCACCTACGCCCAGGAGACCAAGGGCTCGATCGGCAACGCCTACGTGGCGCTCGGCGGCACGACGAGCCGCCTGGGCTTCCCCAGGACGGGCGAGATCGCCCGCGCCGACCGGTCCGTGGTGCAGTACTTCCAGGGCGGCTCCATCACCTGGCGTCCGGGAGGATCCGTCCGGATCGACTACCGCTGATCCGGCACCGGTCCCGCCGCGGCCCCGCTCCGTTCCCCGGAGCGGGGCCGCGGCGCGTCCGGCGCCGGACCCCGACGCACCGGGGAGTCCACGGCCCCTGTCCAGAAAACGCACGACCGCCTCTGTCTGATGGGCGCGTCCGCAGTAGAGTCGCGCCCATGCCCGAGACACCCTACGAGTTGATGGACGCGCGCCAGGCCGCCGACGCGCTCGACGTCTACCTGGACGAACGCGCCGCCGCGCTGGACGGTCTGCGCACGGCCATGGCCGGCCACGGCCGTGACCCCGACAAGATGCTCGACTCCTCGGTCTACTCCGTGTCCCCGTTGTGGGCGTGGATCAACGCCCGGGCCGGTCAGCTCGGCATGGACCCGCACTCGCTCACCGCCGACCCGTCGCGGTCATCCTGGCCGTCCTGGGCCCGGCACGGCCGGCTCGTGGACCCGCACCCGCCGACCGAGACGATCATGCTCGTCGACGGTTTCGCCTCCTACCTCGGCCGGCCCATCAGCGCCGCGGCACCCGAGGCGCGCTGGGAGGTCGGCGAGCACGCGATCGCCGATCACCCACTGCTCAACTACCCGGTGCTGGCCTCGGACCACCACCAGATCTTCCTGCCCGCCCTCCCGCTCTACAGCGTCTACCAGTCCGCCCACGGACGGGACCCGATGAGCGGGACCGAGATGCTCGCCCACGTCCGCCGCAACATCGACGCCCTGCACGGCGAAGGCCCCGAGGCCGCGGCCGTCGAGGAGCCGCTGGTGACGGTGGTCGCCGAGCTCGACTGCTTCGACGTCGGGCTGCGCGAGGACATCCCCGCTCAGCACCTGGGCGTCGTGGAGCACCTGATCGCCGAGCTGTGCGACCGCGACGGCGTCGCGTCGGTCCACCGGTACGGACCGGCCGCCCTGGTCGTGGACGTCGCGGACTGGGACGAGCTGCGGCTGAAGCTGTGGTGCACGCTGTGGCTGCAGCGCCACCTTCCCCGCTGAGCCGGACTCCGCTGGTCCCGTTCGTCGGCCGCGCGTGTCCGGCGCGTCCGGCCGCCGCTCCGGGACGCGGCTGCGGTGGAGAGCATGCCCCGGCGCGAGACCCCCGCTCCCCCGAAGCTGCGCACCCTCCACCTGCCCGGCCTGACGCCCGGCGCCCCGTCCGTGCTCCGCGCCCACGGCACGTACGAGGCGCTGTCCTTCAGCGGCGACGACCTCACCGGGATGGACCTGACCGACGTCCGGTTCACCGGCTGCGTCGTCGACGAGCTGGACCTCACCGGCGCGGCGGTGCAACGGGTCTCCTTCGACGACACCGAGGTCGGCACCCTCGACGTCTCCGGCGCGACGCCCGAGGACGTCGACCTGCGCGCGGTGGACCTGCCGGAGATCACCGGACCGGCGCACCTGCGCGGGGCGACGATCAACGACTTCCAGCTGCAGCAGCCGGCGCCGGCCGCTCAGCTGGGCATCGACGTGGAGGGCTGACCGGCCCCGACCCGTCCGTCGGCACGAGCCCGGGGTGACGCTCGGCTAGGGCTCGACCCTCGCCCGGGCCAGGCTCGTGGTCTGCCGCAGGTCCACCGCGATGCCGGACACCCCGGCGAGCAGTGCCGCTGTGACGAACTCGATCTCGCCGAAGAAGATCGCCGCGGCGAACAGGACGCTCGTGAGGGCGGCCAGGCTCATCCGGGTGATCGCGCGCGTCGTCGTCGACGTCGTCGGTCGCCGGTGGTGGGGTGCTCGTGTGCTCATCGGTCCTGACTCTGCCACCGGTTCCTGTGCTCCACCTGTCGGCGCGCTCGGCATGGCCGGATCGTCGCGCCGCGCCCGCGTGCGCGGCGCGGAAGCCAGAGCATCAGGTCGCCGACGTCCGCGCCAGGAGGCGGATCCCGCGTGCCCCCAGTCAGACTCGAACTGACACTGAGCGGATTTTAAGTCCGCTGCCTCTGCCGATTGGGCTATGGGGGCCGGTCCCGGTCACGTCACCGGGTCGCCGCCCACCCTATCGCCTCGTCCCCGATCCCCCGGGACAGACCCGCGCAGCGAGCGGGAGCCGGTCCTGACGGGCGGCCCCGGGATCCAGTAGTCTGGCACGGTGGTCGAGCAGCCGGCCGCGGCATCGTCGCACGCGCAGGAGGCTGACCCCCGTGGACCACCCCGTTACCCCTTCCCCCGGACTCCCACCGGGCGGCGCACCGCTCCCGGCCCTCGCCCACCGCCGGTGCGCCCCGGCACCGCGCCGAGGGACGGCCGCATGAGCGAGGTCGCGGCCCCACCCCTCGGCAGGACGTATCTGGCACCCGAGGCCGCGTTCCCGGCAGATCTGACCGAGCTGTCCCTGGCCGAGCTGCACGTCCTCCACAGCAGGGTCGGCCGCCAGCTCGAGCGTGAGTACCTCGGCGGCGCGTCCGGCGCCCACCCTGTCACCCTCGAGCGCCACCAGGAGCTCACCGTGGAGCTGGACGCCCGCGAGATCGTGGACCCCCAGCACACCCGGTGACGGCCGGCCGGGCCGGGCAGGTCGGCACCGGACCGGTGCCGCGGGCCGGGCGCGGCCCGGCCGCCGAAGTGCACATCATGCAAAGCACTGGTCAGGCTGCGCACGGCAACCTGGCCGGGAAACCGGTCGACCAGCCGGCCCCGCCACCTCCGGTCGAAAGGTCGCCCTCATGAACTCGCAGCTCGCCCCGCCCCTCCCCCGCCCACCGGCGTCCTCGGTGCCCGACACGTTCCCGGCTCCCGCGGACCCGTTCCCCTCGGTCCTCGCGGAGCTGGATCTCACCGAGCTGCAGGTGCTGCACAGCCGCGTCTGCCGCCAGCTGGAGAAGGAGTACCTCGCCGCCCCGGACGGATCCCCCCGGTGACGCAGGACCGCCGCCAGGAGCTGGTGGCCGAGCTCGACACCCGCCAGGGCTTCCCGGGGACGGTTGCCCGCGGAGGAGCCACGCCCGCGACGACGGACTGCGCCGGCGCCCCGCCCCCGGCGGCTCCTGAGCGCTCCGGCACGGGTCCTTCGAGCTCGTGACCCGTCGAACGACTCGACCCCGCCGCGGCACGTGGCCGGGACGGGGTCGAGCGGAGGACGGGTCGGATCAGAGGTTGGCCTTGCGCGGGGCGGGTGCCTTGCCGGCCGCGGTCTGGAACCGCGTGCGCGGGTCCCGCTCGTGGCGCAGCGTGGTGATGTCCCGGCCGAACACGAAGTTCAGGGCCCACTCGGTGAAGACCCGGGCCTTGCGGTCCACGGTGGGGATCGCGTAGCCGTGGTAGAGCCGATGCATGGCCCACGCGGCGACGCCGGAGAACTCCAGGCCCTTCTCCGGCAGGCCGGGGAGGTTCTTGATGCTGGCCACGCCCTTGTACAGGCCGAGCCCTGCGACCGCGCCGAGGTTCTCGTGGTAGTAGTCCTCGAGCGGCTTGCCCGCGCGGGCGGCCATGATGTTCTTGGCCATCGTGTGCGCCTGGCGCACCGCGTGCTGGGCGTTGGGGACGCAGAACCCGCCGACGCCCCCGCCGGTGAGGTCGGGCACCGCGGAGACGTCGCCGGCGGCCCAGGCACCCTCGAGGGGGCCGTCGTCGCCGGTGATCCGCAGGTCGGCCCCGGCCCGGACGCGGCCGCGCTCGTCCAGCGGGAAGTCCGTGCTCTTGACGAGCGGGTTGGCCTGCACACCGGCGGTCCAGATCAACGTGTCGGTGCTGAACTCCCCGGCCGGGGACTTGTCCTGCATGTTGACGAGCTTGAGGTGCTTGTCCACCGCGGAGTCGAGCGACGTGTTGAGCAGCACCTCGATGCCGCGGCTGCGCAGGTGGGCCACGACCTTCTCCGCGCGGTCCTCGGACACCTCGGGCATGATCCGGCCCATGGCCTCGATGAGCACGAAGCGCAGGTCGGAGACGGTGAGCCGCTCGTTGCGCTCGACCGCGCTGCGGGCCATGTCCTCGATCTCGGCGATCGTCTCGGTGCCGGCGTAGCCGCCGCCGACGACCACGAAGGTCAGCGCCCGGCGCTTGGCCTCCTCGTCGTTGGAGAGGGAGGCGACCTCGATGCGCTCGAGCACCCAGTTGCGCACCGCCACGGCCTCCTCGATGGTCTTGAGGCCGATGCCGTTCTCGGCGAGGCCCTCGATCGGGAAGGCGCGGGTGACGGAGCCGCCCGCGATGACGATCTCGTCGTAGGTCAGCTCGAAGGTCTCGCCCTCGTCGATGCCCTTGACGGTCGCGGTGCGGTTCGCGTGGTTGACCCCGAGCACGTGCCCGGTGATGATCTCGGAGTGCATGAGGTGCTGCCGGTGGGGCACCACCGCGCTGCGGGCCGAGATGTTGCCGCCGGCCACCTCGGGGAGGAAGGGAAGGTACATCATGTACGGGTTGGGATCCACCACGGTGACGACTCCGCCGGAGTCCTTGATCCGCTTCTGCAGTTCCTGCGCCACGGTGAAGCCGACGTAGCCGCCGCCGACGATCAGAAGGCGCGGACGGTCCTTGGCCAGTTGAGTGAAAGACATGCCCCCGAGTCTACTCAGAACGCTGTCCATATCTCTTCCGGCGAGGGGCGCCCGCACCGTGTTCCGGCGCACGCCTCAGGCGCCGCCGCCCGGACCCCCGTCCGGGTCTGCGTCCGAGCCGTCGGCCGCGATGCGGCGGATGTGCACCACGGCACCCGCCGTGAGGCCCAGCACCAGCAGCCCGAACCCGGCGAGCACCACCACGGGCAGCAGTCCGGTCTCGTCGATCGGGGCGACGGGCTCGGGCGGGGCGACCTCCGCCTCGACCTCCTCCGTGACGGACGCCGGGCTCTCGCCGGAGCTCGCCGTGGGGGTCGCCGCGGCGGTCCTGCGGTGCACCCGCACCCACTGCTCCATGCTGCCGAGGGGATTGCGGTCGACCTCGGGGACGTCCTCCGTGAGCGCGGCCCCGACGTCCAGCACCCCGTAGCCGTAGAGCGGGTCCTTGCCCGGCGCCCCGGTGTCCCGGGCGGTGGAGACGATGCGGTTCGCGATCTGGGCGGAGCTCATGTCCGGCCACTTGGCCTTGATCAGCGCCGCGGTGCCGGCCACGACGGGGGCGGACGCGGAGGTCCCGGCCCACGAGGCGTAGCGGTCGCCCGGGATGGCGCCCACCATGTCCTCGGACGGGCCGGCCACGGCGATGGAGATCCCCTGCGACGAGGACTCCCAGCTCGCCTCCCCGGTGCGGCCGACGCCGCCCACGGTCAGCACGCCGGGGATGGTGGCGGGTGCGCCTACCTGGACGAGCCCCGACCCCCGGTTGCCCGCGGAGGCGACGACGAGCACGTCCTTCTCCTCGGCGTAGAGGAAGGCCTCGTCCCAGCTCTCGGGCCACGAGGTCGCGTTGGAGCCCACCGACATGTTGATGACGTCAGCGCCGTTGTCCACGGCCCACCGGACGGCGTCCGGGAGCTGCTCGTCGACGCTGCGGACCTCCGGGCTCTCGTCGCCCAGCCACGTGGACACGGCGAGCACCTCGGCGTCCGGGGCCACGCCCACGATGCCAGCGGGCCGGCCGGGGACGTCGTCGTCCCGGCCGCCCGGGGGCACGTGCCCGCGGCCCGCGGCCACGGAGGCGACCAGCGTCCCGTGCTCCGGTTCGGTGCCGAGCCCCTCCTGGCCGTCGTCGGCGCCGCCGCCCGAGACGTCGGTGCCGCCCACCACGGCGCCCTCCAGGTCCTGGTGCGAGCCGTCCACCCCGGTGTCGATGACGGCGATCCGCACGCCCTCCCCCGTGGACTCCTCCCAGGCCTCGCGCACCCCGTACTCGTCCAGCCAGTACTGCAGGGGACGGATCCCGTCCTCGGCGATGCGGGAGGTATCCGGGGCGCGGGTGGCCTCGTCGCTGGGCGCGGGCGCCACGCTGACGGGGTCCTCGAGCGGAATGCTGGGGGCCGGTCCGGGCTCCGGGGGGCGGGCCTGCGCGGGTCCCGTCCCGGGCAGGACCAGCACGCTCGCGCCGACCACGGCCGAGGCCGCGCCCACCGCGCTCCACCGGGTGAGGGCGCGGTGGCGCGGAGGGTGGCGGCGGAGTGCGCTGGAAGACATGTGTCCTTCCGGGTCGGGGGGAGGGGACGGGCGGGTCAGCCGACCTGGGACAGGGCGATCCCGTCCAAAATATCGTGCTCGCTCGCGATCGCCGAGTCCACCCGTCCACCCGTGGCGGCGACCACCCGCTCGACGATCCGCCGCCACACGAGGGCGCCGCCGCCGATGACGTCGACGCGGCCCTCGTGCATGTAGGGCAGCGCGGCGCGCTCCGCGCGGGTCATGCCCGTGAGCTCCCGGCACGCCTGCGCGACCCGCTCGGCGGGCAGCTCCGCGCCGTCGATCGCCGCGGGGTCGTAGGCGGACAGCCCGAGGGCGTGCGCGGTGACGGTCGTGATGGTGCCGGCGACACCCACGAGGTGGGTCGTCTCCGCGAGGGGCACGGTCTGCAGGACCACGTCCACGGCGTGGTCCACGTCGCGCAGCACGGCCTCCTGCTGGGCGGGGGTGGGCGGGTTGGAGCCGAGGTGGCGCTCGGTGAGGCGGACGCAGCCGATGTCCATGCTGCGCTCGGCACGCACCCCCTGGGAGTTGCCCAGCACGAACTCGGTCGATCCTCCGCCGAGGTCGATCACCAGGACCCGGTCCTCGGGATCTGTGCCGCCCACGGCGGCCGAGGCGCCGCGGAAGGACAGTTCGGCCTCCTCGTCGCCGCTGATGACCTCGGGGGTCACGCCGAGGCGCTCGCGGATCCCCGCGAGGAAGACGTCCCGGTTGCCGGCGTCGCGGGTGGCGCTCGTGGCCACGAAGCGCAGCTGCTCCACGTCGTGCTTCGCCAGCAGCCGGGCGTACTCGTCCGTGGCCGCGAACGTGCGCTCGAGCGCCGCCTCGGCGAGCCACCCGGTGGCGTCCACGCCCTGGCCGAGCCGGACCACGCGCATCTCGCGCACCACGTCGTCGAGCACCGCGCGGCCCTGCTCCTCCCGGGTGTCGGCGATGAGCAGTCGGATGGAGTTCGTACCGCAGTCGATGGCGCCTACGCGCATGGGGAGTCCTCGGGGGTGTCGGGGGCGGGTGGGTCTCAGGCCTCGCGCCAGGCGGGGTCGCAGTGGCAGGCGGCGGGGGTCCACCACTCGGCGATGGCGTCGAGGGTCTCGTCGCCGAGCGGGTTCACACCGGGCCCGGCCGCGAGCGCGTGGCCGGCGAGCACGTGCAGGCACTTGACCCGCACGGGCATGCCGCCGGCGGAGATGCCCTCGATCTCGGGGACGGGCCCGGTGCCGGCCTTGGCGCCGATCCGGGCGCGCTCGGCGAGGTAGTCCTCGTGCGCGGCCCGGTGGGCGGCGGCCAGGGTCTCGTCCTCGGCGATGCGGTCCGTCATCGCGTACATCAGGCCGGCGGCCTCGAGCCGGGACACCGCGGCGGTGATGACGGGGTGGGCCAGGTAGAACACGGTGGGGAACGGGGTGCCGTTGGCCAGCCGGGGCGCGGTGGCCGCCACGAGCGGGTTCCCGCACGTGCAGCGGGCGGGGATCTCGACGACGTCGCGCACGGGGCGCCCGAGCTGCCGGGAGAGCACCCGGAGGTCCAGGGCCGTGGGCTCGACCGTCGCGGCCGTGACCCCGAGTCCCCGGGGGGCGGGGGCCGGCCGGTCGCCGGGCTCGTGTCCGTGCTGGGGGTTCACGCCGTTCCTCACTCCGCGGGGCTGCCGCGGCTGTCCGTCGCCGCGTCCTGCGGCGTGCCGGTCCCGTCCGCCGGTGCGGCCGGGACGCTCTGCTCTGTCTGTTCTGCCGGCCCGGTGGTGCCGGGGTCCTGGCTCGCTCCGGGCTCCTCCGTGGTGCCGGGCTCCCCGGGGGCCGCGGAGTCGTCGGTGCCGCCCGGTTCCCGGGCGGTGTCGGCGCCCTCGGTGCTGTCCGTGGTCCCGCCGGTGCCCGCCGCGGGACGGGCGTCGTCGTAGGCGGACGCCACGACGGACTGCCAGAGGGCGTCCACCCACGCGGGCTTCTCGGCCTCGACCTGCGCCGCCGAGGAGTCCACCACGGCGCCGTCCATCTCCTCGGCGCCCACCACGAGGTAGGACCGCTCCCCCGGCATCACGTAGAGGAGCCGGTCCCGGGCCCGCTGCTTGACGTAGGTCTCGTCCGACCACTGGTCCACCTGGTCCTCCAGGGACGCCCGCTGGGCCTCCATGTCGGCGATGGCGCGCTCGAGCTGGGCGATCTCCGCCCGCTGCTCGAGGAAGATCTTGGTGGTCGGCGCCGCCAGGAACACGATGAGCACGGCCACGAGCGTGAGGACCAGGAACCGCCCGCTGAAGGTCCGGGCGGGGACCGGCGATCCCACGGCGCTCGACCCGCCGCCCGGTCCGCCACCAGGTCCACCGTCGCGCCCCCTGGTGCCCTGCGCGGTGTCGCTCCCGCCGAGCAGGCGGGTGGTGCGCGGACGGGGAGCGGGCATGCTGACCTCACGGGGGAAGAGCGGGGACGGGGACCAGTGTAGCGCTCACGGGGGGAGCGGCCGTTGCTGGGAACGGCCGCTCCCCCGTGCGACGACGGACCGGCGGGGCCGGTCAGCCGCCGCAGGACGTCACTTCGCGGTGTAGCGCGGGAACGCGGAGGCACCCGCGTAGCGCGCGGCGTCCCCGAGCTCCTCCTCGATGCGCAGCAGCTGGTTGTACTTGGCCACGCGCTCGGAGCGGGCCGGCGCCCCGGTCTTGATCTGCCCGGCGTTGGTGGCCACCGCGATGTCCGCGATCGTCGTGTCCTCGGTCTCGCCCGAACGGTGCGAGATCATGCAGTGGAACATGTGCCGCTGGGCCAGGGAGATGGCGTCGAAGGTCTCCGTGAGGGAGCCGATCTGGTTGACCTTCACGAGCAGGGCGTTGCCGGCACCCTCCTCGATGCCGCGGGCCAGCCGCTCCGGGTTCGTGACGAACAGGTCGTCGCCCACGATCTGGACCTGGGTGCCCACGGACGCGGTGAGGGCCTGCCAGCCCGCCCAGTCGTCCTCGTCCAGCGGGTCCTCGATGGACACGATGGGGTAGTCGCGCACGAGCTCCTCGTAGTAGGCGGTCATCTCCGCGGCGCTGAGCTGCTTGCCCTCGAAGCTGTACTTGCCGTTCTCGAAGAACTCGGAGGAGGCGACGTCCAGGGCGAGCGCCACGTCGGTGCCCACGGTGTACCCGGCCTTCTCGATCGCCTCGGAGATGAGGTCGAGGGCGGCCCGGTTGGACTCGAGGTTCGGGGCGAAGCCGCCCTCGTCGCCCAGCCCGGTGGCCAGGCCGCGCTCCTTGAGCACGCCCTTGAGGGAGTGGTAGACCTCCACGCCGGTGCGCAGGGCCTCGGAGAAGGTCGCCGCGCCGATCGGGGCGATCATGAACTCCTGGATGTCCACGTTGGAGTCGGCGTGGGAGCCGCCGTTGAGGATGTTCATCATGGGCACCGGGAGCACGTGGGCGTTGGGCCCGCCCAGGTACTTGTAGAGCTCGAGGTCGGAGGCGTTCGCGGCGGCGCGGGCCACGGCCAGGGAGACGCCGAGGATGGCGTTGGCGCCGAGGCCGCCCTTGTTGTCCGTGCCGTCGAGGTCGAGCATGGTGCGGTCGACCAGCCGCTGGTCGGTCGCGTCGAGGCCGATCACGGCCTCCGCGATCTCCTCGTCGACGGCCTTCACGGCGTCGAGCACGCCCTTGCCGAGGTACACGTTCTTGTCGCCGTCGCGGCGCTCGACGGCCTCGAAGGCACCGGTCGAGGCGCCCGAGGGCACCGCCGCCCGGCCGTAGCTGCCGTCCTCCAGCAGCACCTCGACCTCCACGGTCGGGTTGCCGCGGGAGTCGAGGATCTGGCGGGCGTGCACTGCGGTGATCATGGCCATGGGTTGCTCCTGACGTTGGTGCTGAGCTGGTCGCTGACGTGGGTGGAACTTGCGTGGTGGGGCGGTCGGGGCTCCGATGGGGGCTCCGGCCGAGGGTCCGCACCGGCGGGGCCGGGCGCCCCCGGCGGCTCCCAGCCTAGCGACTCGGCGCCGGAGGCGGCCGGTGGACAACCGCCCGTGACGGGATCAGTCCTCGGTCCGCGCCGTGGCGTAGGCGCGGGCGGCTCCGCGCAGAGCCCGCTCGGCGTCGAGGCCCCGGGCAGAGGCGGAGCGCACGAGCGCGAACAGCGCCTCGCCGAGCTCCTCCTCGGTGCGCGGGCCGCCGGGCTCCTCCGCGGTGGGCGCCGCGGGCTCGAGGCCGTGCTTGCGGGCCCGCGCGAGGGTCTTCTCCGCGAGGGCCAGGGCCGGCAGGTGCGGCGGGATGCCGTCGAAGGGACCCGTCCGCTCCGGCTTCTCCGCCCGCTTGAGGTCCTCCCAGCGGGAGTGCAGCTGCTCGAGGGTCTGCTCCCCCTCGACGTCCCCGGTGGCCCCGGCGCCGAAGACGTGCGGGTGGCGGCGGATCAGCTTCGCGGTGATCGCCTCGAGCACGTCCGCCACGTCGAAGCCGCCCTCGTCGCGCGGGCGCTCCTGGGCGACCCGGGAGTGGAAGACCACCTGCAGCAGGACGTCCCCGAGCTCCTCGACCAGCAGCCCGGCGTGGGCCGCCGGCCCACCCTCGGCCTCGACCGCCTCGACCACCTCGTAGGCCTCCTCCACGAGGTAGCGCACGAGGGACTCGTGGGTCTGCTGCCCGTCCCAGGCGCACCCGCCCGGGGAGCGCAGCCGGTCCATGACCGCCACGAGCTCGGCGAAGCGCTGCCCGGTCCGCTCCGGGACGCCGAGTCCCGCCGCGACGTCGTCCGTGCCGTGCCCCTGGCTCATGCGTGCATCCCTTCGAAGCCTTCGGTGATCATCCCGTCCAGGGCGCTGCGGTCCTCGAGCGGGAGGAAGGCGGCGGCCGCGGCGTTGCGCTGCAGCCGCTCCAGGTCCTCGAGCCCGTAGCCGAAGTGCGCCACGAGGAGGGCCAGCTCGTCCGTGACCGTGGTCCCGCTCATCAGCCGGTTGTCCGGGGAGATGGTCACCGTGAAGCCGGTCCGGTAGAGCATGTCCACCGGGTGCCGCTCGGGGCCGGCGCCGAACGCGGCCACGGCCCCGGTCTGGAGGTTGGACGTGGGGCACACCTCGAGGGCGATCCCCCGGTCCCGGACCCACTCGGCCGTGCGCCCGAGGTCGACGACGGCGACGTCCTCCAGGTAGTCGATGTCGATGTCCTCCGCGATGCGCACGCCGTGGCCCAGGCGCAGGGCGCGGCCCGTGGCCAGCGCGTCCCGGATCGACTCGACGCCCGCCGCCTCCCCCGCGTGCAGGGTGACGGGCACCAGCTCGTCCGCGAGCAGCTCGAGGGCGGCCCGGTGGCGGGCGGGCGGGAAGCCGTCCTCGGGGCCCGCGAGGTCGAAGGCCACCACGCCGCGGTCCCGGTTGTCCACCACGAGGCGGGCGACCTCGAGGGAGCGGTCCGCGTGGCGCATGGCGCAGAGGATCTGGGTGACGGACACGATGTGGCCGGCGTCCTCCGCGGCGAGCACGCCCTCCGAGAGCCCCAGCCGGACGGCCTCGACGGCCTCCGCCATCGACAGGCCGCCGGCGGTGTGCTGCTCGGGGGCCCAGCGCACCTCGGCGTGGACCACCCCGTCCGCCACCAGGTCCTCGACGTACTCCCGGGCGCAGCGCACGAGCGCCTCGGGGGTCTGCATCACCGCGACCGTGTGCTCGAAGGTCGCCAGGTAGCGCAGCAGCGAGCCGGAGTCGGCGCTCCGGCGCACCCACCGGCGCAGCGCCTCGGGGTCCTCGGCCGGCAGCCGGTGCCCGGCGGCGGCGGCCAGCTCGACCATCGTGGCCGGGCGCAGGGCGCCGTCCAGGTGGTCGTGCAGGCACACCTTGGGCAGGTCGCGCAGGACCCGGTCCGGCACGCGGCCCGGGTGCCGTTCGGCGGAGGTCAGCATCACGGTCGGGACGGCCCCTGTCTCGGTCGGTCTCAGTAGTTCCAGTCCTGCAGGGCCTCGTTCATGTGCTGCGGGATGTGCGCCCCGGTGCGGGGGTACATGCGCAGCTCCTCGAGGTAGTTCTGCGCGGGCAGCCGGTCCTCGTAGCGCACGAAGGCCTCCTCGTCCGCGTAGTCGAAGGACACCTCCGGGGGGATGCCCGGGCGGAAGCGGAACATCATGGCCAGCGGGGCGCCGCTGCCCTCCACGTAGGACTCGTCCTTGAGCTCCTGCACGTGCAGCAGCTCCTCGGGGATGAGCTCGAAGGTGCGGCGCTGGTCCCAGAAGCCGTTCTTGCGCACGTGGGTGAGGGCGTCGTAGTACGTGCCCAGGGCCCGCACCCGCACCAGGACGGTGGAGACGTCCATCGCTGTGCCGTCCTCGCCGAACAGGCGCCGCTGGGCGTCGGCGAGCCGGCGCAGGACGTCGGCCTCCTTGAGCACCAGGTTGCCCTCGGCCAGCCTGTCCTGGGAGGGCCGGTCGGGGACCCCCGCCGGCGCCCGGTAGGACGGGGAGACGTCCGTGGAGACCGCGGTCCCCGGGGCGGAGGAGTCGTGGTCGTCCCCCGCAGCGGTGCCGGCGGCGGCCGCGGCGGCCGTCGCGGCCGCCGCCCCGGTGGGCGCGGCCGGCTCGACGTCCTCGTGCCACTCCTCGTGGTCGACGTGGTCGGGGACGTCGTGGTGGGGCGCCCCCTGGTCGGGGGCGTCGTGGGACGACACGCCGTGGTCGGCAGCGCGCTGCTCGTCGTCCTCCTGGCCGGCCGCAGGAGCCTCCGCGGCGGAGGCGGACTCCGCCCCGGTGGCCGGCTCGCCGGTCCGCTCGGCCGCCGGCACGTCGACGGGCTCGAGGGTCGACCCGGGGGTCGACCCGTCGGCGAACTGGGAGGAGGGGGCGGTGCCGGCCGCGGAGGACCCGGTGCCTGCGGCGGCGGCCGCGGTGACGCCGCCGGCCGCACGCTCCGCGGCCGGCGACACCGGCTCGGACGGGGCCCCGGCGCGGAGCCGATCGCCGGTGGAGGGCCCGCCGGCGGTCTGCGCCCGGGCGGACTGCGCGTCCGCGGCGGGCTGCCGGCCTCCCGCCGCGGCGGCGCCCGGGACGGGCCGGCCCGATCGCCAGGTGCGGACGTCCTCGGTGCCGTCGGCGAACCCGTAGGTCGTCACCACGGTCCGGACCCCGTCCTGCTCCGGGCCCACCTCGATGCGGGCGTTCTGCCACGCGCCGCGCGGCGAGGACATGGACTCGCTGTAGAGGTCGGCCACGGGGTCGAAGAGCGGCGAGTCCTGGTCCACGGTGCCGGACTCCACGGACGGATCGGCGTCGCCCACGGACTGCTGGGTCTGGTGGGTCATGGTGTTGCCGCGCTGGACGAGCGTGAGCACGGCCCGGTCCGCCCCCCGGGACGTCAGGCGGTCCACGAGGAAGGGCAGCGGGCCGCGGTCGGGCAGCGGCCGGGCCTCCCCGGCGCCGTGCTCCTCGTGTCCGTTCCCGCCGAGGTCCCGGGAAGCGGAGTCCTGGCCTCGGGTGTCCTGGCCCTCCCCGGCGCCCGTGTCCCGGGCGCCGGTGTCGCGACCGTCGGGGCCGGGGGTCGGACCGGCCGGCTGCTCCGGCCGTCCGGTCTCGCGGTGCGGCGTGCTGTCCTCGGTGTTCTTCCGGAAAATGCCTCGCAGACCCAACTGGACCCACCCTTCCGAGCGTGTGCGCACGCCCTCGGTTCTCGTTTCGCGCTGGTTCTCTCCGCAGTATAGGCGGGCCCCGCCCCCGCCCCGGGCTCTCAGCGGCCGGCCCTGAGCGTCCGGCGCTCGACGCCCAGCGCTCGACGTGCGGAGCCCGGTGCCCGGGCGATCGGCGTCCGGCGCTCAGTGCCCAGCGCTCAGCGGACGGTCTCGAGGACCACGGCCCGGTCCGGCCGGGACGCCGGCGCCTCCGGGGCGACCACGGCGGCGCCCTCGAGGGCCTCCCGGGCGCGCGCGAAGCGGTCGGGGGTGTCGGTGAGCAGGGTCAGCAGGGGCTGCCCGGCCCGGACGGCGTCCCCGGGCTTGGCGTGGAGCAGCACGCCGGCGCCAGCCTGGACCGGGTCCTCGCGCCGGGCGCGGCCGGCGCCGAGGCGCCAGGAGGCCACTCCGACCCGGTGGGCGTCGAGCTCGGCGAGCACGCCGTCGGCCTCGGCCACGACGGTCTCGGACTCGCGGGCCCGGGGCAGCGGGGCGTCGGGGTCGCCGCCCTGGGCGGCCACCATGGCCCGCCACACGTCCATGGCACGGCCGTCCCGCAGCGCCTCCGCCGGGTCGGCGTCGGGGAGCCCGGACGCGGCGAGCATCTCCGCGGCGAGCGCCACGGTGAGCTCCACGACGTCGGCCGGGCCGCCGCCGGCGAGCACGTCGACGGACTCCTGGACCTCCACGGCGTTGCCGACCGTAAGGCCGAGGGGCGTGGACATGTCGGTGAGCAGGGCGGTGGTGGTGACCCCGGCGCCGGTGCCGAGGTCGACCATCGTGCGGGCCAGCTTGCGGGCGGACGCCAGGTCCTTCATGAACGCCCCGGAGCCCACCTTGACGTCGAGCACGAGGGACTGGGTGCCCTCCGCGATCTTCTTGGACATGATGGAGGACGCGATGAGCGGGATCGACTCGACCGTCCCGGTGACGTCCCGCAGCGCGTAGAGCTTCTTGTCCGCCGGCGCCAAGCCGGAGCCCGCCGCGCAGATCACGGCGCCCACGTCCCGCAGCTGGGCCAGCATCTGCTCGTTGGACAGGGCGGCCCGCCAGCCGGGGATCGACTCGAGCTTGTCCAGGGTGCCGCCGGTGTGGCCGAGACCGCGCCCGGACAGCTGGGGGACGGCCACGCCGTAGACCGCCACGAGCGGGGCCAGCGGCAGGGTGATCTTGTCCCCCACCCCGCCGGTCGAGTGCTTGTCCGCGGTGGCCGAGCGCGCCCCGGAGCGCACGAGCGCGGAGAAGTCCATCCGCTCCCCCGAGGCGATCATCGCCCGCGTCCAGCACGCGATCTCGTCCCGGTCCATGCCCCGCAGGAAGATCGCCATGGCCAGGGCGCTCATCTGCTCCTCGGCCACGGCCCCGCGGGTGTAGGCGTCCAGGACCCACGCGATCTGCCCGGGCGACAGGGCACCGCCGTCGCGCTTGGTCCGGATGACGTCCACGGCGTCGAACTGCTCGGTCATGAGGGGTCCTTTCGGGGACTAGAGGTTCTCGGGGCCGAAGGCGTCGGGCAGCACCTCGGCCATGGTGCGCACCCCGGAGACGGTGAGCAGCCGCAGGCCGGGGCCGCGGTGCTCGTGCAGCAGCTGCCGGCACCGCCCGCAGGGCATCAGGACGTCGCCGTGCCCGTCGACGCACACGAACGCGACGAGCCGCCCGCCGCCGGACATGTGCAGCGCGGAGACCAGGGTGCACTCGGCGCACAGGGTCAGCCCGTAGGAGGCGTTCTCCACGTTGCACCCGGAGACCACCCGCCCGTCCTCGGTGAGGGCGGCCGCGCCCACCGGGTAGTGCGAGTACGGGACGTAGGCGTGCTCGAGGGCGGCCACGGCGGCCTTCCGCAGCCGGTCCCAGTCGACCCGGGTCCCGTCGTCGCCGCTCTCCTCGCCGCCGGTGCGCAGGGGCTCGTTCACGAGGCGCTCACTCCTTGGTGTAGGGCTTGCCGATGGCCGCGGGGCCGCGGGAGACTCCCACGAGCCCGGCCACGGCCAGGATCGTGACGACGTACGGGAGCATGGCCAGGAACTGGCTGGGCACGGGCGTGCCCAGGAAGGACAGGATCGACTGCAGGTTGGACGCGAAGCCGAACAGCAGGGACGCGAGCAGCGCCCCCACCGGGTTCCACCGGCCGAAGATCAGGGCGGCCAGCGCGATGTAGCCGGCCCCGGAGGTCATGTCCCGGGTGAACGCGGAGACGGAGACCAGCGTGTAGAACGCGCCGCCGAGACCGGCGACCATCCCGCCCAGCAGCACGTTGCGGAAGCGCAGGGCGTTGACCTTCACGCCGAGGGTGTCGGCGGCCTTGGGGTGCTCGCCCACGGACCGGGTGCGCAGCCCCCAGCGCGTCTTGTAGAGCGCGAACCACACGAGCGCCACCGCGGCGTACATCAGGTAGCCGATCACGGACTGGTCGAAGACGATGGGCCCGATCAGGGGGATCTCCGAGAGCACCGGGACCGCGAAGCGCGGCAGCCGCGGCGGGGAGTTGAACACGCCCGGGTTCGACTCCAGCACCGTGGCGAAGAGGAAGCCGGTCAGCCCGGACACGAGCACGTTGAGCACCACGCCCACGATCACCTGGTTGACCCGGTAGGTGATCGAGAAGACCGCCAGCACGAGGGAGACGAGCCCGGCGCCCAGCACGGCGGCGAGCAGCCCCACCCAGGCGCTGCCGGAGAGCGAGCCGGCCACCGCGGCGGAGAACGCGCCGAACAGCAGCTGGCCCTCGATCGCGATGTTGATCACGCCCGAGCGCTCGCACAGCAGGCCGCCCAGGGAGCCGAAGATCAGCGGGATGGCCAGGGCCACGGACCCGGCCAGCAGCCCGGACAGGGACACGTCCGGGCTGCGCGCGCTGCCCACGACCCACACGAGGAAGCCGCTGACGAAGAAGAAGCCGACCACGAGCACCGCCCACCGGGGCAGCTGCGCCCCGGCCCGGGCGCGCAGGAACGCGAGGACCGTCAGCCCGGCCAGCACGGCCACCGTGAGCCAGCCCCACAGGACGCCGTGCACCACGAGGTCCGGCACGCGGAAGAGGTCGCCGGCCTCCGAGACGCGGAAGCTCACCGTGTTGTCCGGGGCGTTGAGCCCGAACAGCAGGAGGGCCACGAGGCTCAGGAGGCCGAGCACGACCGGGGTGCGCCAGCTCGTGACGCCCACGACCTCGTTGGCCGCGGTCGTGGACAGTTCGGCCTCGGCCGGCGGGGGCAGGGTCGCCGCGGCGGTGCCGCCGTGCGTGCTGTCGGGTGTGCTGCCGGCGGGGCCGCCGGTCGTGCTGCCGGACGCCCAGGGCGCCGGCTCGGGACGCGGTCCCGGATGCTGCGAGCTCATGCCCGGCCTCCTTCGGGGGCAGTGGTGGCCGTGGCGGTGGTGCCCCGGCCGCGGCGGGAGCGGACCCGGTCCTGCCCCGTCCGCACCAGCGGCGGCAGGGCGATGAACAGGACGATCAGGGACTGCACGACCAGGACGATGTCGATGTTCGTGCCGGTCATCGACTGCATGGTGACGCCACCCGCGCGGAACCCGCCGTAGAGCAGGCCCGCGAAGAACGTGCCCCACGGCTTCGAGCGGCCCAGCAGGGCCACCGTGATCGCGTCGAAGCCGAAGGACGCGGCGACGCCCGCGGTCAGCGCCCGCTCGGTGCCGGAGATCTGGGCCACGCCCGCGAGGCCCGCGAGCGCGCCCGCGAGGACCATGACGACGACGAAGCCGCGCGTCACGGAGATGCCGGCGGTCCGGGCCGCGCGCGGGTTGGCGCCCACGGCCCGCAGCTCGAAGCCGATCGTGGAGCGCTGGAGCAGCCACGCGACGAACACGGTGGCGAGGATCGCGAGCACGAAGCCCCAGTGCAGCCGGAACTGCTCGCCGAGCAGCTTGGGGAACATCGCGGTGTCCGCGACCTGGGGGCTCACGGGGTTGGAGGAGCCCGGGCGCAGGAACGCCGGGCGGGTGAGCAGCCAGGCGACGAGGTTCAGCGCGATGTAGTTGAGCATGATCGTCAGGATCACCTCGTGGGCGCCGGTGCGGGCCTTGAGCACACCGACGATCGCGCCCCACAGCGCGCCGCCGAGGGCACCCGCGAGGATCACGGCGAGCAGGTGCACGCCCATCGGCAGCTGCCAGGCGAAGCCGACCCAGGCGGCGAGCGCCGCGCCGATCAGCAGCTGCCCCTGGGCGCCGATGTTGAACAGCCCGGCCTGGAAGGCCACGGCCACGCCGAGCCCCGCCAGGACCAGCGGCGTGGCCACGGTGAGGGTCTCCGCGAGCGGGTAGACCCGCTGCGCGAACGTGGTGCCGTTCGGGTTGTAGACGGCGCCGTAGAACATCGCCTCGTAGGCGGAGGACGCGGCGGCCCACATGGCCGCGAGCGTGTCCCCGGGGCGGGCGAAGAAGTAGCTCGCGGCGTCGGCGACCCGGTCGTCGGTCAGGGCGATGAGCAGTCCGCCCAGGACCAGGGCGGCGACGATCGCGAGCACGGACTGCACCGCGGAGCCCGTCCAGTCGCGCCGCGGCGCACCGGGCGCGACGGCCGTGGGCGGCGGCGCCTTCTGCTGGTCGGCGACCGCGGGGGCCGGTCCGGTGGCACTCATGCCTGCTCCTTCGTGTGCTGCGCCGTGTCCTGCGGGGCGTCGGTCGGCTGGGGGACGGTCTGCTGGGCGCCGGTCTGCTGGGCGCCGGCCGGCCAGGCGCCGGCCGCGCGGAGCTCCTCGGCGGTGGCCCCGGCCATCATCTGCCCCAGGACGTCGCGCGGGGTGTCGGGGCCCACGATCCCCATGATCCGGCCGTGGAAGAACACGGCGATCCGGTCGGCCAGCGCGTACACCTCGTCGAGCTCGGTCGAGACGATGAGGACCGGCACGCCCTTGTCCCGCTCGGCGACGATCCGCTCGTGGATGAACTCGACCGAGCCGACGTCCACGCCGCGGGTGGGCTGGGAGGCGAGGAACAGCTCGAGGGGCCGGGAGAGCTCCCGGGCGATGACGACCTTCTGCTGGTTGCCGCCGGACAGGGTCTGCACGGGGGCGTCCACGGAGGGGGTGCGGACGTCGAACTGCTCGACGGCGCGGCGGGCGTTGGCCTGGACCTCGCCCAGGCGCAGGGACGGTCCGCGGGAGAAGCGGTCGTCGCCGTAGAGGTCCAGCACGAGGTTCTCGGCGACCGTGAAAGGGCCCACGAGCCCGTCCGTGGAGCGGTCCTCCGGGACGAAGCCCACGCCGGCGTCGAGGACCTGGCGCACGGACTTCCCGAGCAGCTCCGTGCCGCCCAGCCGGATGGACCCCGTGGCCCGCTCCCGCAGGCCGAGGATCGCCTCGGCCAGTTCCGTCTGGCCGTTGCCCTGCACGCCGGCCACCGCGAGGATCTCCCCGCG
The DNA here is from genome assembly GCF_054784195.1 of Kocuria himachalensis. Taxonomy (NCBI): domain Bacteria; kingdom Bacillati; phylum Actinomycetota; class Actinomycetes; order Micrococcales; family Micrococcaceae; genus Kocuria; species Kocuria himachalensis. The sequence continues at coordinate 36,622 of NZ_BAAGPL010000016.1, forward strand.
GGCCACGTCGAAGCCGACGTCGTCGAGCAGCTTCACGCCGTTGTCCGCGACCACGGTGAGCCCGGAGACCTCCAGGGCGCGCTCCCCCGGCTCGGCCTCGTCCTTGGCGACGGTCAGGGACACGTCCCGGCCCACCATGAGGGCCGCGAGCTCGGCGGTCGAGGCCTCCGGGGACGTCTGCCCCACCACCCGGCCGCGGCGGATCACCGTGATGACGTCGGAGATCGCCTTGACCTCCCGCAGCTTGTGGGAGATGAACAGGATCGACTTCCCGGAGCCGCGCAGCTGGCGCATGATCTCGAGCAGCTCGTCGGTCTCCCGCGGCGTGAGCACCGCGGTGGGCTCGTCGAGGATGAGCACCTGCGCCTCCCGCACGAGGGCCTTGATGATCTCGACGCGCTGCTGCACGCCCACGGGCAGGTCCTCGACCACGGCGTCCGGGTCCACGTGGAAGCCGTAGCGCTGCGAGATCTCCCGGATCCGGCGTCGGGTGGTCTCGAGGTCGAGGGTGCCGCCGCGGGTGCTCTCGGCGCCGAGCGCCACGTTCTCGGCGACGGTGAACACCGGCACGAGCATGAAGTGCTGGTGCACCATGCCGATCCCGGCGGCCATGGCGTCCCCGGGGCCCCGGAAGGCCACCGCGGTGCCGTCCACGAGGATGCGCCCCTCCGTCGGTCGGTACAGGCCGTACAGGACGTTCATCAGGGTGGACTTGCCGGCCCCGTTCTCGCCGAGGAGGCAGTGGATCTGCCCGGGCTCCACGACGAGGTCGACGTCCTCGTTCGCCGCGAAGGAGCCGAACCGCTTGGTGATGGACTGCAGTTCCAGCTTCATGGTGGGGTGGTCCTCCTCCTGGGCCGTCCGCCGGTCCCGGGCGGGCACGCCACCGCCGCCAGCTGCGGCGGTGGCCTCCGCTGGCGGCGGTGGGTGCGGTGGTCGGTGTCGTCCGGGATCAGGCCTGCGGCGAGTTCTCGGACTCGACGGCGACGGTGCCGTCGATGATGTCCTGGCGCAGCTGCTCGACCTCGCCGGCGAGCTCCTCGCCCACGGCCTCCTCCTGGTCGTGGAACGGGGCGATGCCCACGCCGTCGTTCTCGAGGGTGCCGACGTAGGGCTCGTTGCTGAACTCGCCCTCGGCGGCCGACTCGACGACGTCCTGCACGGAGGTGCTCATCTGCTTGAGCACGGAGGTGAGCTGGTACTCCTTGCCCTGGTCGAGGGTCTCGTAGCCGTCGGCGTCGACCCACACGAAGCGGACGTCGTCGCCGCCGCCGCTGTTGGCCTCCACCACGGCGTCGAGGGTGCCGAGGGCCGCCTGCCCGGCCACGGGCAGGACGATGTCCGCGCCCTCGTTGATGAAGTTCTGCGTGGTGGTCTTGGCGGCGGAGGTGTCCGTGAAGCTGTTGACGAACGTGCCGTCCTGGGAGTCCTTGTCCCAGCCCAGCAGCCGGACGTCCTCGCCCTTGGTCCGGTTGTAGTGGTCGACGCCGTCGGCGAAGCCGTCCATGAACACGGTCACGGTCGGGATGTCCATGCCGCCGTAGGTCGCCACGGTCCCGCTCTGGGTGCTGCCCGCCGCGACGTAGCCGGCGAGGAACGCGGCCTCGGCCGTGTTGTAGACGAGCGGCTTGACGTTGTCGAGCTCGATCGAGGCGTCGTCGACGATCGCGAAGTTCGACTCGGGGTTGGCCTCGGCCACGGCCCGGGTGGCGTCGGCGAGGAGGAAGCCCACGGACAGCGTCAGGTCGCACCCGGACTGCACCATGGACGTCAGGTTGGGCTCGAAGTCGGTCTCGGCCTGGGACTCCGCCTGGTTGACCTTGATGCCCATGCTCTCCTCGACGGCCTTCAGGCCCTCGTAGGAGTTCTGGTTGAACGAGCGGTCCTGGAACCCGCCGGAGTCCGAGACGATGCAGCCGGTGAAGTCGGTGGCCTGCTCCTGCGCCTCGCCGCCCTCCTCGGGGGCGGCGCCGCAGCCGGCGAGGACGAGGGCGGAGGCGCCGAGCAGCGCGGCGGCGGAGAGCGGGCGGGTTCCTCGGGACGTCCGGGGCGAGAAGGTCATGGTTCCTCCAGGAGACGGGCGCGGCCGGGCTGTGGGCCCGGTCACGCGGCAAGCGCGACGTGGTGCCACTCTACCCACGGGTAGGCGCGACGGGCCGGAGGCCGCCGTTAATTCGTCGTGACGTCCGGCCGTGTCTGCCGGGAGTGCAGCCGGATGGCGCGCAGGGCCGTGCTGGCCATGACCTGGATGCCGCAGCCGATCGCGGCCTCGTCCGCCACGTAGTCCGACTGGTGCAGGTCGTAGGTGTGCCCGTCCCGCGTGCGCGTGCCCAGCCGCATCATCGCCCCGGGGACCTCCTGGAGGAACCACGCGAAGTCCTCCCCGCCCATCGACTGGTGCACCAGCACCACCGCGTCCTCGCCGAGCTCGGCGCGGGCGGCGTTCTCGATCAGGGTGGTCTCGGCCTCCCCGTTGACCACGGGAGGGACGCCGCGGATGTGCTCCAGCTCCACGTCCACCCCGTAGGGCGCCGCGACCTGGTGCACGACCTCGTCGAGCAGCTTGCCCGCCCGGTGCCAGGCGTCGGCGTCGAGGCACCGCATGGTCCCGGACATGAATCCGGTGGCGGGGATGGCGTTGGGCGCCACGCCGGCGTGCATCTGGCCCCACACCACGGCCACTCCGGAGCGGACGTCGATCCGCCGGGAGAGCACGGCCGGGACGTTGACGGCGATCTGGGCCATCGCGTAGACGAGGTCCTGCGTGAGGTGGGGGCGGGAGGTGTGCCCGCCGCGGCCGGTGAACTCGATGCGCACGGTGTCGGAGGCGGACGTGATCGCGCCGATCCGGGTGCCCACCTGGCCGACGTCGACCTTGGGCTCGCAGTGCAGGGCGAACATCCGCGGCACGCCCTCGAGGACGCCCTGGCGCAGCACGGTGAGCGCGCCGCCGGGGAGCTGCTCCTCGGCGGGCTGGAAGACGATCCGCACGGTCCCGGCGATGTGCGCGGTCCGGTGCAGGTCCGCGAGCACCTTGGCCACGCCCACCATCACCGTGGCGTGGATGTCGTGCCCGCAGGAGTGCGCCACGCCGTCGTTGACGGAGGAGTACTCGAGACCCGTGCCCTCCTGGATCGGCAGCGCGTCGATGTCCGCCCGCAGGCCCACGGCGATCGGGCCGTGCCCGATGTCCACGTAGCACCCGGTGTCCGAGAGCCGCACCGGGGCGAGGCCCATGTTCTCCAGGGCGCCCACGATCCGGTCCGTGGTGCGGAACTCCTGGTAGGACAGCTCCGGGTGCCGGTGCAGGTCCCGCCGGAAGGCGATCAGGTCGGGCAGGTAGCGCTTGAGCAGGGGGCCGATGGCGGGCGGGAGGCCGGCCTCCGGGGCCGCGGCGGTGGATGGCGCGTCAGGCATCTGTTCAGCCTACTCCCGGGCGCGCACGGCCCGGGACGCTCACAGGACGTCCGTGTTGCCGCTCTGCTTGAGCGAGGCCACCGCGTCCTTGACGCGCTGGGCGTGCTCCCGGGTGGTCACCAGCAGCGCGTCGGGGGTGTCGACGACGACGATGTCCTCGACGCCGATCAGCGCGATCAGCCGGCCCGTGTCCGAGACGACGATGCCGCTGGAGCTGTCGGAGAGCACCCGGCTGTTGTCGCCCAGGACCGTGACGTCGGGGTCGGTCTCGGGATCGACGTGGTTGAGCCGCCGGATCGCCGCGAAGTCCCCGACGTCGTCCCAGGTGAAGCTCGCCGGGACCATGGCCACGTCCCCCGCGGCCGCCGCGGGCTCGGCCACGGCGTAGTCGATCGCGATCTTGGGCAGGCCGGGCCACACCCGGTCCACCACCTCGTCCTGGGCGGGCGTGCCCCAGGCGTCGGCGATCTCGGTGAGCCCCGCGTGCAGCTCCGGCTGGCTCGCGGCGAGGTGGCGCAGCATCAGGGACGCGGGCGCCACGAACATCCCGGCGTTCCACGTGTAGTTGCCGCCGGCCACGTAGTGGCGGGCGGTGTCCTCGTCGGGCTTCTCCACGAACTCCTCGACCTGGAGGGCGTGCGGCGCGTCCGGCAGCCCGAGCTGGGCCCCGGCCCGGATGTAGCCGAAACCGGTGGCCGGGGAGCTCGGCGGGATGCCGATCGTCACGATCCGCCCGGACGCCGCCGCGGCCACGGCCTCCCGGACGACGTCCTGGAAGGCCTCGGCGGGCTCGATCACGTGGTCGGCGGCGAAGGACCCGACGATCGCCTCGGGGTCCCGGCGCTGGACGAGCATGCAGGCCAGGCCGATGGCCGCCGCGGAGTCCTTCGGGGACGGCTCGAGCACGAGGTCCACCGTGGAGAGCTCCGGGAGCTGACGGCAGACCGCGGCGGCGTGGGTGCGCCCGGTCACGACCATGACCGGACCGTCGCCGAGGTCCGCGAGCCGGTCGTACGTGGCGCGGAGCAGGGACGAGCCGGAGCCGGTGAGGTCGAGCAGGAACTTGGGGGCGTCGGCCCGGGACAGGGGCCACAGCCGGGAGCCGACCCCTCCGGCAGGGATGAAGGGGTGGAAGTGCGCGAGTGGGGAGGTCACGGACAACACCATACGACCTCGCCCCGGGACGCACGGAAAACGACGTCAGCCTGCGGCGGAAACCGCGCGAGAGCGAGGGACAGCCTGTCAGTAAACACCGGCCGTGCTGGTATCGTGGGAGGGAACTCGCGCATCATCCGACACAGAGCCGGAGGGCTCCGCTCACGTCGTGCGCAGTGCGAATTCCCGGATATTTCTAGAGCGCACGACGGCGAGCGACTCAGGGAGGTTTTTCAGTGGCGAAGACATCCAAGGGCACCCTGTACCGCGGCCAGGCTCATGGCCAGTGGTCCTGGGTGGCCCACCGCATCACCGGCGTGGCCATCTTCTTCTTTCTTCTGGTCCACGTCCTGGACACCGCGCTCGTGCGGGTCTCACCCGAGGCCTACAACGCGGTCATGGCGACCTACAAGAACCCGGTCATGGGCCTCGGCGAGGCCGGCCTCGTGGCGGCCATCGTCTACCACGCGTTCAACGGCCTGCGCATCATCATGGTCGACTTCTGGTCCAGCGGCACCAAGTACCAGAAGCAGATGCTCTGGGGTGTCCTGGCCCTGTGGGTCGTCGTCATGATCCCGTTCCTCATCCGTCACCTGTCCCACGTCTTCGGGGGTTAATCACAATGAGCACACCGCTCAAGGCAAACATCTCGGTCCCCCGGAGCAAGGACCTCGAGGTCAACGGCATCAAGTACAACCGCTCCTCGTCCCGCCGCAACAACTTCGAGATGTTCGCGTGGCTGTTCATGCGCCTGTCCGGCGTGATCCTGCTGGTGCTCGTCTTCGTCCACCTCTGGGTCAACCTCGTGGGCCCCGAGGGCGGCGTGAACGCCGTCGACTTCGCGTTCGTGGCCGGCAAGTGGGCCAGCCCGTTCTGGCAGGTCTTCGACCTGCTGCTGCTGTGGCTCGCGATGCTGCACGGCACCAACGGCCTGCGCGTGATCATCGACGACTACGCGGAGCGTGACCGGACCCGGTTCTGGCTGAAGGTCTTCCTCTTCACCACCTCCGCCTTCGTGATCCTGCTCGGCACCCTCGTCATCTTCACCTTCGAGCCCTGCCCGGCCGGCGCGGACCCCGCGCTGCTCGCGAGCTTCTGCACCGCGGGCTGAGCCCTGCCGGAGACGGTCCGCCCGCGGCGGGCCGTCTCCGCCGTCCGGTCACAGGCGACCGGGCGCCAGCACATCTGACTGAACATCCAACAGAAAGAACAACCGGTATGCAGGTTCACAAGTACGACGTGGTCATCATCGGCGCCGGTGGTGCCGGTATGCGCGCCGCCATCGAGGCCGGTCAGCGCTCCCGCACTGCCGTACTGACCAAGCTGTACCCCACGCGTTCCCACACCGGCGCGGCGCAGGGCGGCATGTGCGCGGCCCTCGCCAACGTCGAGGAGGACAACTGGGAGTGGCACACGTTCGACACCATCAAGGGCGGTGACTACCTGGTCGACCAGGACGCCGCCGAGGTGATGGCCAAGGAGGCCATCGACGCCGTCCTCGACCTCGAGAAGATGGGCCTGCCGTTCAACCGCACCCCCGAGGGCAAGATCGACCAGCGCCGCTTCGGCGGCCACACCCGGGACCACGGCAAGGCTCCCGTGCGCCGGGCGTGCTACGCCGCGGACCGCACCGGCCACATGATCCTCCAGACGCTGTACCAGAACTGCATCAAGCACAACGTGGAGTTCTTCAACGAGTACTACGTCCTGGACCTGATCATGACCGAGGTCGACGGCCAGCGCCGCGTCGCCGGCGTCGTCTCCTACGACCTCGCCTCCGGGGAGCTGCACGTCTTCCAGGCCAAGTCCGTGGTCTTCGCCTCCGGCGGGGCCGGCAAGGTCTACAAGACGACCTCCAACGCGCACACGCTCACCGGCGACGGCATGGCGATCGCGTTCCGCAACGGCCTGCCCCTCGAGGACATGGAGTTCATCCAGTTCCACCCGACGGGTCTGGCCGGGCTGGGCATCCTCGTCTCCGAGGCGGCCCGCGGCGAGGGCGGGATCCTGCGCAACGCCGACGGCGAGCGGTTCATGGAGCGCTACGCCCCGACCATCAAGGACCTCGCCCCCCGTGACATCGTGGCCCGCTCCATGGCCAACGAGGTGCGCGAGGGCCGCGGCGCCGGGCCGAACAAGGACTACGTCCTGCTCGACCTCACGCACCTCGAGCCGGCGCACATCGACGCGAAGCTGCCCGACATCACGGAGTTCGCCCGCACGTATTTGGGCGTGGAGCCCTACACCGAGCCCGTCCCGGTGTTCCCGACCTGCCACTACGCCATGGGCGGCATCCCGACCAACATCAAGGCCGAGGTGCTCCAGGACAACGAGACGGTCGTCCCGGGCCTGTACGCCGCGGGCGAGGTCGCCTGCGTGTCCGTGCACGGCTCCAACCGCCTGGGCACCAACTCGCTGCTGGACATCAACGTGTTCGGCAAGCGCGCCGGCATCTACGCGGCCGAGTACGCGCAGCAGGCCGAGTTCGTGCCCGTCCCGGACAACGCCCTGGACAGCACCGTGTCGCTGCTCGACAACGCCCGCAACGGCACGGGCACCGAGAAGGTCGCCGCGATCCGCAAGGACCTGCAGGACACCATGGACCTCAACGTCCAGGTGTTCCGCACCGCCGACACCCTGCAGGCGGCGCTCGACGACATCGCCGCCTTCGAGGCCCGGTACGCGAACATCTCCATCCAGGACAAGGGCAAGCGCTTCAACCTCGACCTGCTCGAGGCCGTGGAGCTCGGCTTCCTCCTGCAGCTCGCGAAGGTCATGACCGTGGCCGCCCTGCACCGCACCGAGTCCCGCGGCGGGCACTTCCGGGAGGACTTCCCGGAGCGCGACGACGCCAACTTCATGAAGCACTCGATGGTCTACCTCGACCCCTCCTCCCCCACCGCGGGGATCCGGCAGGAGACGAAGCCCGTCATCTTCACCCGCTACGAGCCCATGGAGCGTAAGTACTGATGTCTACCGCACACACTCCCGACCGGTCCGAGGACGGCCGCAGCGAGGATCCCCAGGACCGCGCCCCCGAGCACGGCCACGCCCCGGCCCACGACCAGGACGACCGCGCCGGCTACAAGACCGACGCGGACGCCGGCTCGATCGACGGGCGCGACGAGGCCACGGCCCCGGCCGTGGACCCCGCCGCCGAGAACGCCGAGGGCGGGGAGCCCGCCGCGCGGGTGGAGCTGCCCGAGGAGCAGCAGGGCAACCAGGAGATCCCGACCTTCGACCTCACCCTGCAGATCCGCCGCTACAACCCGGAGGTCTCCGACGAGGTCCGCTGGGACGAGTTCAAGCTCACCATGTACGGCACCGACCGGGTGCTGGACGCCCTGCACAAGGTGAAGTGGGAGATCGACGGCACGCTGGTGTTCCGCCGCTCCTGCGCCCACGGCGTGTGCGGCTCGGACGCCATGCGCATCAACGGCCAGAACCGCCTCGCGTGCAAGGTGCTGCTGAAGGACCTGGACCTGTCCAAGCCCGTCACGGTCGAACCCATCAAGGGCCTGCCGTGCGAGAAGGACCTGATCGTGGACATGGAGCCGTTCTTCCAGTCCTACCGCGAGATCATGCCGTTCCTGGTGGCCGGCGGCAACGAGCCGACCATGGAGCGCTACCAGTCCCAGGAGGACCGGGCGCGCTTCGACGACACCACCAAGTGCATCCTGTGCGCCGCGTGCACGTCGTCCTGCCCCGTGTTCTGGACCGACGGCCAGTACTTCGGTCCGGCGGCGATCGTCAACGCGCACCGGTTCATCTTCGACTCCCGCGACGACGCCGGGGACCTGCGCCTGGAGATCCTCAACGACAAGGAGGGCGTGTGGCGGTGCCGCACGACCTTCAACTGCACCGAGGCGTGCCCGCGCGGCATCCAGGTCACGAAGGCCATCGCCGAGGTCAAGAATGCCATCCTGAGCCGCTCCATGTGAGCGTGCCCCGAGGCCGCCGCGGCCCGTCCCCTGCTCGGCAGGGGACGGGCCGCCGTCGTCGTGGGGTCGGTCCCTCAGCGGCGCCCGCCCAGGGAGGCCATGGGCACCACGGTGATCGCCACGTTCTCCCCGTCGGGGTGCACCCGCCCGCCGCGCTGGTCCGCGTGCACGATCGCCCCGATGGCCGCCGAGAACAGCAGGATCTGGTTGAACAGGTAGAACCACAGGAGCACGCCGACCACGAGGGCGACCGAGAGCAGGTACGGGTTGGTGGTGGCCCCGGCGACCACCGCGCCCCCGATGTAGCGCAGCGCGAAGCTGCCGGCCGCCGCGGACAGCACCGTGACGGCCAGGGCGCGGCGCGTGATCCGCAGCCCGGCCACGCCCCGCACGAGCTCGAGGGCGAACAGCGCGTCGAGCACGACGACGAGCAGGGTGCTCAGCGCCCACGTCAGCCCGGTGCGCAGCCACTCGGGGCCGCTGCCCCAGCCGAGCTCTCCGGCGGAGTCCAGCAGGAAGCCGAGGAAGCCGGAGGCCGCGCCGTTGGCCACGACCGAGAGGGCGAGCAGCACGCCGAGCACGAGCAGGCCCAGCAGGTCGCGCGGCACGGCCGCGATGGGCAGGCCCTGCGCCGGGGGCACCTCGAAGAGCCGGCGGAACGCGAGCCGCACCCCGGAGACCCAGCGCCAGCCGGAGAAGAACAGGACCGCGCCGCCGATCACCGTGGCGAGGGTGAAGGGCCGGGTGTCCTCGAGCAGCTCCAGGGGCACCACTCCCCCGCTGCCGGTGTCCAGCAGACCCGGCACCCTCTCCGTCACGGCCTCCACCACGGCGTCCCGCACCAGGGGGTCGTTGCCGAGGAACACCCCGATCACGGAGAAGCCCATCACCAGCAGGGCGGTCGACGCGAAGATCAGCACGAAGGACAGGCCCGCCGCCATGAGGGGCCCGCCGTGGAAGAGGTAGTGCAGGACCACGCGGACGGGCATCCGCCGGTACGTCTCGGCGAGCGCCACCCCGAGCGCCGAACCGGCCAGACCGAGGGCGCCGGCACCGGCAGCCCGCTTCTCGCGCAGCAGCGCCCGCTGGCGCAGCGCCTCGCGGCGCATGCCGTGCCTGTCGACCGCGCGGGGCGGCAGGTTCGGGGCGGGACCGGTGCGGGGTCCGGCTCGGGTGCTCATGGCCGGGGCGGCTCAGCGCCGGTCGCGATCGCGCCCTGTGAAGGGGAACTCCTCGCGGATCCGCCAGACGCCCCGGCCGTCGAGCTCGTAGAGGCCGATCCGGTCCACGAGGAACCCGGCGCGGTAGGTCCGCAGCATCTCCTGGGCCCGGTCGAGGTCCTCCTCCTCCACGGCCTGGGCGATCGTGACGTGGGGGTGGAACTCGAAGGGGGACGCCGAGACGAGCTGCTCCTCGTGCAGGGCGTCGTGCAGCGCCCGGCACTGCTCCTCGCCCTCCTGGATGCGCAGGTAGACCACCGGGCTCACGGGGCGGAACGTGCCGGTGCCGTTGATCTCCACCCGGAACGGCTCCCACTCGCGGGCCACGGAGCCCACCCGCTGCACCACGTCCGCCCAGCGCTCCGCCTGCGGGGCGATCATCAGCGTGATGTGCGCCGGCACGGCGTAGGAGGCGGGGTCCCCGAAGGACGCGCGCCAGTCCTGCAGCTCCCGGCCCACGGGCTCGGGCAGCTCGATCACCACGCCCGCGTACACCTGGCCGGGACGGATGGTGGGGGACTGCTGCGTACGGGTCAACTCAACTCCTCACAGGACGGGACCCAGCCTAGCCCAGCCCCCCGGACCCGCCCAGGCGCGGCAGGAAGCCCATCCGGTCGTAGACCGACGCCAGGGTCCGGACGGTGATCTCCCGGCCCTTCTCAGCGCCCCGGGCGAGGAGGCGGTCCAGTTCCGCCGGGTCGTCCAGCAGCTCCTGGGCGCGCGCCTGGATGGGGTCCAGCGTCTCGGTGACCACCTCGGCCAGCCCCACCTTGAGGTGGCCGTACAGCTTCCCCTCGTACTCCCCCACGAGGTCGGCCACGGACCGGCCCGTGAGCGCCGAGTACACGGTCAGCAGGTTGGCGATGCCCGGCTTGGCCTCGCGGTCGAAGCGGATCTCCGTGCCGTCGTCGGTGACCGCCGACCTGATCTTCTTCGCGTTCTTCTTGGCCGGGTCGAGCAGCCGGATCAGCCCGCTCTCCGACGCGGCGGACTTGGACATCTTGGCGGTGGGGTTCTGCAGGTCGTAGATCTTGGCGGACTCGGCGAGGATCAGCGCGTCCGGCACCACGAACGTGTCCCCCAGGCGGGCGTTGAACCGCTGGGCGAGGTTGCGGGTCAGCTCCAGGTGCTGGCGCTGGTCCTCCCCCACCGGCACCTGGTGCGCCTGGTAGATCAGGATGTCCGCGGCCATGAGCACCGGGTAGGCGAACAGGCCGACCGTGGCGTTCTCGGCGCCCTGCCTGGCGGATTTGTCCTTGAACTGCGTCATCCGGGACGCCTCGCCGAAGCCCGTGATGCAGTTGAGCGCCCAGGCGAGCTGGGCGTGCTCGGGCACGTGCGACTGCACCAGCAGGGTGGAGCGCTCGGGGTCGATGCCCGCGGCGATGTACTGGGCCGCCGTGGTGCGGGTCCGCTGGGCGAGGGCGGCCGGGTCCTGCTCGGCGGTGATGGCGTGCAGGTCGGCGACGAAGAACACGCACTCGTTGTCGTCCTGCAGGTCCACCCAGTTGCGCACGGCGCCCACGTAGTTGCCCAGGTGCAGGGAGTCCGCCGAGGGCTGCACCCCCGAGACGACACGGGGCCTGCCGGAAGCGGTGGGGACGTCGAACGGTACGGGCTCAGGGGTCACGGTGCGGGGTCCTTCGATCGGGCGTGCGCGGGTGGGCGCGGAGCGGGAACGGGTCAGAGCTGGTAGTCGACCACCACGGGCGCGTGGTCGGAGAAGCGGGTGTCGTAGCTGGCGGCGCGGTCCACGGCGGCCGTCACGGCCCGGGCCGCGAGCCCCGGGGTGGCCATGTGGTAGTCGATGCGCCACCCGGCGTCGGTGTCGAAGGCCTTGCCCCGGTAGGACCACCACGTGTAGGGCCCGGGGACCGGACCGGCCAGCTCCCGGGCGACGTCCTTGTACCCGTGCTCGCCGAAGAAGCGGTCGAAGTAGGCGCGCTCCTCGGGCAGGAAGCCGGCGTTCTTGACGTTGCCCTTCCAGTTCTTGATGTCCAGCTCCGTGTGCCCCACGTTGAGGTCGCCGACGACGAGCACGTGCTCCCTCGTGCGGGCGAGCTCGGGCAGCCGCTCGGTCATGACGTCGAGGAAGCGGTACTTGTCGTCCTGGCGGGGGGTGCCGACCTCCCCGGAGTGGACGTAGGCCGAGACCACGGTCAGCGTGCTGCCGTCGGACAGGGCGTGGTCGGTCTCCGCCCACCGGCCCGAGGTCTCGAAGTGGTCGTGGCCGATGGAGTCGCGCCGCTGCACGGGCAGCAGCGACCCGTCCCGGGCGTCGCGGCGGGTGGCCACGGCCACGCCGGCCCGGCCCTTGTCGGCTGCCTCGGCGTGGTGGACGTCCCACACCTGCTCGTCGAGCAGGTCCCGCACGATCCGGTCGGGGGCCCGGACCTCCTGCAGGCACAGGATGTCGACGTCACGGCCCGCCAGCCAGTCGGCCATGCCGCGCTTGTAGGCGGCGCGGATGCCGTTGACGTTGACGGTGGCGACGCGCAGGACGTTCTCGGGGCGGCACATGCGGGGGCACCTGGCTTCCGGGGAGTGGCGTGCGGGGGGGGGGCGTGCTGGGGGCGGGCGGAGGTCAGTCGACCACGGTGCCGCTGAGGGGTTCCTGGCGCAACATGCTCATCCCGTTGCCGGCCGTGATGTCGATGGTGTCGAGGGCGCGGTCCAGCGCCTCGCGCTCGGGCCCCTCGACGGACAGCGCGGCGAGCTCCTGCTTGATCACCTTGGACTGGACCAGGACGATCTGGAAGCTGTGGGAGAGCTTCTCGTCCCGCATGGAGCCCGCGGCGCCGGAGCGGGTGGCGGCGGGGGCGCGGCCGGAGCCGGTGCGCAGCTGCTCGCGGGCCTCGTCGACCTGCCGGCGGCCGAACCGGGCGGCCTTGCGGACCATGAGCACCACCCAGGTGGCGAGCAGCAGCCAGCCGAGGGCGATGCCGGCGAGCGCCCAGCCCAGCCACGAGTTGGCGTTCGCGGCCTGCAGCAGCGCCACCACGAAGATGACCACGAGCACGGCCAGTCCGATCACCGTGCCCCACTGGGCGGTGCGGCTGCCGGGCTCGGCGGCCGGGGAGGTGGACGGGGTCGAGGATCCGAGGGAGCGCATGGTCCCCATTGTCTCAAATCCCGGCCCGGGCCACGAACCGGCGCGGGCGCCCTCCCCGCCCGGAGCCGGGAACGGCCGAGCCCCCGGGAGCGGCGGCTCCCGGGGGCTCGGCGCGGTGGACGGTGCTCAGCGGAGACCGGCGTGGCGCTCGGCGGTCTCCACGACGTTGAGCAGCAGCATGGCCCGGGTCATGGGCCCGACCCCGCCGGGGTTCGGCGACATCCAGGAGGCCTTCTCCGCCGCGGCCGGGTCGATGTCCCCGGTGAGCCTCTTGTTCCCCGTCGCGGGGTCCTCCACGCGGGAGACCCCGACGTCGAGGAGCACGACGCCGTCCTTGAGGCTGTCGGCCGTGATCATGTGCGGCCGCCCGGCGGCGGCCACGACGACGTCGGCCTGGGCCAGCAGCGCGTCGAGGTCCTGCGTGCCGGTGTGGGCGAGGGTGACCGTGGCGTTGATCTCCTTGCGGGTCAGCAGCAGCCCGATCGGCCGTCCGACGGTCACGCCGCGACCCACGACGAGCACGTGCCGGCCCGCGAGGTCGACGTCGTTCCGGCGCAGCAGCTCGATCACCCCGTTCGGCGTGCAGGGCAGCGGGGAGGTCATCGGCTCGGAGACGTTGAGCACCAGGCGGCCGAGGTTCGTCGGGTGCAGCCCGTCCGCGTCCTTGTCCGGGTCGATCCGCTCGAGGATCGCGTTGGTGTCGATGTGCTCCGGCAGCGGCAGCTGGACGATGTAGCCGGTGCACGCGGGGTCCGCGTTGAGCTCGTCGAGGACGCGCTCGAGCTCCTCCTGGGAGACGTCCGCGGGGAGGTTCCGGCGGATCGAGGAGATGCCGACCTCGGCGCAGTCCTTGTGCTTGCCGCCCACGTAGGAGTGCGAGGCGGGGTCGTCGCCCACCAGCACCGTGCCGAGGCCGGGGGTGATCCCCCGCTCCGCCAGCACGGCGACGCGCTCGGCGAGCTCGGCCTTGATGGCGGCGGAGGCCGCCCGTCCGTCGAGGACCCGCGCCCCCACGCTCACCACTCCTCGAGGCCGTCGTAGAGCGGGAAGTCCGCGGCCAGCCGGTCCACGCGGGCCCGCAGGGCGGGGATGTCCGCCCCGGGCTTGAGGGCGGTGGCGATGATCTCGGCGACCTCCTCGAACTGCGGGGCGCCGAAGCCGCGGGTGGCCAGCGCGGGGGTGCCGATCCGCAGCCCGGAGGTGACCATCGGCGGGCGCGGGTCCCACGGCACGGCGTTGCGGTTGACGGTGATCCCCGCCTGGTGCAGGAGGTCCTCGGCCTGCTTGCCGTCCAGCTCGGAGTCGCGCAGGTCCACCAGGACCAGGTGCACGTCGGTGCCGCCGGTCAGCACGGAGACCCCCGCCGCGGCGACGTCGTCGGCGCCGAGCCGCTCGGCGAGGGTGCGGGCGCCCTGGACGGTGCGCTCCTGGCGGGCGCGGAACTCCTCGGTGGCCGCGATCCTGAAGGCCACGGCCTTGCCCGCGATGGCGTGCATGAGCGGTCCGCCCTGCTGGCCGGGGAAGACGGCGGAGTCGATCTTCTTCTTGAGCTCGCCCGTGGTCAGGATCACGCCGGAGCGGGGCCCGGCGAGGGTCTTGTGCACGGTGGAGGTCACCACGTGGGCGTGCGGCACGGGGTTGGCGTGCAGGCCCGCGGCCACGAGGCCCGCGAAGTGGGCCATGTCCACCCACAGCTTCGCCCCGACCTCGTCGGCGACCGAGCGGAACGCCTCGAAGTCCAGCTCCCGCGAGTACGCGGACCAGCCGGCCACGATGACCTGCGGGCGCTCGGCGAGGGCCTGCTCCCGCACCTTGTCCATGTCGATGGTGTAGGTGCCGGGGTCGACCTCGTAGGCGGCGATCTCGTAGAGCTTGCCGGAGACGTTGAGCTTCATCCCGTGCGTCAGGTGGCCGCCGTGGGCGAGGGAGAGGCCCATCAGCTTGTCGCCGGGGGTCATGAGCGCCTGCATGACCGCCGTGTTGGCCTGGGCGCCGGAGTGCGGCTGGACGTTGGCGTGCTCGGCGCCGAACAGGGCCGTGGCCCGGTCCCGGGCGAGGTTCTCGACGACGTCGACGAACTCGCAGCCGCCGTAGTAGCGGCGCCCGGGATAGCCCTCGGCGTACTTGTTCGTCAGCACGGAGCCCTGCGCCTCGAGGACCGCCCGGGGCGCGAAGTTCTCGGAGGCGATCATCTCGAGGGTGCCGCGCTGGCGGCCGAGCTCGTCGGCGATGGCCGCCGCGATCTCCGGATCGACCTCGGCGAGGGGCTGGTTGGTGACGGACGGGGACGTGCTCGTGGACATGCCGCTCCTGAAGTCGGGAACCTGGGTGGACCGTCTACGAGTTTAGGCGATGGCGCAGCACCCGGTCCCGCCCGGCGTGCGCGGCCCGGCCGACGACCCGCTCGAGGGGCCCCTGGCCCCGGGCCCGGTGCCACAGGACCGCGAAGACGGTGCCCACCAGGACGTGCACGAGGAACCACAGCACCGGCTGCTCGTAGTGCAGCTCCAGGAAGAGGCCGAGCAGGTGCGCCGAGTACAGGGTGAGGGTCATGGAGCCGGTCGCGACCAGCGGCAGCAGCACGGGCCCGGCCCGCCGGGCCACCAGGAGGCACAGGCCCAGCACGAGGGCGCCGGTGCCCACCCCGCTCAGCAGGGCGAGCGGGGTGTTGGTGTGCGGCCCGTCCACGGCCAGCCACCACCAGGTGGAGGAGGGCAGGACGGGGTCCGGCCCGTACACGAGGATGTCCCGGACGTCCTCCCGGCCCAGGAAGGGACTGGCGGCGAGCAGCCGCTCGATCCCGCCGAGGGGGTGCAGCAGCAGCCAGGAGGTGACGGCGGACGCCGCCGCGAGCGCGGCCCCGCCGATCGCCAGCCCGGCCTGCGTGCGTGCGGCCGAGAGGTCCAGCCGCCCCAGGGCCAGGCCCGCGAGCAGGTAGACGAGGTACGTCACGCCGGGGTACGAGCCGGTCACGAGCAGCTGGGCGAGGGTGGTGGCCGGCTCGGTGACGAGCTCGGCGAAGCCGGGGTTGTACACGCCGAACATCGGCAGCACGGGGCCCAGTGCGTGCACCAGCACGGGTCCGAGCACGGCGAGCCCTGCGGCCCAGGCGAGCAGGGCCCGCACGGACAGGTGCAGGAAGGGCAGGGCGAGCAGGAAGAACACGCCGTAGTAGACCAGGATGTTGTAGGCGGGCGGGTCGCCCGGCGAGAGCTGGTTGATCAGCAGCCCCAGCACCGTGATGAGCACCGCGCGCACGAGCAGCCCCACCCGGTCGGCGGTCATCCGCCGGCCCTCGTGCACCCGGGTCCCGCCGGAGCCGAGGGCCAGCCCCACGCCGGCGAGGAGGGCGAACAGGGCGGCGGCCCGGCCGGAGAACAGCGTCCACTGGGCGGTGGCCTCGAAGGTCTCCGGGTCCCAGGCCGGCAGGATGTGCACGGAGACCATGCCGAGCAGGGCGAGACCGCGGGCCGCGTCGATCCCGACCAGGCGCCGGCGGGCGGGCGGACCCGGGGACGGCTCCGCGGACCGGGCCTCTCCGACCGGGTGGTGGGTGTGCAGCATGGCGGTGGTTCCCCTCTCGTGGCGCCGCGCGGGCTCCTGCCCCACGGGTCCGGGCCCGAGGGCCCGGTCAGAGACCCACTCCAGCAGACGGGGATGTGGCGCTCTTATCGGGTTCCTGTGCCGGGGCTGTGAAGTGCGTCCGCGAACGATCCGCGGAGGAGCGAGGGGCGGGTCCGGCGCTACGCTGAGGACGGTCCGAGGACGCCGGTGCCGCCGGCGGGGACCAGGAGGGAGCCCGCCGTGACCGAACCCGTGCAGCGGCCCACCGCCGTGGACCTCCCGCGCCTGCGGCACCCCGACGGCGCACCGGTGCGCGCCCTCGTCGTCGACGACGAGCCGCTGCTGGCCCAGATGGTGTCCATGGGGCTGTCGATGCTGGGCTGGCAGGTGCGCTCCGCCCACGACGGGGACGCCGCGGTGGCCGAGGCCCGCGGCTTCCGGCCCGACGTCCTGGTCCTGGACGTGATGCTCCCGGGATGCTCGGGGGTGGAGGTGCTCGAGCGGATCCGCTCCTTCTCGCCCACCGTCCCGGCCCTGTTCCTCACCGCGAAGGACAGCACCGAGGACCGCATCACCGGCCTCGCGGCGGGCGGGGACGACTACGTGACGAAGCCGTTCGACATGGAGGAGCTGCTGTTGCGGCTGCACCGCCTGGTGCAGCGCGCGGGCATCGCCCACCCGGACGCCGCGGAGCTGGTCGTGGGGGACCTCGTGCTCAACGCGGACACCCGGGAGGTCCGCCGCGGCGGCGACGAGATCGCGCTGACGGCCACCCAGTTCGACCTGCTGCGCTGCCTCATGGAGAACGCCCGCCGGGTGCTCGGCAAGCCGCAGCTCCTCGAGCTGGTCTGGGGCTACGACTTCGGCGGACAGACCAACGTCGTGGAGCTCTACATCTCCTACCTGCGCAAGAAGATCGACGCCGGGCGCCCGCCCATGATCCACACCGTGCGCGGCGCCGGCTACGTGCTCAAACCGGCCGAGTGAGCACCCGTCCAGGACGTGCCGTCCCATGAGCAGCGACCGATGAGCAACGACCGATGAGCGCCGTCCGATGAGCACGGGGGGAGCGGCTCCGCGGGCCCGGCCGCGGGGTCCCGGCCGGGCCCTGCAGCTGCGCACGAAGCTGCTGCTGACGGTCCTGGCGCTGCTGACCGTCGCGTGCGCCGCGGTAGGCGCCCTGGGTCTCGCGGTCCTCGACATGTCCCTGGGCGAGCAGCTGGACGGCCGGGTCCGGGAGGCCTCGTTCCGCACGATCGAGTACGGGGTCCGGGCCGCGGCCGGGCCCTCAGAGGAGCTCGAGGCCATGATGGAGGTGCCCGCACAGGGCGCCGGCACCCTCAACGCCCGGATCGTGGACGACGAGGTGGTCCGCGCCGGGCTGTTCGCGGCCGACGGGACGCGGCAGGAGCTGACCGACGAGGACCGCCGGCGCATCGGGGAGCTCGTGACGTCGCTCGGGGCGGAGTCGGAGGAGATCGGGGGCCGTCAGTGGGGCCCCGTGGACGTGGAGCTGACCGTGGGCGGCTACCGCGTGCTGGTGGTCGACGACCCGTGGGACTGGGGGCTCGTGCTGACCGGTCTGCCGCTGGCCGACAAGGAGGACACCCTGCGCAGCTTCGGGGTGAGCACCACGGCGATCTCGACCGGCGCCATCGCCGTCACGGGGCTGGTCGGGCTCGTCGTCGTCCGGCGCACCCTGCGCCCCGTGGAACGGCTCTCCGACGTGGCGACCCGCGTCTCGGAGCTCGACCTCGACCACGGGGAGGTGGTCCTGCCCGTGGGCGCCGTGGCGCCGGCCGCGCACCCGGACACGGAGGTGGGCCGGCTCGGCCACGCCTTCGGGCGGATGCTGGACAACGTGGCCCACGCGCTGACCGCGCGACAGCGCAGCGAGACGCGCGTGCGCCGGTTCGTGGCCGACGCCAGCCACGAGTTGCGCACTCCCCTGGCCAGCATCCGCGGCTACGCGGAGCTGATCCGGCTCACGGAGCCGATGAGCGAGCAGGGCCGCAACTCCCTGTCCCGGGTGGAGTCCGAGGCGGCGCGGATGACCGCTCTCGTCGAGGACCTGCTGCTGCTCGCGCGACTGGACGAGGGCCGGGCCGTGGTCAGCGAGGACGTCGACCTGCTCGAACTGGTGGTCGAGACCGTCAGCGACTTCCGGGTCGCGGCGCCCGGCCACGTCTGGCGCCTCGAGCTGCCCGACGAGCCCGTGCTCGTCCGGGGCGACCCGGCCCAGCTGCGCCAGGTGCTCATCAACCTGCTCGCCAACGCCCACCAGCACACGCCCGCCGGGACGACGGTCACGGCGTCGCTCGGGACGGCGGCCGGGACGGAGCCCGGCGGCGAGGCCGTGCTCGCGGTGGGCGACGACGGCCCGGGCATCGGCGCCGACTTCCTCGAGCACATCTTCTCCCGCTTCGCCCGGGAGGACCACGCCCGTGCCGGGAGCGCCCGCGGCGCGGGACTGGGGCTCTCGATCGTGGAGGCCATCGTGCACGCGCACCACGGGCGGATCGACGTCAGCAGCGCCCCGGGCAGCACCCGGTTCACCGTGCGCCTCCCCCTGGCGGACCACTGAACGGACGCGGCTTGCCCCAGCGGCCCCCTGGCCGTTTAATGGGCTGGTCAGGAACCGTCGGCACGGACGGCCGTCCCCGCTCCAGTGCCAAACCGCAACGCCGCGTCCGGGGTCCGTCGCGTGCCGCGTGCTGAGGGTTTCTCCGTGCGGTTCCGAGGGGCCGCGGAAGCCGCACCCACCTTCCGGAGGAACTCTCGTGAACGCACTGCCCACCGCCCCGTTCACCGCGTCCCTGCCCCGCATCCAGGGCGCGGACGCACCTCCGCAGGCGGTCGACCAGCTGCGCATCCCCCACGAGGCCGTGATCTTCGACATGGACGGGGTGGTCACGGACACCGCCGCCGTGCACGCGGCGGCCTGGAAGACCCTCTTCGACGCGATCCTGGCCGACGACCGGCTCGAGCCGGCCGAGGCGGGCACCACGGTGGACCGGCGGCCCTTCGACGTCGACGCCGACTACCGCCACTACGTGGACGGCAGGCGTCGCGAGGACGGGATCCGCTCCCTGCTCGCCGCCCGGGGAGCGCGCCTGCCGGAGGGCGACGAGACGCCGGGGGCGTGGACGGTGCAGGGGCAGGCCGTGCTGAAGAACACCTACTTCCAGGACGCGCTCCAGGTCCAGGGCGTCCGCGTCTTCGAGAAGACCGTGGCGCTCATCGAGCGGCTCCGCGCGGCCGGGGTGCCGGTGGGCCTCGTGACCGCGAGCCGCAACAGCGTCCCCGTGCTGGCGGCGGCCGGGCTGCAGGACTCCTTCGACATCATCGTGGACGGCCACTTCGCCGCCGAGCACGGACTGCCCGGCAAGCCGGCTCCCGACACGTTCCTGACCTGCGCGAAGATGCTCGGGGTGAACCCCGCCCGGTCCGCGGTGGTGGAGGACGCCGTGTCCGGGGTGCAGGCCGCGGCCGCCGGCGGCTTCGGCATGGTGGTGGGGATCCGCCGCCACGGCGAGCGCAAGGACCTGTACCGGGCAGGGGCCACGGTCGTGCTCAACGACGTCGGCGAGCTCGACCTCGGCGCCCGCCGCGACGACCCCTGGAAGCTGGTCTTCGAGGGCTTCGACCCGGCCACCGAGGCCCGGCGGGAGACCCTGCTCACGCTGGCGAACGGCTACATGGGCGTGCGCGGGTCCGCCTGCGAGTTCCCCGACAACGGGGTGCACTACCCCGGCAACTACCTGGCCGGCATCTTCAACCGGGTGGTGAGCCACCTGAGCGGCCGCGACGTCGAGCACGAGTCCATGGTCAACGCCCCCAACTGGACCCACCTGGACCTGCGGGTCTCCGGCGGCGACTGGTGGTCGGAGGGCGGGCTGCGCCCGTCCGACGAGCGGATCGAGCTCGACCTGCGCCGCGGCCTGCTCATCCGGTCCCTGATCCTCACCGACCTCAACGGCGACCGGGGCGAGGACGGGGCCCGCGCCCGGCTGGAGATCGTCCAGCGCCGCCTCGTGTCCCTGCGCTTCCGCCACCTGGGGGCGCAGGAGACCACGGTGACCGCCAGGGGGTTCTCCGGGCGGCTGCACCTGCGCACGGGCATCGACCCCAGTGTGCGCAACAACGGGGTCGCCGAGTACCAGGACCTCAACGACCACCACCTCGTGGACCTGGAGTCGACGTCCCTGCCCGACGACCACGAGACCCTGCTCTCCCACGTGCGCACCACCCAGTCCAAGATCGAGATCACCACGGCGCAGCGCACCACCATCGAGGGCGGCCAGAACGTCCGGGAGCGCCGCGAGATCCGCCCGGGTGGCACCGAGTTCCGCCGCCACCAGGTCAACATCGCCGACGGCCGCCCGGTGATCATCGACTCGACCACGGCGGTGGTCACGAGCCGTGACGCGGCGATCGGCTCGCCCCGCGAGGGCGCCCTCGCGGAGCTGGACCGCAACCCCAGCGGCGTCCGGGGCCTGCTGCCCTCGCACGAGATCGAGTGGTCCCTGCTGTGGGACCGCTTCGACGTGGACGTGTGCCCGGACCCGGAGGAGCGCACCGGCGAGCTGTCCCTGACCCAGCTGGCGCTGCGGGTGCACCTGTTCCACGTGGCCCAGACCCTGGCGCCGCACATGTCCCTGCGGGACGCCGGCGTCCCGGCCCGCGGCCTGCACGGCGAGGGCTACCGGGGGCACATCTTCTGGGACGAGCTCTACATCCTCCCGGTCGTGAACCTGCACCAGCCGCAGGTGACGCGCGCGCTGCTCTCCTACCGGTGGCGGCGGCTGGCCATGGCGAAGCACCGGGCCACCGAGTTCGGGCTCGAGGGCGCGGCGTTCCCGTGGCAGTCCGGCTCGGACGGCCGGGAGGAGACCCCGCCGGAGCTGTTCAACCACCACTCCAACCGGTGGCTGCCGGACAACTCGTGGCGCCAGTTCCACGTGGGCCTCGCGATCGCCTACAACGCCTGGATCTATTACGAGACCACCGGTGACCTCGACTGGCTGGCGGGGCAGGGCTCGGAGCTGATCATCGGGATCACGCGCCTGTTCGCGTCCCTCACCGACTACGACCCGGCGGACGGCCGCTACCACATCGCCGGCGTCATGGGCCCGGACGAGTACCACGACGGCCCGCGCGGCCAGCACGGCGGCGGCCTGAAGGACAACGCCTACACGAACGTGCTCGCGGCCTGGCTGTTCCGGCACAGCGCCCACATCTTCCACGACATGGTGGAGCACCAGCGCGAGGAGCTCTCCGCCCGCTTCGACCTCTCGGCCGAGGAGGTCGGGACGTGGCAGCAGATGGCCGAGCGGATGTTCGTGCCGTTCAACTCGGACGGCACCATCAGCCAGTTCCACGGCTACGACGACCTCGACGAGCTGGACTGGGAGTACTACAGGACCAAGTACCGCAACATCGGCCGCCTCGACCTCCTGCTGGAGAACGAGGGCGACATGACCAACAACTACAAGCTGGCCAAGCAGGCCGACACCATCATGCTGGTGTACCTCTTCGGCCCCGACGGGCTCGTCGAGGAGCTCGGCCGGATGGGCTACGAGGTCGACCACGCCGCCATCGAGCGCACCGTCGACTTCTACATCGCACGGTCCTCGCACGGCTCCTCCCTGTCACGGGTGGTCAACGCCTCCGTGCTCGCCTGGCTGAACCCGGACCGTTCGTGGACCGCGTTCCAGGACTCCCTGCTGGTGGACCTCGACGACACCCAGGGCGGGACCACGGGCGAGGGCATCCACCTGGGCGCCATGGCCGGCTCCGTCGACGTCGTGACCCGCGCCTACGCGGGGCTGCGCGTGCGCGGCGGATGGCTCGAGTTCGACCCGGCCCTGCCGAGCCAGCTGGACACCGTCTCGTTCACCGTGCTGTACCGCGGGCAGGTGATCCGGGTCTGCATCGACCACCACGTCCTGGCGCTCGAGGGCGCCTCCCGCCGCGCGGACGACGTCACGATCCACGTGCACGGCGCGGAGTACGTGCTCAAGGGCGGCCAGACGATCCGCGTGGCCATCCAGCACGGGCACCACCGCGCCCAGCGGCCGGCCGTCACGCGGCAGGGCGTCTGAGCCGCGGGCCCGCCGCTAGGCTGGGCGCATGGCACACTCCACGACACCCGGCCTGGTCCTCCCGCACGCGGGGCACGAGCCCCGGATCGACTCCTCCGCCTTCGTCGCCCCGACCGCCACGGTCGTGGGCGACGTCGAGCTGGGACCGGAGTCCGGGGTCTTCTACGGCGCCGCGGTGCGCGGGGACCGCTCCCCCGTCCGGCTGGGCGCGCGGTCCAACCTGCAGGACAACGTGGTGGTCCACTCCGATCCCGGCCACCCCTGCACGATCGGCGCCGACGTGAGCGTCGGCCACGGCGCCGTGGTGCACGGGTGCACCGTCGAGGACGAGGTCCTGGTCGGGATGAACGCGACCGTCCTCAACGGCGCCGTGATCGGCACGGGCTCGCTGGTGGCCGCGGGCGCCGTCGTCCTCGAGGGCACCGTGGTGCCGCCCCGGTCCCTGGTGGCGGGGGTGCCGGCCAAGGTCCGGCGCGGGCTCACGGAGGAGGAGCAGGAGAAGGTCCGCGCCAACGCGCGGACCTACGTGCAGCTCTCCGCCGAGCACCGCCGGCTCAACGCCTGACCCGGGAACTGCGGCCCGTCACCGCGATCGGTCACTGCGCCGCGAGGGTGCGCGCGTAGTCCAGGTACGCGCCGTGGTCGAAGCCGGGCAGCAGGCACGACTGCACCACCCAGCCCTGCAGCACCGAGAGGATGGCCTGGGCGAACATCCCGGCCCACTCGCGGGCCGCGCCGGCGTCGAGACCGAGCTCCTCGACGGCCCACCGCCCGTAGCGCTCCTCGACCCGGTCCCGCACGCGCGCCAGGTGCTCGCCGGCCAGCGCGGCCAGACCGGGGTCGCTCACCGCCCCGCCCCAGGTGATGAGCAGCAGGCGGGTGGTGGCGGGATCCGCGGCCAGCCGCTCGAGCAGGCCCACGACCCACGCCGCGGGGTCCGCGCCGGGTTCGTCCTCCGCGGCCGCGAGGACCCGGCCCAGGGCCGCGCCGGCGGCCGCCGCCACGAGCTGCTGCTTGCTCGGGAAGTGGTTGTACAGCGCTCCCGCGGACAGCCCCGTGGCGGCGATGATGCGGTGCATCGAGGCCCCCTCGTAGCCGTGCGCGAGGAAGCACTCGCTGGCGGCGGCCACGATCTCGCGGCGGCGCTCGTCCTTGTACTGCTGGCTCACCCGGGGCACGGCCTCAGCCTACGCCACGAACGGTCGTTCGATCGGCGCCGGCGGGCGGAACGGTGGGCGGTGGGCCGCGGCCGGCGTGGCAGAATGCGCCCATGCCTGCCCAGACGCTCAGCCCGTTCGTCGACGCCGCCCTCGACGCCGCCCACCTGGACGACCCCGGCACCGCGACCGGCCGCACGCTCGGGTGGGGCGTGGTCAGCACCGCCGACATCGCGGAGAAGGTGGTGCCGGACATCGCGGCGCTGCCCGACGCCCGGCTCGTGGCCGTCAGCTCGCGGGACCAGGCCCGCGCCGAGGACTTCGCCCGCCGGCACGGCGTGGAGCGGGCCTACGGCGCCACCGCCACCGCCACGGGACTGGAACGGCTCGCGGCCGACCCGGACGTGGAGATCGTCTACGTGGCCACGCCGCACGGCTACCACCACCGGGACGTCTCGGCGCTGCTGCGGGCCGGCAAGCACGTGGTGTGCGAGAAGGCCCTCGCCATGACCGCGGGGGAGGTCCGGGACCTGCTCCGCCTGGCCCGCGAGCACGGCGTCTTCCTCATGGAGGCCGTCTGGACCCGCATGACCCCCGGCTTCCGCACCGCGATGCGCTGGGTCCGGGAGGGCCGGCTCGGCCGGGTGCGCTCGGTCGAGGGGTCCATCGGCACGCACCGGGCCCTGGATCCGGCCCACCGGCTGTTCCGCAGGGCCGACGGCGGCGGGGTGCTGCTGGACATGATGGTCTATCCCCTGACGTGGACCTCCGCGGTGCTGGGGGCCCCGGAGCGCTGGAGCGCCCGCGCCGAGCTCGGCGCCACGGACGTGGACCTGGACACCGCCCTGACCCTGGACTTCGGGCACGGCCGGGCCCACGTGAGCGGCACCCTGGCCTCCACGGTCCCCCACCAGGTGACGATCAGCGGCACGGACGGCTGGTTGCGCGTGGACGGGCGGATCAACTGCCCGACCACCCTCGTGCTGCAGACCGCCGAGGGCGCCCGCACGGGCGCCGCCCCCGTCGTGGAGCACGTGGACGTGGCGGGCGCCGGGTACGTCTTCGAGATGCGCGAGGCCACGCGCTGCGTGCAGCAGGGTCTGCTCGAGTCCCCCGTCATGCCGTGGGCCGACTCCCTCGAGCTCGTCGAGCTCTTCGACCGGGTGCGGGAGCGGATCGGGGTGCGGTACCCCCACGACGCCCGCTGAGGGGCGGTTCTCCCTGGGCGATGACGCCCCGGACCTGTTGAAGACCCCCGGGAGCGGCACTATCATGGTCAACAGTTGAGTTGATCCGACTCAACTAAATGTCGAAGACATTGCTCATATGGTTGAGGAGATGATTGACGTGGCCACGATGTTCACCCCGTTCAACGATTTCGACCGGCTCGCCGCCTCGCTGTTCGCCCGGCAGGGTCTGCGCGAGATGCCCATGGACCTGTACCGGGACGGCGACCAGTACATCCTCCGGGCGGACCTGCCCGGCATCGACCCCGAGAGCGTCGACGTCGACGTCGACGGCCAGCTGCTGACCATCCGGGCGGAGCGGGACCTGCCCGAGGTGCAGGACGTCCAGTGGATCACCCGGGAGCGGCAGAGCTCCTCGTTCGTGCGCCAGCTCAACCTGGGCCAGGGCATCGACATCCAGAACATCGCCGCGAACTACGACAACGGCGTGCTCACGGTGACGATCCCCGTCTCGGCGCAGGCCAAGCCGCGCAAGATCCAGGTGGTCTCCGGCCAGGGCGAGCAGCAGGCCCTGGGCGAGGGCCGGGAGGAGTCCGGCGACCGCGTGATCGGCGAGGGCGAGATCGTCAACGGCGCCGGGTCCACCCAGTCCACCGAGGGCTGAGCCCGGTCCGCCGGCACCGGCGCAGCCCCGGGCGGCACGCCACGGCCACGGGCCCGCTCCCCACGAGGGGAACGGGCCCGTCCCCGCGCCCGGGCCGTCCGCGCCCTCCGACCGGACAGCGGACGGGGCGCCGCCTCGGGTATCTTGGCACCAGGAAGCAACACCACCGGTCCGACGACATCCTGGGAGACAGCCCGCACATGGCCAAGATCATCTACACCCGCACCGACGAGGCGCCCCTGCTCGCCACCTACTCGTTCAAGCCGATCATCGAGGCCTACGCCTCGACCGCCGGCGTCGAGGTGGAGACCCGGGACATCTCCCTGGCCGGCCGCATCATCGCCGCCTTCAGCGACCGCCTGCCCGAGGACCAGCGGGTGGACGACGCCCTTGCCGAGCTCGGCGAGCTGGCCAAGAAGCCTGAGGCCAACATCATCAAGCTGCCCAACATCTCCGCCTCCGTCCCGCAGCTCAAGGCCGCGGTCAAGGAGCTGCAGGAGCAGGGCTTCGCCCTCCCGGACTACCCGGACGAGCCCCGCTCCGAGGAGGAGAAGGAGACCCGGGCCCGCTACGACAAGATCAAGGGCTCCGCGGTCAACCCGGTGCTGCGCGAGGGCAACTCGGACCGCCGCGCCCCCGCCTCGGTGAAGAACTACGTCCGCAAGAACCCGCACCGCATGGGCGAGTGGACGGCGGGGTCGAGGACGAACGTCGCCACGATGGACGCCGACGACTTCCGCGACAACGAGAAGTCCGTGGTCATGGAGCACGACGACGCCCTGACGATCCGGCTGGTCGGCGAGGACGGCAGCACCACGGTGCTCAAGGAGTCCATCCCCGTGCTGGCCGGTGAGGTCGTCGACGGCACCGTGATGCGGGCCGCCGCCCTGGACGCCTTCCTCGCGGAGCAGGTCGAGCGCGCCAAGCGGGAGGACGTCCTGCTGTCGGTGCACCTGAAGGCCACCATGATGAAGGTCTCCGACCCGATCATCTTCGGCCACGTCATCGAGGCCTTCTTCCCGGAGCTCTTCGCCGCCCACGGCGCGGCCCTCGAGCAGGCGGGCCTCTCCTCCGCCAACGGGCTCGCCGCGATCCTCAACGGCCTCGACGCCCTGCCGGCCGAGGTGCGCGACGACGTGCGGGCCGCGATCGACAAGGGCCTCGCCGAGGGCCCGAAGCTGGCCATGGTGAACTCCGACAAGGGCATCACGAACCTGCACGTGCCCTCCGACATCATCGTCGACGCGTCGATGCCGGCCATGATCCGCGCCTCCGGGCACATGTGGGGCCCCGAGGGCGAGGAGGCCGACACCCTCGCGGTGCTGCCGGACAGCTCCTACGCCGGGATCTACCAGGTGGTCATCGACGACTGCCGCGCCCACGGCGCGTTCGACCCGACCACCATGGGCTCGGTGCCGAACGTGGGGCTCATGGCGATGAAGGCGGAGGAGTACGGCTCCCACGACAAGACCTTCGAGATCCCCGCCAAGGGCACCGTCCAGGTCGTCGACTCCTCCGGCGCCGTGCTCATCGAGCACGAGGTCTCCCCCGGCGACATCTGGCGGGCGTGCCAGACGAAGGACGTCGCGATCCGGGACTGGGTCAAGCTCGCCGTGACCCGCGCCCGGGCCTCCGCGACGCCGGCCGTGTTCTGGCTGGACCGCACCCGCGCCCACGACACCAACCTCATCGCCAAGGTCGAGCAGTACTTGACCGAGCACGACACCGAGGGCCTGCAGATCGAGATCATGTCCCCCGAGGAGGCCACCGCGTTCTCGATCGAGCGGATCCGCCGCGGCGAGGACACCATCTCGGTCACCGGCAACGTGCTGCGCGACTACCTGACGGACCTGTTCCCGATCCTCGAGCTGGGCACCTCCGCGAAGATGCTCTCGGTGGTCCCGCTCATCAACGGCGGCGGGCTGTTCGAGACCGGCGCCGGCGGGTCCGCGCCGAAGCACGTCCAGCAGCTGGTCGAGGAGAACCACCTGCGCTGGGACAGCCTCGGCGAGTTCCTCGCCCTGGCCGCGAGTCTCGACCACCTGGCGACCACGGCCGACAACGCCCGCGCCCGGATCCTCGGCGAGACCCTCGACCGGGCCACGGGCACGTTCCTGGAGGAGAACAAGTCCCCGAGCCGGAAGGCCGGTGAGATCGACAACCGCGGCAGCCACTTCTACCTCGCCCTGTACTGGGCCCAGGAGCTGGCGCGCCAGGACGAGGACACCGAGCTGGCCCAGGCCTTCGCCTCCGTGGCGGAGCAGCTGGCCGCCAACGAGGACGCGATCAACGAGGAGCTGCTCTCCGTGCAGGGCCGGCCCGCCGACATCGGGGGCTACTACCGCCCCGACGACGCCAAGACGTTCTCGGTGATGCGCCCCTCGGAGACCTTCAACCGGGTCCTCTCCTCGCTGAGCGCGTGAGCTGAGCGCGTGAGCTGAGCGCGTGAGCTGAGCGCGCGCCGACCGCGCGCCACGGC
>NZ_BAAGPL010000016.1:64666-79178 GCF_054784195.1 Kocuria himachalensis
CGCCCGTTGCCGTGTGCCGGGCGACGGCGGGCGGATCAGTGGAAGAAGTGCCGGGCCCCGGTGAAGTACATCGTCACGCCGGCGGCCTCGGCCGCCGCCACGACCTCCTCGTCCCGGATCGAGCCGCCGGGCTGGACCACCGCGCGCACGCCGGCGTCCAGGAGCACCTGCAGCCCGTCCGCGAACGGGAAGAACGCGTCCGAGGACGCGACGGCGCCGCGCGCCCGCTCGGCGCCGTCCTCCCCCAGGGCGTTGGCCCGCTCCACCGAGAGCCGGCAGGAGTCCACGCGGTTGACCTGGCCCATGCCGATGCCCACGGACGCGCCCTGGTCGGCGAGCAGGATCGCGTTGGACTTCACCGCCCGCAGCGCCTTCCACGCGAAGGCGAGGTCGGCGAGCGTCCGCTCGTCCGCCGGCTCCCCCGCGGCCAGCGTCCAGGCGGCGGGGTCGTCGCCCGCGGCGTCGAGCCGGTCCGAGACCTGCAGCAGCGCGCCGCCGGAGACCTGCCGGTACTCGAGGACGTCCCGCTCGAAGCCCTCGGGCAGCTCGAGCAGGCGGATGTTCTTCTTGGCCTGCAGGATCTCCAGGGCCGCGGGCTCGAAGCCGGGGGCCACGACGACCTCGGTGAAGATGTCCTGCACGGTCTCGGCCATCGCCCGGGTCACGGTCCGGTTCGCGGCGATGACCCCGCCGTAGGCGGAGAGCGGGTCGCACGCGTGGGCCTTGCGGTGGGCGTCGGCGATCGGGTCCTCGGCGCCGGGGGTGGCCACGGCGAGCCCGCACGGGTTGTTGTGCTTGACCACGGCCACGGCCGGCTCGTCGAAGTCGTAGGCGGCGCGCAGGGCGGCGTCGGCGTCCACGTAGTTGTTGTAGGACATCTCCTTGCCGTGCAGCTGGTCGGCCTGGGCGATGCCGGGGGACGCGGCCTCGTCGACGTAGAGGGCCCCCTTCTGGTGCGGGTTCTCGCCGTAGCGCAGGGAGGCCGAGCGCTGCAGGGCCAGGCCGGCGTAGGGCGGCCAGAAGCCGGCGTCCTCGTCCTGCTCGAACTGCTGGGCCGTCCAGGTCGCCACCGCGGTGTCGTAGGCGGCGGTGTGCGCGAACGCCGCGGCGGCCAGCCGGCGGCGCGTCCGCAGGTCGAACCCGCCTGAGGCCGCCGCCTCGACGACCGCGTCGTAGGAGGACGGGTCCACGACCACCGACACGGCCGCGTGGTTCTTCGCGGCGGCCCGGACCATGGAGGGGCCGCCGATGTCGATCTGCTCGACGACCTCGTCCTGGCCCGCGCCGGAGCGCACGGTGTCCACGAACGGATAGAGGTTCACGACCACGAGGTCGAACGGCTCGATCTCCAGCTGCGCGAGCTGGTCCATGTGGTCCTGCTTCCGGCGGTCCGCGAGGATGCCCGCGTGCACCCGCGGGTGCAGGGTCTTGACCCGTCCCTCCAGGCACTCCTGGAACCCGGTGACGTCCGCGACCTCCGTCACCGGCACGCCCAGGTCGGCGATGCGCCGTGCGGTCGAGCCGGTGGACACGATCGCCACGCCGGCCCGGTGCAGCCCCGTGGCGAGACCCTCCAGCCCGGTCTTGTCGTAGACGGACACCAGCGCCCTCTTGATGGGCACGCGATCGGGCTGGGTGGGGCTCACAGGGTCTCCAAGCGTTCGAGGTCGTGGGTGTCGGCGGGATCCGCCGGGAACCATTTTACGAAACCCGCGCCCGGTCCGCTCACCGGGCGTCGTGCAGGGCTTCCCGCAGGGCCGTCGCGCCGAGCGTGCGCACGAGCAGTTCGCGCTCGGCGGTCTTGATCCGCTCGTGCAGCTGCGCCTCGGTGTCCCCGTCCTCCACGGGCACGGCCGCCTGCGCCAGGATCGGACCGGCGTCGACGTCGGCGACGACCTCGTGGACGGTGACGCCGGTGACCTTCACCCCGTGCGCGAGGGCGTCGCGCACCGCGTGCGCCCCCGGGAAGGACGGCAGCAGCGAGGGGTGGGTGTTGACGATCCGGCCCGCGAACGCCTCGACGAACTCGGCGTCCACGATCCGCATGAACCCCGCGAAGAGGACCCGGTCGGGCTCCCGGGAGGCCACCGCCTCCTGCAGGGCACGGTTCCACCGCGTCCGGTGGTCCGGGTGGTCGCCCGGGCGGACGAGGAACGTCTCGACGCCGGCCTCCCGGGCCCGCTCCAGGCCCGCGCAGGGCCTGTCCGCGCCCACGGCGGCGATCTCGACGTCGATCCGGCCGTCCTGGACGGCGTCGAGTACCGCCTGCAGATTGGTGCCGGAGCCGGAGACCATGACCACGATGCGCATGCCTTCGAGTCTAGTCGGGCGGGCGGGGACCGGTCCCCGGGGTGCCCTAGAGTGAAGGGCATGACCCCTCCCCGCCCGAGCCCCGAGGCAGCCCCTGCGGACGCACGACGTGCCGCCGCGACCCGCACGGCGGGAGGCGGGCTGGTGTGCGCGGCGGTCGCCCTGGTGCTCGTCGCCTCCGGCCTGTGGTCGACCGTGGCGGGGGTCGTGCTGGCGGCCCTCGGGATCGGGCTGGGCATCGCGGCCCTCGTCCGCTCCCGGGGAACGGACCGGCGCCGGCTGCTGGTGGTGAGCGCGGTCGCCGCGATCGTGCTGGGCGCGCTGAGCCTGCTCACCGGAGGGGCCCGTCTGGCCCTGTGGCCGGTGGCCGAGGCCTATCAGGAGTGCGTCGCCGGCACCCTCACCCTCTCCGGGGCGGCGCAGTGCCAGCAGGAGCTCGAGGACGACATCTGGAGCTATCTCTCCGGCGGCCCGGGAGCGCCGGCGTCGGAGGGTGCCGCGGGCGCCTCGACCGCGTCCACGTCGAACGCCGCCTCGGAGCCGGGCTCCGCCACGGCCCGCCCCTGAGCCGCCCACGGGCCCGCGTCACGGCGCCCGTCCGGCGTGCTCCGCCCGGCCGCGCTCCGGTCGGTGTCGTCCGTCACGTGCCCGTGTGCCGCCTGCGGGCTCCGCCGGCCGGTCGAGCGCATCGCGCGCCGCGCCGCGGTCTCCTCCCGGCGCCGCCGGCGCGCCGCGCGCCGGCCGGCCGGTGTCCCGTCCTCCCCGTCCTCCGCGCCGCGCGGCGGCGCGAACGGCGGCTCGTGCTCGAGCCACGGGCCCACGACACAGCCGACTACCGCCCCCACGGCCACCTCGGCACCGAAGAGCAGCAGCACGGCGGTCCCGTCCGGCCCCACGTCCGTGAGCCGCCCGAGCCCCAGCGAGCCGTGCGCCAGCCAGCTCAGCAGCATGACCAGCAGGCCCGCGACCGCGCCCACGAAGACCCCGGTCAACAGCGTCGAGAGCGGGAAGGTGATCCAGCGGGCGGGCAGCCGCAGCGCCATCCAGTCGTCCAGGTGGTTCTCCCCCTCGCGCAGGAACCACCAGCCGGCGAGGACGCCGGCCAGGACCGGCAGCACGACCACCGCGAGCGCCCAGGCCGGGAGCTCGGCGGGCGGCAGCGCGGCGAGCGCCGGGAGCAGCGGCACGGGCCCGGGGTCGGTGCCCAGCGGAGAGGTGTGCGTGCCGGAACCGACGTCGAAGCCCGCGCCCGTGGCCCAGGCCAGGGCGTAGACCGCGAGGTTGGGCAGGTAGCCGAGCTGGAGCCCCGTCAGCGCGGTGTCCCCCGGCACGCCGGTGCCGAGCCGCTGGTAGACGCCCACCACGTCGTTCCAGTTCCAGAACAGGGCGGCGGCGAGCAGGGTCGCCCCGGCCCCGACCCCGGCGACGGCCGCGACGAAGCCGGCGCGCAGCACCGCCCACACGTAGGACCCGGCCCAGCGGGAGTACTGGCTCGTGCGCTCGACCCACGCGGCGGCGTTCACGCCGATCAGCCCCGGCAGCGACCGGGAGACACGGTAGGCGCCCACGAACCCGCCCAGGGCCACCGGGACGAGCGGGAAGACGGCGGCCGCGGCCGGGCTCGCCGAGACCTCCCCTCCGCCGAAGAGCAGCGCGGCCGCGGCGCCGAACGCGGAGTAGGCGGCCAGGCCGCTGAGGTACGGCTGCCAGAACTGGCCCTCCCAGCAGGCGCGCGCCAACCGACTCCCGGCGTGCCACGCGAGCGCGAACGGGACGAGGGTCAGCCCGAGCGGGACGAGGTTGAGCGTCCCGCTGGTCGCGGGCAGCCCCGCGCCCGGGTCCAGGGCCACCTGGAGCGGTGTGAGGTGGGCGAGCAGCCACACGTGACCGGAGAGCACGAACCCGCCGGTCAGGCCGAGGGTGTCGAAGCCGTCGGCGAGCCACACCATGAGGACGCTCAGGAGGACCAGCAGGTAGGACACCACGGCCACGGAGCCGAGTTCCAGCACGCCCTGCAGCCACAGCGGCATCGGCACGCCCCTCCGGTCGGGGCGTGCAACGGGGGAAGAAGAGCCATGGGAGTTCATCACCGCCCATCCTCCCACGCCCGCGCGGCGCCCCGGCAGAGGCTTCACGGCGCCTTCACCGGCGGGCCACGCCCCGCTTGCCGTCCGGTCGCCCGGCCCGGGCAGGCTCGGGCCCATGAGAGTCGCCGTGGTCGCCGAGCAGTTCCTCCCCCACCTGAACGGAGTCACCCACTCGGTGCTGCGGGTCGTCGAGCAGCTGGTCGCCGGGGGGCACGACGTCGTCGTCGTGGCGCCGTCCTACGACCCCGCGCCGCTCGGGCGCCTCGCGGAGGAGGTCGTCGAGGACCTCGACGGGGTGCCGGTGCACCGGCTGCCCGCCGTGCCGCTCACCGGCTACCCCGCCGTGCGGGTGGCCGGCGGGACCGTGGCGCGGGTGCGCCGGCAGCTGGAGCGCTTCCGGCCGGACGTGGTCCACGTGGCCTCCCCGTTCGTGCTGGGCCGCCGGGCGATCCTGGCGGCCCAGCAGCTCGGGGTGCCGTGCGTGGCGGTCTACCAGACGGACGTGCCCGGCTACGCGGCCAAGTACGGGGCGCCGTTCCTCGAGCAGCTCCTGTGGGGGCACGTGCGCTCCATGCACAACCTCGCGACGCTCACGCTCGCGCCGTCCACCTCGGCGGTCCGGCAGCTCACCGAGCACGGCGTCCGGGACGTGCGCCTGTGGCGGCGCGGGGTGGATACCACCCGCTTCTCCCCGCGGCACCGGGACGAGCAGTGGCGGCAGGAGGTCGGCGGCGGCCGGCGGATCGTCGGCTACGTGGGCCGGATCGCGCCGGAGAAGCAGGTCGAGGACCTCTCCGCGGTCGCGGACCTGCCGGGCACGCGTCTGGTGGTCGTGGGCTCGGGGCCGGAGGAGGACGCCCTGCGCCGCCGGCTGCCGCAGGCCCACTTCACCGGCCGCCGCAGCGGCGCGGACCTCGCGCGCATCATGGCCTCCTTCGACGTGTTCGTCCATCCCGGCGAGTTCGAGACGTTCTGCCAGACGATCCAGGAGGCCATGGCCTCCGGGGTGCCGGTCGTCGCGACCGGCCGGGGCGGGCCCCTCGACCTCGTGGACCGGTCCCGCACCGGCTGGCTCTATCCCCCGGGCGACCTCGGGGCGCTGCGCGGGCACGTGACCGACCTCCTGGGCGACGAGGCGAAGCGAGCCGCGTTCGGCGTCGCGGCGCACGCCGCGGTCCAGGGCCGGACGTGGGACGTGCTGGTCGGGCAGCTGCTCGAGCACTACGAGAGTGCGGTGGCGCTCTCGGGGCAGGGGCGCGGCGGACGCCACCGCCGGACCGCCTGAGGGCTACCGCCGCGCGGGGGACACGTCCAGCACGGAGGCCCCGGTACCGGCGTACCGCCCGGGCTCCGCGGTCAGCACGGTCAGCCCGTGCACCAGGGCCGTGGCCGCGGTGAGCCCCGCGAGCGGGTCGGCCTCCCCTGACGCGCCCAGCGCGCCCCACGCCCGGGCCACGGCGGCGTCCACCGGCAGCACCTGGCCCGGGAAGCGCAGCTCAAGCTGCTCCGCCCACAGCATCTCGTCCGGCCGTTCGGCGAGCAGCTCGGCGAGCGCGGTGGCCGGGAGGAAGAGCCGCCGGTGACCGTGCCGGCGCAGGACCTCGGCCAGCTCGGGGCAGCGCTCCGGGGTGCGCACCCCCAGCAGCACGGAACGGTCCAAGAGGAGGTCCACGGCGACGGGCCTCAGGCCGCGGCGGCGAGCTCCCCGCGGGCCGGAGCCAGCAGGAAGTCCACGAACTCGGTGCGGACCTGCACCGCGCGGGCGTAGTCCTCGAGGCTCATGGCGGAGGCGCTGATCGCCGGGACGCCCGGCGTCGGGTCGTTCCGGACGGAGTCCCTCGGCGCCGGGACGCTCGGGGAGGTCTCGGAGGCGCCCGCACGGGCGACGGCAGGGTGGCGGGGGTCGGACATGACCGGGATCCTTCGTGCGCTCTTGCTCGCACCGGGTACCGCTGCTGCGGCGATGCGAGCCGCTTCGTCATCCGAACCACCCGTGAACATGGGGTTGGTGCCCGGTCAAGTCGGAGCTTGCCGACCGGGTCTCTTGAAGCTTCCTCCATTGAACCACACCGGCGGGACCGCATCGGCGTGCGGCGTCCCGGCGGGTTCCGGGGCCATCCTCCTGTGCACCGGTCTTCCCCGGGGTGTCACCGCTCCGACACCTCGACGACACATCGATGCGCTGGAATGGGCTTCGAGCAACCGGGGACGGCGCCGGCGACGGCCCCGAGCATTACGTTCCGGTGACACAACTCACGACCCGCCTGTCGTGGTGTCGGAGCCGCGGGGTAGCCTGAACCTGCTTCTCGAGATGCGGCGTCCACGTGCTCGACCGGAGATCGACGATCCCCGACGGGTCCATGGAGGGGCTCCGACCCGTTGCGCGCCAACCCGATGTTCCCGGGTGGATCGGATGACGAAGCGGCGGGCAACGCCATCGGATGCCTGCAAGAACGTCAGGAGAAAACATGACCATGTCCGAAGAAAGAACAGCCATCACCACCGACCAGCGCGAGGAGTGGATCGACGTGACCGTCACCGCCCTCCCCGATCTGCACCTCGTCCGGCTCACGTCGACCGACGGGGACGTGCAGGAGTACTTGAGCCCTGAGGCCGACGACCTCGCCGCCGCGGCGGAGCACACGGAGGGAACCGCGCAATGGTGCGCCAAGTACCGTCAGCTCCTCGTTCCCGGAACCCTCGCGGCGACCGGACGGCACCCGTTCTTCAAGCTCCACCCCTCATCCCTCCCGATGTCGGCCTAACCGGCGGAGAGGACACGGCGGAGGCCGCAGCCCGTCGGGCTGCGCCCTCCGCCGTGCGGGGGCGGAACCGCGCGAGCACGTCCCACGGTGCGGAGTGTCCTGCCCCCAGGTGCCGGGTGACCGGGGGGGGTACGACGACAGAACCGCCGCCGGGCGGAGCCCGACGACGGTTCTGGAGGATCAGCGGGCCGAGGCCCGCGGCGATCCTTAGGAGATGACGTTGATGTTCGCGGCCTGGGGGCCCTTGGGGCCGTCCTGGGTCTCGAACTCGACGCGGTCGTTCTCGTTCAGCGAGCGGAAGCCGTTCGAGTTGATCGCGGAGAAGTGGGCGAAGACGTCCTTGGAGCCGTCCTCGGGGGTGATGAAGCCGAAGCCCTTGTCAGCGTTGAACCACTTGACGATACCGGTAGTCATGGGAGACCTGATCCTTCATGAGATGAACGTTTCCCGACCTTCGAGAAACAAAACAGTTGTGATGCATGGAAAACGTCTTCTCAGAAAAACTGCTGCACCCGAGTGGGCCGAACTGCTTGAAAGACAAAAACGAACCTCAACAACTGCGAACCACTTTACACGAGATCCGGCGCCCCGCCACCCGGGCGGTGCCGGGACCTCCGCCAGGAGCCGCTCAGGCCGGCGGGGCGCCCAGCTCGATCAGGAGCACCCCGCCGGCGATGAGGGCCACTCCGGCCGCCGTCACCCAGGTGAACGGCTCCCGGAACAGCAGCCGGCCGGCGAGCGCCGTCAGCGCCACCCCGGTGGCCGACCAGATCCCGTAGGCGACCCCGAGCGCCATGCCTTCGGCCAGGGCGAGACCCAGGCACGTGAACGCCACCAGGTAGCCGGCGACCACGGCGGCGTACCAGCGGGGCCGGCCCCGGGCGGCCATCCGCAGGGACAGGGTCCCGGCGACCTCGGTGAGGATCGCGACGGTGAGGAAGAGCCAGGCCATCAGCCCGCCCCCTCCTTCCGCCGGGCAGGGCCGTGGGAGCCGATCTCCACGCAGAGCACGCCGGCCACGACCAGTCCGATCCCGGCCAGCACGGCCGGGCTCAGCCGCTCGCCGAAGACCACGGCCGCACCGAGAGCGGTGAGCACCACCCCTAGGGCGGCCCACACGCCGTAGGCGACCCCCACGGGCGTGCCACGGCCCAGCACGACCGCCAGGAGGGCGAACGCGGCGAGGTAACCGGTGACGACGAGGGCGAACCAGGCGGGCTCGTCCAGCGCCGCCTTCAGCGACAGCGTGGCCGCCACCTCGCTGAGCACCGCGGCGATCAGCAGCAGCCATCGGGCCACGGCTCAGTCCTCCAGCAGGGCGTCGGCCACCGCCCGTACCTGCGCCCGCTCCGCGGGGTCGGGGGCGAAGACGCCGGCGGCGTCGGCGAACCACACGCCGTCGGCGATCAGCCGCACGGCCAGCAGCCGGCTCCGGCGCTCGGCGGACAGGTGTTCGGGCAGAGTCACCCACGGTGCCACCCGTGCGACCCAGCGCTCCTTGAGCGTCGCGCGCAGGCGCTGGTCCGTGAGCATCACCAGGTCCGTCTCGTCGACCTCACCCGAGAGGCACCAGTCCAGGTAGGCGCGCAACCGCTCGTCGGCCGGCACCTGCTCCGGTGGGGCGGTGAGGC
Organism: Kocuria himachalensis; assembly: GCF_054784195.1. NCBI lineage: Bacteria > Bacillati > Actinomycetota > Actinomycetes > Micrococcales > Micrococcaceae > Kocuria > Kocuria himachalensis. The sequence continues at coordinate 73,460 of NZ_BAAGPL010000016.1, forward strand.
GGCGGGCCATCTGCGCGTCCCAGCCGTCCATCACCCGGTCCACCAGGGCGAGCATCAGCGCCTCCTTGGTGGGGAAGTGGTACATCACTCCCGGCTTGGTTAGGCCCACCTGCCGGGCGGCCGATTCCAGGGAGACGGTGCCGCCGCTCCGGATCAGCTCGAGGGCGCCGTCCAGGATGCGGTCGCGGGAGGAGGTGCTCACAAAAAACACTTTACCAACCGGAAGGAAGGTGTCACGATGTTGCGCACGGCGGATGTGCTGTCCAGCACGGCACGGGCCCGCCACAGGACGACGACGTCCCGCCCCGCCCGGTCCGCGCAGGTCCGGTCACCGGGTGCACCCGCCCTGGACCACTCTCCACAGGAGGACCCGTCCCATGACCACTGCCGTGCACGACAGCACGTCCAAGAGCGAGGGCCCCCCCGGTGCCCAGCGCCCCCGGCCGACCGTGAACCGGACGGTGTTCGCCGGCTCGGGCGTCACCATCATCCTGTTCTCCCTGTGGGCGATCCTCGCGCCCGACCAGGCCTCCACGGTGATCAGCGCCGTGGTCGGCTGGATCGCGACCAACATGGGCTGGTTCTACGTCCTGACCGCCACCGTGGTGACGGTCTTCGTCCTGGTCGTGGCGTTCTCCCGCGAGGGGAACATCAAGATGGGGCCCGACCACTCGAAGCCGCAGTACAACCTGTTCACCTGGACCGCGATGCTCTTCGCGGCCGGCATCGGCATCGACCTGCTGTTCTTCTCCGTGGCCGAGCCGGTCACCCAGTACTACGGCCCGCCCGCCGGGGACGGCGGGACGGCCGAGGCCACCCGCATGGCCGTGGTGTGGACGCTGTTCCACTACGGCGTCACCGGCTGGGCCATGTACGCCCTGATGGGCATGGCCTTCGGCTACTTCGCCTACCGGTGGAACATGCCCCTGAGCATCCGCTCGGCCCTCTACCCGCTGATCGGCAAGCGGGTGCAGGGACGCATGGGGGACGCCGTGGACATCGCAGCGCTGCTGGGCACGATCTTCGGCGTGGCCACCTCCCTGGGCATCGGCGTGGTGCAGCTCAACTACGGCCTGTACCTGCTGTTCGGGATCGAGGAGGGCACCGCGGCGCAGATCGGGCTGATCGTCGTGGCCGTGGTGATGGCCACCGCCTCGTGCGTCTCGGGCGTGGACAAGGGCATCCGCCGGCTCTCCGAGCTCAACGTCCTCATGGCCGTGGCGCTGGTCCTCTGGGTGCTCATCGCCGGCCGGACCTCGTTCCTGCTCGACGCCACGGTGCAGAACCTCGGCGACTACGTGGCCGCGCTGCCCGGGATGACCCTGGACACCTTCGCCTACACCGGGGCGGCGGAGTGGATGGCGGGGTGGACCCTGTTCTTCTGGGCCTGGTGGATCGCCTGGGCGCCGTTCGTCGGGCTGTTCCTGGCCCGCATCTCGCGCGGCCGCACCCTGCGCGAGTTCGTGATCGCGACCCTGACCGTGCCCTTCCTGTTCATCCTCATCCTCATCTCGGTCTTCGGCAACAGCGCCCTGGCGATCGTCACGGGCGGCGACGACGCCTTCGGCCAGGCCGCGATGAACACTCCCGAGCGGGCGTTCTACTCGCTGATCGAGCAGTACCCGGGCGCGCCGGTGCTCATCGCGCTCGCCTCGCTCACCGGGCTGCTGTTCTACGTCACCAGCGCCGACTCGGGCGCCCTGGTGATGTCGACGTTCACCTCGACGATCCAGGACCCCACCCAGGACGGGCCCAAGTGGCTGCGCGTCTTCTGGGCCGCCGCCACCGGGCTGCTGACCCTGGCGATGCTGCTGGTGGGCGGGGTCCCGACCCTGCAGGCGGCCACGCTGATCATCGGCCTGCCCTTCTCGGTCGTGATGTACCTGATCATGATCGGCTTCTGGAAGGCCCTGCGCGCCGAGCGCTCCCAGCGTGAGGGGCGCAGCTCCACCCGCCGCTCCGCGGCCGCCTCCCGCATCCCCGGCCCGGACGGCCACTGGCGCCGGCGGCTCTCCCGGACCGGCTCGTTCCCGGGCCCGAAGGCCGTGCGCCGCTACGAGGACGAGGTGCTCGTTCCCGCCCTCGCGGAGGTCGTCGAGGAGTTCCGGGCCCATGGACGCGACGCCGGGCTCACCAGCTCGGTGGTCGGCTACCAGGACCTGTCCGAGCACACGCTGACCGTGCGGATGGGTGAGGACCGGGACTTCTGCTACCAGGTCTATCCGGTGGCCACGCCGGTGCCGGCCTTCGGCGGGTTCCGCACCAACCCCGACTCGGACCTCTACTACCGCCTCGAGGTCTTCAACGAGACCGGCTCCCAGGGCACCGACGTCATGGACTGGAGCCACGAACAGGTCATCAACGACGTCCTCGACAGCTGGGAGGCGCACCTGGCCTTCCTGAGCATCCACGCCGGCCCGTCCGTCATCCAGGACGGCGAGCAGGGCCATCCCGACTGGTCCACCGACATCCACGACGTGCCGACGGGGCAGATCCCCGCGGCGAAGGAGGCACACCCGTGACCGACACCCTGTTCATCGACGGACAGTGGCAGGCCGCCGCCCGGGGCGGCACCCGCACCATCGTCTGTCCCGCCGACGGCACCGAGGTCGGCACCGTCGCCGAGGCCACCGCGGAGGACACCGAACGGGCGATCGCCGCGGCCCGCCGCGCCTTCGACGACGGCCGCTGGTCCTCCGTGCCCGGCCCGCAGCGCGGGGACCTGCTGCTGCGGGTGGCCGCCCGGCTGCGCGAGCGCAAGGACGAGTTCGCCCGCGCCGAGTCCCTGGACACCGGCAAGCGACTGGTCGAGTCCGAGATCGACATGGACGACATCGCCGCGTGCTTCGCGTACTTCGGCAAGACCGCCGCGGAGCAGGCCGGGCGCGTCGTCGACGCCGGGGACCCCGCCGTGGTCTCGAAGGTCGTCACCGAGCCCGTGGGCGTGTGCGGGATGATCACGCCCTGGAACTACCCGCTGCTGCAGGCCGCCTGGAAGATCGCGCCGGCGATCGCCGCCGGCTGCACCTTCGTGCTCAAGCCCGCCGAGCTCACCCCGCACACGGCGGTCCTCATGATGGAGGTGCTGCAGGAGGTCGGCCTGCCCGAGGGCGTGGCCAACCTCGTGCTCGGCGCCGGCGCCGAGGCGGGCGCACCGCTGTCCTCCTCCCCGGACGTGGACCTCGTCTCCTTCACCGGCGGGGTGCTCACCGGCCGGCGCATCGCCGCCGCCGCCGCACCCACCGTGAAGAAGATCGCCCTCGAGCTGGGCGGGAAGAACCCCAACGTGGTCTTCGCCGACGCCGACTTCGACGCCGCCGTGGACAACGCCCTCAACGCCGCGTTCGTGCACTCCGGACAGGTCTGCTCGGCCGGGGCCCGCTTGGTGGTCGAGGAGCCGATCGCCGAGCGCTTCGTCGACGAGCTCGTCCGCCGCGCCGAGCAGATCCGCCTCGGCGGCCCGTTCGACGAGCACGCCGAGACCGGGGCGCTCATCTCGGCCGCGCAGCGGGAGAAGGTGCACGCCTACGTGCAGCGGGCGCGCGAGCAGGGCGCCCGGATCCGCACCGGTGGCGCGCCCTCGACCGGCCGCTCCGCCGACGGGACGCTGGACCTCGAGCAGGGCTTCTTCTACCCGCCCACCGTCATCGACCGGTGCACCCGGGAGATGGACTGCGTGCACGACGAGGCCTTCGGTCCCACCGTCACCGTGGAGACGTTCCGCGCCGAGGACGAGGCCGTCGAGATCGGCAACGACACGATCTACGGACTCGCCGGAGCCGTGTGGACCTCCGACGCCGGGAAGGCCCAGCGCGTGGCCGCCCGCCTGCGCCACGGCACCGTCTGGATCAACGACTACCACCCCTACCTGCCGCAGGCCGAGTGGGGCGGGATGAAGCAGTCCGGTGTCGGCCGCGAGCTCGGCCCGACCGGCCTGGGCGAGTACCAGGAGCTCAAGCACGTCTACCAGAACACCGCTCCCGCCGTGACCGGCTGGTTCGCCCAGCACTGAGCCGCGCCCACCGGCGCCGTCGTCGTTCCCGGATCCGTCGGGGGACGACGACGGCGTGGGCCCACGGACCCCCGTTCCCGATTTCTGCAAGGAGAGACCATGACCGTCCCCAGCACCACCCGCGCCCCCGGCGCCCCTCAGGAGTTCGACTATCTCGTGGTCGGCGGCGGCTCGGCCGGCGCCGTCGTCGCCGCACGCCTGTCGGAGGACCCGGCCGTGACGGTCGGGCTGATCGAGGCCGGACCGCACGACCGGGGCATCGACGAGGTGCTCGCCCTCAGCCGGTGGATGGAGCTGCTGGAGTCCGGCTACGACTGGGACTACCCGCTCGAGGAGCAGGAGAACGGCAACTCGTTCATGCGCATGGCCCGCGCCAAGGTGCTGGGCGGCTGCTCGTCCCACAACTCGTGCATCGCGTTCTGGGCCCCCGCCGAGGACATCGACGAGTGGGAGGAGAAGCACGGCGCCGAGGGCTGGAACGCCGAGACCGCCTTCCGGCTCTACCAGAAGCTCGAGACCAACGACGACGAGGGCGCCCACCACGGCCACGACGGGCCCGTGCACCTGATGCAGGTGCCGGACGACGACCCGTGCGGCGTGGCCCTGCTCGGCGCCTGCGAGGAGGCCGGGATCCCCCGCACGCAGTTCAACACCGGCAAGACCGTGGTCAACGGCGCCAACTTCTTCCAGATCAACCGCCGGGCCGACGGCACCCGGGCCTCGTCCTCGGTGTCCTACCTGCACCCGGCCGCCGATCGGGGCAACCTCACCGTCCTGCACTCCACCCAGGCCACGCGCGTGGTGGTCGAGGACGGCCGGGCCACCGGCGTGGAGGTCGTGGACAACGCCTTCGGCACCCCCCGCACCGTGCGCGCCCGCCGCGAGGTGGTCGTCTCCGCCGGGGCGATCGACACCCCGAAGCTGCTGATGCTCTCCGGGATCGGACCCGCCGAGCACCTGCGCGAGGTCGGCGTCGACGTGCTCGTGGACGCCCCCGGCGTCGGCGCGCACCTGCAGGACCACCCCGAGGGCGTGATCCAGTGGGAGGCGAAGAAGCCCATGGTCACCGAGTCCACCCAGTGGTGGGAGGCCGGCATCTTCACCCAGGTCGACCCGGACACCGACCGGCCGGACCTGATGATGCACTACGGCTCGGTCAACTTCGACATGCACACCTACCGGCAGGGCTACCCCACCTCGGACAACGCCTTCTGCCTCACCCCGAACGTCACCCACGCGCGCTCCCGCGGCACCGTGCGGCTGCGCTCGCGGGACTTCCGGGACAAGCCCCGGGTCGACCCCCGCTACTTCACCGACCCCGAGGGCTACGACCTGCGCATCATGACCGCCGGGATCCGCAGGGCCCGCGAGATCGTGGCGCAGCCGGCGCTGGCCGAGTGGGCCGGGGCGGAGCTGTTCCCGGGCCCGGACGTGCAGACCGACGAGGAGATCGCCGACTACGTCCGGCGCACCCACAACACCGTCTACCACCCGGCCGGGTCCTGCCGGATGGGACCGGCCGACGACGCGATGTCCCCCCTCGACCCGCAGCTGCGGGTCAAGGGCGTGCGCGGGCTGCGCGTGGCCGACGCCTCGGTGATGCCGGAGCTGACCACGGTGAACCCCAACATCACCGTCTACATGATCGGCGAGCGCGCAGCGGAGCTGATCGCCGCGGACGCCTGAGCGCCTTCGCCGCGGCTGCCC
>NZ_BAAGPL010000016.1:79242-120435 GCF_054784195.1 Kocuria himachalensis
CGGCGGACGCTCAGCTCATCAGCTTGTCGACCAGCGCCTGGGCGAACTCCGGGGAGACGTCCCCGTAGTTGAGCGAGAAGTCCTCGTCCACCTTGGCGGGCAGCAGGCCCGAGCACAGCACGGCGGCGCGGGCGTAGAGACCGGCCAGCTCCGCCCCGATGGGCACGGACAGCAGCTCCAGCTCGGGGTCGTAGGAGACGATCGGCACCCCGGCCTGCCGGGCCGCGAAGTGCTTGCCGATCCCCGAGGCCACGAACCGCGCGTGGCCGGACTCGACGTCGGCCGGGGTGCGGAACGCGTACCGCGTCCGGTGGTGGTGGTTGATCCGGTACAGCCCGGGCCGGTCGCGGTCCTCGGTGGGCTCCCAGGTGGCGTCCTCGGGCACGAAGCGCTCGGCGACGCCGTTGTACTGCATCTCCGCGCGCCGCAACTGCTGCTCGACCTCCGACAGCGGCGGCAGGGTCTCCAGCATCGCGGGCCCGGCGTCGAAGACGACGTCGCACAGTCCCACCGGCAGCGCCTCCTGCAGCGTCCCGAGGTCCACGTCCTGCAGCAGGGTGGTCCCGTGGTCCTCCGGGGAGAGCACCACCACGGACGCCTCCTGCGCCGCGGCCGCCTCCGCGACCACGGCCTCCTTCTCCGGCGTCCAGCCGCCCGTGAGCAGCACGGAGCCGTCCACGAGCTGGGTGAGGGAGGGCCCGCAGACCTGCCAGCGCCGCACGGTCCAGTGCTCGTCGCGGACCACCTCGAGGAAGCCGAGGGCCTGCAGGTGGCCCACGAACCACTCCTCGAACCGCTCGGAGTCCTCCAGCTGACGTGCCACGATGGACAGGCTCGAGCGCTTGCCGCCGCCCAAGAAGGTCAGGGCGTCCCGGAACGGCGCCCAGGACGTCGGGTACTCCCCCTCGTCCGGGCCGATGAAGCGCAGCGCCTCCACGGACCCGGTGGAGGTGAGCGCGGACGGCTTGGTGAGCCGGCCCGGATAGCGCTTCTGCAGCCCGCACTGGGCGCACTGCCCGAAGATCCACGGCGCCTTCGCCTTGGGCTCCATGGCCGGCAGCACGATGCGGTGCCGGCCGGTGGCCAGGCAGGAGCGCCCCTCCGGCTCGGGCAGCGCGTTGGTGCGCTCGAGCAGCAGCTGCCCCTCGGAGGAGTGCCAGCCGGGGGCGCCGGGGACCTCGTGGTCCCCGGCCGCCTCCCGCGCGGGCAGGTTGTCGAACGCGCCCTGCACGTAGCGCTCGGGCAACTCCGCCACGATGCCCGCCGTGACGGGCCACAGGGGCTCCTCCTCGAGGTGCACCATCTCGCCCTCGTAGCCGAGGGAGCGCTGGGTCAGGTGGAAGGACGAGTCCCGGAGCTTGAACTCGCGGCGCTGCCGGACCGTGCGGCCGGCCTTGAGGACCAGGGTGTAGTCGTTGGGCTTGAGGGTCCGGTCCGCCCGCGCCATCGGCGTGCCGTGCAGCGAGATCTGGAACGGCGGGACGCGCCCCTCCACGAGCTTGGCCTTCTCGAGCTTGAAGGAGTGCGGGTTGCGCCACTCACACTCCACGGTCAGGGGCGCGTCCGTGTCCGAGGTGATCGTCACCTGCGGGGGGCGCAGCGCGGACCAGCGCACCACGTCGCCGGGGATCCGCAGACCGCCCGAGAGGGTCACGGCGGGCACCAGGCGGGGCACCAGGCCGGAGAAGTTGTCGTTGGCGGTGAGCTCCGGGTTGCCCGCGCGCAGCACCTGCACGTCGTCGAACATCACCCAGCCCTCGGCGAGGCCGTGGGAGCCGGCCTCGACGAAGCGGTAGTCCGGGGACGCGGAGTCGTCGAGGATCCGCTTGATCTGGGCGATCCACTCGGGCTCGTCCCGGACCATGATCCGGCACGGCCAGGCCGCGGGGATGTGGTCCACGGAGATGAAGGTGTCCGAGAAGCCGTCCTTCGCGAAGATGACGACGGGGCGCGGGCTGCGCTCGAAGCGCACGTCCCCGGCGCTGAGCCGCAGGGTCCCGCCCAGCAGCGATCCCGGGTCCATCCGCGCGGTGTAGGCGGAGACCCCCAGGAAAGCGTCCCCGATGAAGGACAGGAACACGGTGCGGGGCCCCGCCGTGGTCTCGAGCTCCACCTCCCGGCCGGAGAGGAAGCGCTTGGGCACCACGAAGCCGAGCTCGAACACGGGGTTGCCCACGTAGTCGGTGCTGTCCGTGAGGGACAGCGAGCACGACTTGACGGCGCTGCGGCCCGGCCCCCGGCCGTTCGCCCGGACCTCGGCGCGGGCCTGCTCGCGGGACTGCTCCCAGACGGCGAGCTCCGCCAGGGCGATCTCCAGACCGGGCTCGCGGGTGAGGGGGTTCGCCCAGACCTGCTTCATGGCCTTGGACGCCTTGGTCTCGGCCATGTCGAGCCAGAAGTCGAGGTAGACCCCGAGCTCGGCGGCGGAAAGGCCCTGGGCGGTGGTCATCCCCAGGTCCTCGAACATGCGGTGCAGCTGGCGGCGCTCGGCCTCGCCGAACATCGTCTGCGACAGCGCGAGCCCGACCGGCCGCTGGTTCACCGCGTACGCCGTGGGCAGGCCGATCTCGCCGTTGCGCAGCTCCAGCCAGTAGCGCAGCGCGTCCCAGTACGCCTCGGTGTCCTTCTTGAAGGAGGACTCGAGGGCCTTGGCGTTCTCCGGCCCGGCCTGCAGGAGCACGGTCAGGGGCAGGAAGAACGCGGACACGGACTTGTTGCCCGTCCGCGCGGCCAGGGTGGACATGTGCCGCCCGGCGAGGGCGAACAGTGCGAGCAGGGCGACGACGGGCGGCGGCGGGATCTCCGCGATGGAGTCCAGGCTGCGGCGGGTGGCGCGGTACCACAGGCCGTTGAGCCGGTTGAACACGTCGAACACCGAGCGCCGCCCGTCGCCGGTCACGAGCAGCGGGGTCACCGAGTCGGCGAGCGCCCGCAGGGTCGAGGGCCCGTCGAGTCCGCGCTCCTCACCGATCGCGGCGAGCGTCTTGTCGTCGAGGTCGAGGTAGATCAGCTCCCCCGCCCGCTCCGGACCGAAGAACGCCGCGCAGACGGCGTCGTTCCAGCGGAGGTAGGCGAGCTCCTCGGCGCTGTCGGCAATGGCATGGTCTCCGAGGCGGAGCCCAGCAGTGTCGGGCACGAGTCCTCCGTCCGCGGCCGCACGTGGGGCCGCTGTCGTCGTTCGAGGGGTCGCCTCGATTATAGAGAGCCCGCGGGAGCGCTCCGAACGCGCGGCGCCCGTCGCCCCGGCCCGATACGGTGGGACGATGCACTCCCCTCCTGGTCCCCTCGTGGACTCCCGGCGGCTCGTCGCCGCCTCCGGGCCCGCCGTCTTCCGCCGCGGCCAGGAGTACTTCCGCACCGGACGCGTGCGCGCCGTGCGGTGGTCCCCGCGCGCGGAGGGCGCCGGCAGCCTCTCCGCCGAGGTCGAGGGCTCCGGGGCGGTGTACTCCGTCTCCGTGCACGTCGGGGCCGGCGGCGCGCCGGGGCCCGCGTGGTGCAGCTGCCCGGCCGGGGGGTTCTGCAAGCACGCCGTCGCCACGGTGCTGCGCCACAACTTCGAGACCGCGGTCCGGGCCCACCAGCAGGGCGGGACCGCGGCGCCGGCCGGCGGCACCGCGCTCCCGGAGGGTTCCGCGTCCACGGTGGGCCCCGCGTCCACAGTGGGCCCCGCGTCCACGGTGGGCCCCGGGGCCGCGGTGGGCCCCGCGTCCGTGCGACGGGGCGGAGCGCCCGACTGGAAGGACGCCCTGACCGAGATCCTGGGCGGTCCGGGCCCCGCGGAACCGCCCGCCGAGGAGCCCGAGGGGGTGGCCCTGGAGTTCGACCTGCGCCGGGAGCCGTACCGGTACGTGCACGGCACGGGCCGCGCGGGCTCGCCGTGGCACCTCTACGTCCGCCCGGTGCGCCGGGGCCGGCGGGGCGGGTGGATCAAGGGCGGGCTGGACTGGGAGAGCGTCACCGCCGACGCGGGCCGGTGGTCGCTGAGCCCCGCGCAGGTCGACTGGTTCGACGAGCTCCGGGCACTGAGCGCCACCCGCTCCCCGTACGCGGTGCACGACCGGCACTGGATCCGGCTCGACTCCTACGCCTCCCCCCTGCTCTGGGGCATCCTCGCCCGGGCGGAGACCGCCGGGATCACCCTGGTCGGCCGGGAGCACGGGCTGCCCGTGACGGTCGAGGAGCCGGGGCGCTTCCACGTGGACGTGCTGCGCGGGCCCGGGAAGGACCTCGAGCTGCGGCCCACGGTGGACAGCGGCGGCCGCCGGATCGCCCTCGGCACCGCCCGGATCATCGGCGACCCCGGGCACGGGTTGTTCGCCCCGGACGGCGACCCGCAGGACGTCGCCGACACCGAGGACCTCAACGCCTTCCCGCTGCGCCTCGTGCCCCTGGCCACCCGGCTCACCCGCGAGCAGCGGCGGTTCCTGGACACCGCGGGCGGGCTGCGGATCCCCGAGGACGAGGTCGAGGAGTTCTTCGACCGCTACTTCCCGCGGCTGCACCGCAGCATGGACGTGGACACCGGGGACGGGTCCATCGAGCTGCCGCAGGTCGCCGACCCCGAGCTGGTGCTCACCCTGGAGCACCAGGAGCTGACGATCCGCGCCCGCTGGGAGTGGGAGTACCAGAAGGGCCACGACCGGATCCTGCTGCCCTTCCGCCCCGAGGACCCGCTCGCCGACGAGCCCGTGCACCGCGAGTCGTCCTGGGAGACCGCGGTCACCGCCGCGGTCCGGCACCGGGCGCCGGGCGTGGACTTCCGCCGCTCAAGCTACGTGGCGCAGGACGCCCTGGTGCTCGTGCGCGAGTGGCTGCCCGCCCTCGAGAAGGTGCCGGACCTGCGGATCGAGCACACCGGCGGGCGCCGGGCCTACCAGCAGATCGCCGACCCGCCCACCATCACCGTCAGCACCGCCGCCACGGAGCGCCGCGACTGGTTCGACCTGGGGGTGACGGTCAAGGTGGGCGAGTTCTACATCTCCTTCGCCGACGTCTTCCGCGCCCTCGACCTCGGCCAGGACGTGATGCTGGCCCCGGACGGGTCGTGGTTCTCCCTGGACCGCCCCGAGTTCGACCGGCTGCGGGAGCTCATCGCCGAGGCCCGCTCGCTGCAGGAGACCCCCGAGGGGCCGCTGCGGATCCACCGGCACCAGGCCGGGCTGTGGCAGGACTTCGAGGACGTCGCGACGGACACGGACCAGGCCGAGGCCTGGCGGGAGGGGGTGCGCTCCCTGCTCGAGCTCGAGTCCGTCGAGGCGCCGCCCGTCCCCGCGACCCTGCACGCCGAGCTGCGCCCGTACCAGCGCGACGGCTACTCGTGGCTGAGCGTGCTGTGGGACCACGGCCTGGGCGGGATCCTCGCCGACGACATGGGTCTGGGCAAGACCGTGCAGGCGATCGCCCTGATCTGCCGCGCCGTCGAGCGTGACCCGGACCTCCCTCCGTTCCTGGTGGTCGCCCCGACCTCCGTGGTGCCCAACTGGACGGCGGAGATCCGGCGCTTCGCCCCGTCCCTGCCGGTCGTGGGCGTGACCGACACCCAGGCCAAAGCCGGCACCGACCTCGCGGACTCCGCCGCGGGCGCCCGCGTGGTGGTGACCTCGTACACCCTGCTGCGCCTGGACGAGCCCGCCTACCGGGCGCTGCCCTGGGCGGGGGTGCTCCTCGACGAGGCGCAGTTCGTGAAGAACCCCCGGACCAAGGCGCACCGGGCCGCGAAGGACCTCGACGCCCCGTTCAAGCTGGCGATCACGGGCACCCCCCTCGAGAACAGCCTCGTGGAGCTGTGGGCGCTGCTGTCGCTGACCGCGCCCGGACTCTTCCCGTCCCGGCGGAAGTTCACGGAGACCTACCAGCGCCCCATCGAGCGCGGGGAGGACGCCGCCGCGCTCGCCCGGCTGCGCCGCCGCGTCAAGCCCCTCATGCTCCGCCGCACCAAGGAGTCCGTGGACCTCGAGCTGCCCCCCAAGCTCGAGCAGACCATCGAGGTGGAGCTCTCCCCCGCGCACCGCCGCATCTACGACACGCGCCTGCAGCGCGAGCGGCAGAAGGTCCTGGGCCTGCTGCGCGACCTCGACCGCAACCGGTTCACGATCTTCCAGTCCCTGACGACCCTGCGCCTGCTCAGCCTCGACGCGTCCCTCGTGGACCCCACGGCGGACGTCTCCTCGAGCAAGCTCGACCTGCTCTTCGAGCACCTGCCCGAGATCGTGGCGGAGGGCCACCGGCCGCTGGTGTTCAGCCAGTTCACGAGCTTCCTCAAGAAGGCGGCGGCCCGCCTGGACGAGCTGCGGATCCCCTACGCCTACCTCGACGGCTCGACGACGGACCGGGCCCGGGTGCTCGAGCGGTTCACGTCCGGTGAGGTCCCCGTGTTCCTGGTGAGCCTCAAGGCCGGCGGATTCGGGCTCAACCTCACCCAGGCGGACTACTGCTTCCTCCTGGACCCGTGGTGGAACCCGGCCACCGAGGAGCAGGCCGTGGACCGGACCCACCGCATCGGCCAGCAGAAGAAGGTCATGGTCTACCGACTCGTGGCGCGGGACACGATCGAGGAGAAGGTCATGGCGCTCAAGGAGCGCAAGGCCAAGCTGTTCACCGCCGTGCTGGACGACGACAGGATGTTCTCCAGCGCCCTCACCGCGGAGGACATCCGGGGCCTGCTCACGCCCTGACCTGCGGCTTCGTGCACCAGCTGGTCCGGGACCCGTCATCAGAGGGTCACATTCCACCGCACGTGCAGGGACCGGCGAGCAGGGACTAGCATCGGAAGTGCGTGGTGTCGTGCGGCGGCGTGGTGTCGTACGACGGCGCGGCCCCCTCGGCCCGGGCACCTTCCCCGAGCCGTTCCGACCATCCGACCGGAGGACCCTCCATGCCTCATGCCGTGGCGGGTCTCGCAGCGTTCGTGCAGCGCTATGGCTCGCTGATCCACGCGATGGCCGACCGCGGGATGACCCGCGGCCAGGTGCGGATGCGCTTCCAGCTGCTGTTCCCGGCGGAGTCCCCCGTCCTGCTGGACGCGGCCATCGCGCACCTGGGGCAGCGATTCCCGCAGGACGCCTCCGCCCCGGACGTCAACGACGGCGCGGTCGGCGCCGGCGTGTGGCTCGTCATGGCCCAGCACCTCGGCCTGGCCCCGGCCCCCGACTACGCGGCGCTGAACCTCAGCGCGCAGCTGGTCCGGGACGTGACCGGGCTGCTCGCGGCGTCCGACGCCGACGGTTCGCTCACCCGCCGGGCCCTGGGCCTGATCGGGGCGGCCCAGCAGCACTGCGCCCAGAAGTCCTCCTGCCACCCCCTCAGCGCGCACAGCTACGAGATCGCGCGGCTGGGACTGTGCACGGAGTCCGACTTCCTGTGCGCGCTCGCCCACCACTGGCCCGCGCCCGAGCGCATCGTCTCCCAGCGCCTGGGCGGAGGGCGGTGGGACGTGGCGCTCGAACGGATCGGACTGCGGGCCGGCGCGGAGCCCGCCCTCGAGCACGTCTTCACGGAGGAGGAGTACGCGACCGCCGTGACGGCGTTCCTCTCCCACTGCCGCAGCACCGGCCACCACCCGACCACGGCCCGCTACGGCCGGTGGGTCGTCGAGCAGGAGGCGGGCAGCACCCCCCGGCCCTACTTCGACGGCGTCCGCCGGTTCTTCGGCTCCTGGGAGGAGGCCATGCGCTTCGCCTCCGCCCGCCAGCCGGTCGGGGAGTCCTTGGGGGACGGCTTCGCCGACACGAGGACCTGGTCCGACCTGGCCACGCCGGAGGCCCAGGAGATGCTGGGCCGCGCCGGCATCGGCGTGGTCCTGCCGGACGCGGTCACCCCGGTGGCCGGCGAGGACGTGTGGGAGGACCTCCGCCGGCTGATCGCCACGGTGCTCGCGCGGCTGCCCTGGAACGACTTCCTCGTCGTCGAGTACGAGCGCGACGACGACCGGTCGGAGGCGCCCGTCGCGTGGGCCGGGGTCGGCCCGCACGGCGTGGAGTGCGCCGTGCTCTCGGGCGGGCAGCTCACGCACGCGGCCTGGCCCGTGGACGCCACCTTCTTCCACGAGGACGAGTGGAACGAGCCCACGGGCTGGGACCAGCCGTGGACCACCGCCCCGCTGGGCTTCCCGGAGGCGGCGCAGAAGCTCGTCGAGGGCCTGCGCTTCGGCTGGGGCTGCGCCGACCCGTACCGCTTCCACTGGGGTGTGGGCTCCTTCCCCGCGCAGACCCGGGACGAGGCCTCCGTCATCGCCCCCGACCGACGGCAGTGGCGCTCTCCGACGGCGCCGGACACCGTCGACTCCTGAGCCCCACCGGCCGACTCATACGCCGGACGCGGGGAATCATGCAGGACTGATATTTATCCCAGGGAGGGCGGCGTCCTAGGCTGGCACGGTCCGCTGTTCCGTCCCCGGTGCGGTCATCCGGTTCCGGCAGCCCGTTCTCCCGCCGGCTCCTGCCGTCCGGCCCTGTCATCCGGCCCTGTCGTCCCACTCTGCCCTCCAGGAGCACCCCATGAGCCGCCACGTGCCGAGCACCACCCGGCAGACCGGGCAGCCGGGCCGCGGCCTCGTGCGGGACTGGTCGGCATCGGCGACCCTCGCGGGATTCGTGGCCGTGGTCGTCTCCTACTCGGGGCCCGTGCTCGTGGTCCTCGAAGCCGCCCGGGCGGGCGGGCTCGGGCCGGAGCTCACCTCCTCCTGGCTGTGGGCCGTCTCGGTCGGCTCCGGCATCACGTGCGTCCTCATGAGCCTGTGGACCCGCCAGCCCGTCATGGTGGCGTGGTCCATCCCAGGGGCGGCGCTGCTCATCACCTCCCTCGGCAACTACTCCTTCTCCGACGCGGTGGGCGCCTATGTCGTCACCGGCGTACTGGGCCTGCTCCTGGGCGTGACCGGTCTGATCGGCCGGATCCTGGCCGCGGTGCCCAAGCCCATCACCGCCGCCGTCCTGGCCGGTGTGCTGTTCCCCTTCTCCATCAAGGTGGCCGCGGCCGTCGTCGAGAACCCGTGGGTGGCGGGCGCCCTCGTCCTCGGCTACCTCCTGGGCCGGCGCTTCCTCCCCCGCTACGCCGTCTTCGCCGCACTGGGCCTGGGCGTGCTGACGGCTCTCCTCCGGGGGCGGATCGAGCCCGTGGCCCTGGACCTGACCCTCACGCAGCCGGTGCTGACCGCGCCCACGTTCTCGTGGGAGGCGATCGCCGGGATCAGCATCCCGCTGCTGATCGTGACCGCGGCCGGGCAGAACGCCCCCGGACTGGCCATGATGGACACGGCCGGCTACGCCGTCCGGGACCGCCTGCTGCTCGGAGCCTCGGGCGTCGCGTCGGTCGCCTTCGCGCCCTTCGGCAGCCACGCCCTGAACCTCGCCGCCGTGACCGCGGGCATCGCGACCAGCCCCGAGTCCCATCCGCACATCGGCCGGCGCTACGTGGCCGGCGTCTCGTGCGGCCTCTTCTACATCCTCTTCGGCCTGTTCGCGGACACCATCGTCGCCGCGTTCTCGGCGATCCCCCCGGGCATGATCACGGCCCTCGCCGGCGTGGCCCTGCTCGGTGCGCTGCAGGGCTCCTTCTTCGACAGCATGCACCCCGGCCGGCACCAGCCGGCGGTCATCGAGGCGGCGCTCATCACCCTGGTGGTCACGGTCTCCGGGATCGCCCCCTACGGCATCGTCTCCCCGTTCTGGGGCATGCTCGCGGGCATCGCGGCGTACGCGATCCTGCGCCGCCCCGCGGCGGCCGGATCCGGCTGAGCGCCCCGCACGGCTTCGGTGCACCGAATCCCGGGGCCGCCGCCGCGGGTCTACACTCGTCGGGAAGCGAAGGGGAGTAGTTCCCGGGTGCCGTGCACCCGTCGGTCTGTCGCCATCCCGGTCTCGACGAGGAGTCCCGGCAGCCCACCCGTTCCCGCGGGCGAACGAGACCTTCCGGACCACACTGCACCCCCTGGTCGGACCCCGCGCGCCCCGTGCCGCCCCGGTCCGCACCGGTTCCGAGGAAGGCCCCATGACACCCGCACCCGACGCCCACTCCCCCGCGCCCCGGGGAGACCCCGCCCGCCCGATCCGGCCCGACCGCGGGCAGATCCGCCGCTGGCGCAAGTACCTCGCGGAGGAACGCGCCGAGGCGCGGATCTACCGCCTCCTCGCCGCCCGCAGCACCGGCCGGGAGCAGGAGATCCTGCACCAGGTCGCCGAGGCCGAGCAGCGCCACGCCGAGCACTGGGTCCGGCTGCTCGGCCGCCACGCGGAGGCCGAGGCCCGGCCGTCCCTGTACTCCCGGCTGCTGGTCTTCCTCGCCACCCACTTCGGCTCCGTCTTCGTCCTGGCCCTGATCCAGCGCGCCGAGAGCCGCTCTCCCTACGAGCGGGAGGAGGACGCGTCCGACGCCATGGCGGCCGACGAGGCGGTGCACGAGGAGATCATCCGCGCCCTCGCCACCGAGGGCCGGCACAAGCTCTCCGGCAACTTCCGGGCGGCGGTCTTCGGCGCCAACGACGGCCTCGTGTCCAACCTCGCACTGGTCATGGGCGTGGGCGCCACCGGCACCTCTCCTGGGATGGTGCTCTTCGCGGGGATCGCCGGCCTGCTCGCGGGCGCGCTCTCCATGGGGGCCGGGGAGTTCGTCTCCGTGCGCTCGCAGCGCGAGCTGCTCGACGCCTCCCAGCCGACCCAGGTGACGCTGCACGTGGCACCGAACCTGGATCTGGACGCCAACGAGCTCGTGCTGATCTACCGGGCCCGGGGCATGAGCGAGGAGGCCGCCGAGCACCGCGCCGCGGAGCGGCTGGGCTTCTTCGAGTGCGACTGCGACCCCTCCCGGTCGTTCCGCGACACCGTCGAGGACGAGCCGGAGCCGCACTCCACCATGGCCCTGGGCACGGACCTGGGGGCCGCGGGGTCCAGCTTCTGCTTCTTCGCCTCCGGGGCGATCATCCCGATCCTCCCGTACCTGCTGGGTCTCACGGGTGTCCCCGCGATGCTCGTCGCCCTCGTGCTGGTCGGGTTCGCCCTGCTGGTCACGGGAGGCCTGGTCGGCCTGCTCTCCGGGGCCTCCCCCTGGAAGCGCGGTCTGCGCCAGCTGGCCATCGGCTACGGCGCCGCCCTGGCCACCTATCTCCTCGGTCTGCTGTTCAACACGAGCGTCGCCTGACCCGGCTGCCGGGCGCCACCGAGGCCACCGGGCGCTGTCCTCACTTCCGGGGACAGCCGGGACGATCGGCGGACCGGGCTGCGGAAGGCCCGGCCACGAACAGGCCGGTCGGAGCCGGATTCTCCACGGTTCCAGCGGCCCGGGGTCCGGTGGGCCGGCCCACGACGGCCCACCGGCCGGGCGTTCGCGGCCTGCCCCCGAGAATTCCCTGGGGAAACCGGGTGCGGACGCGGTGCCGCTTCGGATAAGGTTGCGATCGTGGTGAGAACCACAGCAATGGGGGAAATTGCACGGGTCGGACCGATTCGGACGCACTGGGGGGTGCACCGTCTGCGGCATCCGTGTTCTGAAAGCCGCTCAGCCCACGGCTCTCCTCTGTTGAGGCGTTCAACGCCTGCCGATGGCCGCGGGTCCTCCATGGGAGGCGCATCTCTCCCCGCGCCGGGCGGACTCCTACCGCCCGTTCCCGCGGCCATCGGTCTACACCGCACTCCCGTCCCGGCCGCCCTGCACGGCACGCGGCCCGGGTCCCCTGCGCGCTGGGGCTAGGATCGGAGGGCCGCGCCCGTCGTCGAGACCGGACCGCGCGGCGCACCCGTCACCAGCGCCGAGGAGCCCGCCCATGCCCGCCCAGGGGACCGTCGAACACGTCCTGACCGTCCACTGCCCCGAGGCCCACGGGCTCGTGAGCGCCATCACGTCCAACCTGACGCAGCAGGGCTGCGACATATTCGACGTGAAGCACTTCTCCGACCGTTTCACCGACGAGTTCTTCATCCGCTGCCACACCGTCAGCGAGGCCGGCACGGCCACCGTCGAGTCCCTGACGGAGGGCTTCGCCCCGGTCGCGGAGCAGCACGACATGCGGTTCCGGCTGGTCTCCGTGCAGCGCCGGACCCGGGTGCTCGTCATGGTGTCCCGCTTCTCCCACTGCCTCACGGACCTCCTGCACCGCACCCGGATCGGCGAGCTGCCCATCGAGATCGTGGCCGTGGTCTCCAACCACCTGGACCACAAGAGCCTCGTGGAGTGGCACGAGGTCCCCTTCCACCACATCCCCGTCACGGCCGAGACCAAGCCGCAGGCCGAGGGCCGGATGCTCGACCTCGTGGACCGCTACGACGTCGAGCTGGTCGTGCTGGCACGCTACATGCAGGTGCTCTCCGACGAGCTGACCCGCGAGCTGTCAGGGCGGTGCATCAACATCCACCACTCGTTCCTGCCCTCGTTCAAGGGCGCCAAGCCCTACCACCAGGCCTACGCCCGGGGCGTGAAGATGGTGGGGGCCACCGCCCACTACGTGACCGCGGACCTCGACGAGGGCCCGATCATCGCCCAGCGCGTCATGCCCGTGGACCATGCCCACACCCCGGCGGACCTCGTGGCGGTGGGCCGCGACGCCGAGATGCAGGCACTGTCCCGGGCGGTGAAGTGGCACGCCGAGGGCCGCGTGGTGCTCTCCGGCAACCGCACCATCGTCCTGGTCTGACCCGGACCCCGCGCAGCGGGGGGCCCGGGCGCGCTCACGCGCGGGCCGTGCGGCGGACCGCGTGCGCCGAGTCGCCGGATGTCCCGAGAGGCTCCACCCGGACCGCGGCGCCCGTCTCGAGCGAGCGCTGCGCGGCGTCGGCCACCCGGGAGGCGGCCACGGCGTCACGGGCCGTGCAGGGGCTCGGGATCTCCCCGCGCACCACCCGCACGAACGCCGCCATCTCGCGGCGGTAGGCCTCGGCGAAGCGCTCGTGGAACGTGGTGTGCGGCGGTCCGGCCGGGAACCCGACCCCGGGCTCGGCCGAGCGCAGGGCCATGTGCTCGTCCATCCCCACGGCCACCGAACCCTTCGAGCCCTGCAGCTCGAGCCGCACGTCGTGGCCGGCGCCGTTGTAGCGGGTCGCGGCCACGGTGGCCACCGTGCCGTCGTCGAGGGTGAGCACAGCCAGCGCGGTGTCGACGTCGCCCACCTCGCCGATCCGGGGGTCCCCGCGGTTGGACCCGCGGGCGTACACCTCGACGACCTCGCGGCCGGTGATCCACCGGAGGACGTCGACGTCGTGCACGGAGCAGTCCCGGAACAGCCCTCCGGACGTCGCGAGGAACTCGACGGGCGGCGGGGTCATGTCACCGGTCACGGCGCGCACGGTGTGCAACCAGCCCAGCTCGCCGGCCGCGTAGAGCTCCCGGGCGCGGACGTAGCCGGGGTCGAAACGGCGCTGGTGGCCGATCTGGACCACGCCCTGCGATCGTTCGATCTCGTCGAGGAGGGGCAGCGCCTCCTCCACGGACAGTGCCACCGGCTTCTCGCAGAAGACCGGCAGACCCGCCGCCAGACCGACCCGGATCAGCTCCGGGTGCGTGGCCGTGCCGGTCGCGACGACGAGGCCGTCCACGCCGTCGTCGAGCAGCGCCCGGACCGTGGGCATCGGCACCGCACCCGTCCGGCCGGCCACGGCGACCGCCTGCTCGGGCACGGCGTCCGTGAGGCTCAGCCGCACCGCCGGCTCGCCCCCGGGATCACGCAGGGCGGCGAGGTGAGCGGCGTGCATGGCGCCGATGCGGCCGGCGCCGATCAGCCCGATCCGGACGGTCATGGCAGAGTTCCTCTCGGCAGGGGGCGGTGCTGTGGGACCGGTCCCGCACCCCGAGCCGTCAGGGTGCGGGACCGGGGTCTGTTCAGGCGCGGGGGCGGGCCTGGGACTCGGCCATGTCGGCCTTCACCTGCTGCATCTGGGTGGTGTGTCCGCCGAGCTGCTCGAGTTCGTGGGTGAGTTCCTCCAGCTCTGCGCCGCCGGCCATCTGGGCGGTGAGGTCTCCGAGCAGGATGTCCTTCTTCTCGTGGTAGCCGATGGACCTGCCCCGCTTGAGCAGCAGGAACCGGTCCCCCACCGGGTAGGCGTGGTGCGGGTTGTGGGTGATGAACACCACGCCCAGGCCGCGTTCCTTGGCCTGGAGGATGTAGCGCAGCACCACCCCGGACTGTTTCACGCCCAGGGCCGCGGTGGGCTCGTCGAGGATGAGCACCTTCGCCCCGAAGTGCACCGCGCGGGCGATGGCCACGCACTGGCGCTCACCGCCGGACAGTGTCCCGATGGGCTGGTCGACGTCGCGCAGGTCGATGCCCATGTCGGCGAGCTCGGCCTTGGTGGTCTCCTTCATCCTCGCCACGTCCAGGCGCTTGAACGGGCCGAAGCCGGTGGTGAGCTCGGAGCCGAGGAAGAAGTTGCGCCACACCGGCATCAGCGGGACCACGGCCAGGTCCTGGTAGACGGTGGCGATGCCGGCGTCGAGGGCCTGCCGCGGGGAGGTGAAGGTGGTCTCCTGCCCGTTGACCCGCAGGGTGCCGTCGGTGTGCTGGTGGAGCCCGGCGATGATCTTGATCAGGGTGGACTTCCCGGCCCCGTTGTCGCCGAGCACGCAGGTGACCTTCCCGGCCTCGACGGTCATGGTGACCTCGCGCAGGGCGATGATGTTGCCGTAGCGCTTGCCGACGTTCTCCAGCTCCACCAGTGAGGCGGGGCCGTCGCCGGCAGCGGCGTGGGCGCCGGGGGTGGTGTGCGGTTGCGTGGTCATGGCGGTCACCTATTTCCTCTCCACGCGCTTGCGCACGTACATGTTCACGATGGTGGCCAGCAGCAGCATCAGGCCCAGGAAGAACTTGAACCAGTCCGGGTTCCACTCGGCGTAGACGATGCCCCGGGAGGCGATGCCGAAGATCAGCGCGCCCAGGGCCCCGCCGATCGCGGAGCCGAAGCCGCCGGTGAGCAGGCAGCCGCCGATCACCGCGCCGATGATGTAGAGGAACTC
Organism: Kocuria himachalensis; assembly: GCF_054784195.1. Classification (NCBI taxonomy): domain Bacteria; kingdom Bacillati; phylum Actinomycetota; class Actinomycetes; order Micrococcales; family Micrococcaceae; genus Kocuria; species Kocuria himachalensis. The sequence goes on from NZ_BAAGPL010000016.1 coordinate 94,177, forward strand.
GTTGCCCACGCCCTCCCCGGACTGCACGGAGTCGAAGGCGAAGAGGTTGTGCATGCCCAGCAGCCAGCCGCACAGGCCCACGCCCATGAACAAACCGATCTTGGTGCGCGCCACCGGGACACCCACGGCGCGGGCGGCGTTCTCGTCCCCGCCCACGGCGAAGATCCAGTTGCCCACCTTGGTCTTGAGCAGGAGGAACGTGGCGACGGCGACCAGGGCGATCCAGTAGAACACGGTGATCCGCACGTCCACGCCGGCGATGGTCACCGAGGAGGCGAAGACCGCCTTGGCGGAGGCGAAGCCGTCCATGGTGCTGATCGACGGGGAGGAGACCGAGCCGCCGATCAGCCGGGTCAGGGCCAGGTTCAGCCCGGTGAGCATCAGGAAGGTCGACAGGGTCACGATGAAGGACGGCAGCTTGGTGCGCATCAGCAACCAGCCGTTGATCAGCCCGATCGCCAGGGAGGTCGCCAGGGCCACGCCCACCCCGACCCAGACATTGAGACCGAAGTACCAGCTGGACATCGAGGCGGCCAGCGCGGAGGTGATCACCGCGACACCGGTGGAGAGGTCGAACTCCCCGCCGATCATCAGCAGCGACACCCCGACCACCATGATCCCGATGGTGGAGGCCCCGTAGAGGACGGTGGAGATGGACTGGGCCTGGGTGATCGAGGGGGCGGCGATCGCGAAGAACAGCGCCACCACGATCGCCCCGACCAGGGCCCCGATCTCGGGGCGGGCCAGGAAGGTGCCCAGCAGGCCCTTGGTCTGGATCCGCTCGTCGGCCGGGGCCGCGGCGGTCGGCGTGGACGCAGCCCCGGAGGAGCCACGGTCCGGCGCGGGTGCGGCGGCCGGTGTGCGAGTAGAGGACATCGTTTTCTCCTGGTTCGCGGGCCCGCTCAGCGGATGCCCTCGTTGGCGTACTCGAGGACGTCCTCGGCGTTGGCCGAGTCCACGACGGCGGGACCGGTCAGCGTCGGCCGGCCGCCGCCGATCTTGAAGGCCCCGCGGTGGTTCTGCCACAGCGAGTCCACGGACATGTAACCCTGCAGCCACGGCTGCTGATCGATGGTGAACAGCACGTCGCCGTCGACGATCGCCTGCGCGAGATCGCCGTTCATGTCGAAGGACGCCACCGTCGCGTCGCTGCCGGCCGAGTCCTTGGCCTCGAGCAGGGTCATCGTGTACGGCGCCCCGAGCCCGATGATCGAGTCGGCCTCCGCCGAGGTCTGCAGCTTGGCCGTGGCGGTGGAGGACACCTGGGTCATGTCGGTGCCCTGCACGTAGAGGATCTCCGTCTCCGGCAGCGCCTTCTTCACACCGGCGCACCGGGCCTCCAGGCCCACGTGGCCCTGCTCCTGGATCACGCAGATCGGGTGCTGCAGTCCTTCCTCCTTGAGCCGCTCCCCGGCGGTCTCACCGGCCAGCTGCTCGTCGGAGCCGAAGTGCGCGAACGCGCCGAGCTCGGCGAACTCGTTCTCGCCCGCGTTGAGGGTCACCACCGGGATCCCGGCCTCCTCCGCCCGCTGCAGCACGTCCCGCAGGGCGTCGGGCTTGGCCAGGGTCACAGCGATCCCGTCGACGTCCTGGTCGATGTACTGCTGCACGAGCTGGGCCTGCCGCCCGCCCTCGGGATCGGAGGCGTAGAGGAACTCCACGTTGTCCTTCGCCGAGGCCTCCTCCGCGCCCGCGCGGATCCGGTCCCAGAACGTGTCACCCGGAGCCGCGTGCGTGATCATGGCGACCTTGATCTGCTCGGTCCGGGCCACCTGACCGCCACCACCCTCACCCGCGGCCGTGGTCTCCCGGCCGCCCTCGGACGAACAACCGGCCAGCACCATGGCCGGGGCCAGCAGTGCGGCGGCCGCCAGGAAGCGCCGGGGCGCCCTCGGCCGCGGGATCTCGGGGGAAACACGTCGTGCAGTCATGGGAGTTCTCCTCGTGTCGCTGCGGGGCCGCGCGCCTCCAGGCGCCGCCTCGGCCGTCCGCTTGGGGATCATCCTGGGTGACCCGGATCACAGATGTCAATAGAATGTATGGACATATTCACATCTCTGCGTTCACAATTGAGGAAGTCGGCGGTCCCGCCCGCTCGGTTCCACCCCTTGGAGGTCCACCATGTCCGGCCCACTCCGTCTCACGGTCGACAAGACCTCCCCCGTGCCCCTCTACCACCAGGTGGCGCAGGGGCTCGAGGACGCGATCCGCAGCGGTGAGCTGCCCCCGGGAACCAAGCTGGACAACGAGATCGACCTCGCCAACCGGCTCAACCTGTCCCGCCCCACCATGCGCAAGGCCATGGACCAGCTCGTCCGTGCCGGCCTGCTGGTGCGCAAGCGCGGCGTGGGCACCCAGGTGGTGGGCAGCCAGGTCCGCCGCTCGCTCGAGCTGACCAGTCTGCACGAGGACCTCCAGCGCAGCGGAGGCAGTCCCAGCACGGACGTGCTGGACTTCGCACGGGTCCCCGCCGACGACGAGGTGGCGCTGCTGCTCGGCATCGCGCCGGGCGACGAGGTCTACCACCTCGTGCGCCTGCGCGGCACGGACGGCGAGCCGCTGGCCCTCATGGAGAACTGGATCCCCTGCTCGCTGTGCGAGCTCACGCGCGAGCAGCTCGAGCAGGAGGGGCTGTACTCCTTGATGCGCGGCCAGGGCGTCAACTTCCAGCTGGCCCACCAGCGGGTGGGCGCGGTGTCGGCCGACGCGTTCCAGGCGGAGCAGCTGGGCGTCGAGCCGGGTGCCGCGCTGGTCAGCATGCACCGCACCGCCATGGACGACCTCGGCCGGCAGGTGGAGACGGGCCGGCACGTGTACCGGGCCGACAAGTACACCTTCGAGCTCACCCTCGTCCAGCGCTGAGCACAGGAGCGCTCCGACCCGAGACCACCGCACGACGACGACACCGGAAGGCACACCGACCCATGCACACCGACAGCTCCCGCCCCGAGTGGGTCCACCCCAAGGACTCCGCAGCCCAGGACGGCTGGTTCGTCTCCCTGGGCGGCCACGACTCCGCCACCGAGGTCCCCGGCTGGGCCCACACCGGGCTGCGCGTGGCCGACCTCGGCCCTGGTGAGCAGATCACCCTGGACGCCGCCGAGGAGGAGCGCATCGTGGTGCCCCTCGCGGGCAGCTTCACCGCCGAGACGAACGGTGAGAGCTACGACCTCGCCGGCCGCGCCTCCGTCTTCGCCGGCCCCACCGACGTCCTCTACACCGGGATCCGCCGGGACCTGACCGTGTCCACCGCCACCGGCGGGCGGGTGGCCGTGGCCTCGGCGCCGGCTCGCGCGGAGCACCCGACGCGGCTCGTGAGCCGCGAGGAGATCCCGGTGGAGCTGCGTGGCGCGGGCAGCTGTTCGCGGCAGGTGCACAACTTCGGCACGCCCGCCGCGCTCGAGGCCGACCGGTTCATCGTGTGCGAGGTGCTCACCCCCGCCGGCAACTGGTCCTCCTACCCCCCGCACAAGCACGACGAGGAGAAGGACGGGGAGACGGCGCTGGAGGAGATCTACTACTTCGAGACCCAGCTCGCCGAGGGCATGCCCGCCCCGGTGTCCGGCGGCACCGATCCCATGGGCTACCAGCGGGTCTACGCCTCGGACGACCGCCCCATCGACGTCAGCGCCGAGGTGCGCTCGGGCGACGTCGTCCTGGTGCCCTACGGCTGGCACGGGCCCGCCATGGCGGCCCCCGGCTACGACATGTACTACCTCAACGTCATGGCCGGGCCGGGCCGGGTGCGGGAGTGGCTGATCAGCGACGACCCCCACCACGGCTGGATCCGCCGGACCTGGGACGAGTCGGCCGTCGACCCGCGGCTGCCCTTCGGCCGCTGAGCACCCTCGACACCGCCCGTGCAGAAGGGCCCGCCCCTCGGGGGGCGGGCCCTTCCCGTGAAGGCGAACGGATCAGCGCAGCGCGCCGACGGACGCCGCGGCGTCCTTCAGGACGCCCGCGGCGATCTCGAGGCCCTCGATGCGGCCCAGGGAGACGTCCTCGTGCTCGATGTTGACCGCCATGTCCGGGTCCACCTCGTGCAGGGCGGCGAGGAACTCGGCCCAGTACGCAGTGTCGTGGCCGCGGCCCAGCGCCACGAAGTCCCACGCGGAGTCCTTCGGCCACTCGTTGACCCACTCGTCGCCGCCGAGGTTGGTGCGGTCCTCCTCGGGTGAGAGACGGCGAAAGCTGTTGTCCAGCACACCGTAGAGCGCGGCGTTGTCCGTGTTGATCCGCACGTCCTTCGCGGCCGCGTGGAAGATCAGCGGGCCGAGTTCGCGGACCACGGCGACCGGATCCATCTGCTGCCAGAACAGGTGCGAGGCGTCGAGCTCCACCCCCACGTGCGTGGCACCGGTCAGCTCGATGAGCTTGCGGACATCGGCGGTGTTGAACACGACGTTCTGCGGGTGCAGCTCCAGGGCCACCTTCACGCCGTGGTCGGCGGCCATCCGGTCGGTCTCCCGCCAGAAGTCGGCCACGATCCCCCACTGGTAGTCCAGGATGTCCAGGGAGGCCGAGTTCCAGGCGTTGACGACCCAGTTGGGCACCGTGGCCCCGGGCTCCCCGCCGGGCAGCCCCGACATGGTGACCACCCGGGTCTGGCCCAGACGGTGTGCCAGCCGGATGGAGCGGCGGACGTCCTCGGCGTGCTTCTCACCGATTCCCCGCTTCGGGTGCAGCGGGTTGCCGTTGCAGTTCAGACCGGCGATCGAGACACCGGTGCCCTCGAAGAGCCCCAGGTAGTCGTCGCGGGCCGCGTCGCTGACCAGGATCTGGTCCATGTCCGGGACGTGGACGGCCGGCAGGAACCCGCCGGTGTTGATCTCGATGCCGGTCAGGCCGAGGTCCGCGATGACCTTCAGGGCCTCGGGCAGGGGCCGGTCGTGCAGGATCGCGTTGTAGACGCCGAGCTTCACAGGACGACCTTCTTTCCGTGATTGGCAGCCGACTCCACAGCGGCCGCCAGGATCTCCATGTTGTGCACACCGTCCGCGAAGGAGGCGTTGCGCGGCAGCGAGACGGACTCGTCGAGGCCGGCGACCTCCTCGAGGAAGGCCCGGGCCTGATAGCCGAAGGCGTCGTTCTGGCCGAAACCCACACCCGGGGCGTCCATGGCCAGCCCCTGCGAGAGGTAGGCGTGGCCGGGGCCCAGGTTGACGGTGCGGTAGCCGTTGGTGGCCTCCGCACCCTCGTGGAGGAACAGCTCGATCTCGGCGGGGCGCAGCTGGTTGAACCGGGCCGCGCCCTTCTCGCAGAACACCTCGAAGGTGAGCGTGTTGGGGTGCCCGGCGGCCACCCGGGAGACCTCGAGGCTGCCGGCGCCGGAGGCGAACTCCGCGGAGTAGGCGGCGTAGTCGTCGTTCTCGACCGGCTCGTAGACGTCGCTGACCTCGACGATGTCGTGGCCGACCACCGCACCCACCGGCAGCGGGCGTTCGGTGATGGTGGTGGCCAGCCGGCCGCCGGACACGGAGGCGATGTCGCCGCAGAGGAACTCCGCGACGTAGGCCAGGTGGCTGCCGACGTCGGCCAGTGCCCCGGAGCCGGGACCGCCCTGGTAGCGCCAGCTCATCGGGGCCTTGGGGTTGAACCCGTAGTCGGTCCAGTACCGGCCGCTGAAGTGCAGGACCTTCCCCAGGGTGCCGTCCTGGATGAGGTCGCGGATGGCGGCGATGCCGGGGGTGCGGCGGAAGGTGAAGCCGATGCGGGCGATGGACTCGGCCTGCTCGGCGGCGCGGGACATGGCGCGGGCGTCCTCGAGGGTGTCGCTGAGCGGCTTCTCGCACAGGACGTGCTTGCCCGCCTCCAGCAGGCCCTCGACCGCCCGGCGGTGGAAGCGGTTGGCGATGACGACGCTGACCACGTCGATCTCCGGGTCCTCCGCGATCGCCTCCCACGACCCCACGGCCCTCTCGTAGCCGTAGCGCCGGGCGACGTGCCCGCCCAGCGTCTCGTTGACGTCGCCGACGGCGACGAGGCGCAGCGGGGGCATGACGGGGTCGTAGAGCGTGGGGGCCACACGGTAGGCCGCCGCGTGAGCCTGCCCGGCCATGCCGGCGCCGATGACGGCGATGCCGATGCTGTCGGTCATGTCTGTCTCCTGGAATGAGGACGGGACGAGGAAGGAAGAGCGGCCACTGAACCGTCCGCTGTGGTGCCGCCCACAATTGGAGCGCTCCAATGAGCGTAGGATCTCCCTCGGACCGGGTCAAGAGATGTGTCAGGACAAATTCGGGGAGACAATGCTCTGGTGAACTCACGACCGCCCACCATCTACGACGTCGCCCGGACCGCGGGGGTCTCCAAGTCCCTGGTGTCCCTCGTCCTGCGCGGCTCCCCCAGCGTGTCGGAGGCCCGGCGGTCCGCCGTCCTGGCGGCGGTGGAGCAGCTGGGCTACCGACCCAGTCAGGCCGCCGCGGCGCTGGCGGGGGCGACGACCCGCACGATCGGGGTGGTGATCGACGACTACCGGAACCTCTGGTTCGTGGAGCTGCTGCGCGGCCTGCAGGAGGGCCTGGCGTCGCACGGGCTGCGGATCGCGGTCGCGGACCACACGCTCAACGCTCACGTGGAGGCGCACCCGCTGGACGGCTTCCTGTCGATGCGCGTCGACGGGCTGGTGATCGCCACGGAGCCGACCGGTGCCATGCGCGTGCCCGAGGGACTGCCCGTCGTCGTGGCCGGCCACCGGGAGGGCCTGGTCCCGGGCGCGGACGTCGTCGCCAACGACGACCGCCTCGGTGCGCGACTGGCGATGGAGCACCTGACGGATCTGGGCCACCGCCGGATCGGCCACCTCACGGGCGGGGGCGGGGCCGCCCGGCTGCGGGCGGAGGGCTTCGCGGAGTCGATGGTCGCGGCCGGTCTCGAGCCGCGCACCGTCCCGGGGCGAGGCGCCACCACGGAGGAGGACGGCTACGCCGCCGCGGTGCGCCTGCTCGACACGGCCCCGGAGACCACGGCGGTCTTCGCCGCCAACGACACCATGGCCATGGGGGCGCTCGCAGCGGCCGGCGAGCGCGGGCTGCGCGTCCCGCAGGACCTCTCCGTGGTGGGCTACGACGACTCCCCCATCGCCTCCACCCACCTCCTGCGGCTGACCACCGTCGACAGCCGCAACGCGGAGATCGGCGAGGTGGCCGCCGAGCGGCTGGTGGCCCGGATCGGCGGGAGCCGGGGCACGGGGGCGGCGGTCCTGCTCGTGCCGGAGCTCGTCGTCCGCGGGTCCACGGCGGCACCCCGCTCGACCGGGTGACGAGGGAACCCGTGGAGCGCCCCGTCGGCGGGACGCTCGGCGGCGCGCCAGGACGCACGAGGGCGCGGCGGGGCGACCGCCCCACCGCGCCCTGACGCCGGTCCCGCCGCTCAGGCGCTGACGGGAACCTGTGCCGTGCCGTAGAGCTCCGGCTTGGGCTGCATCCGTACGGGCACGATCTCCCCGCTCGCCTGGGCCTGGACCCCGGCCTCGCAGCAGGCGGCCGTGGCGTAGCCGTCCCACGCCGAGGGACCGCCGATCTGCCCGCGCGCCGCGGCGTCGACCCACGCCTGGATCTCCCGGTCGTAGGCCTCGACGAAGCGCTCCTCGAAGCCCGGGGTGACGCTGCCGCCCCAGGTGCCGGCGGTGCGGACGTAGGGCTCGGTGTCGCCGCCGATGCCCACCACTCCGGTCTCGAAGGACGCCTGCGTGGCGACCTGGTAGCCGAACTGGGCGTTGACGTAGGCCTCCACCTGGGCCAGCACCCCGGACTCGGTCTCCATCAGCACCAGCTGCGGGTCCTTCTGGCCCTCCGGGGCGTTGCGGGTGGACCGCCCGATCCGGACCTGGACCGAGGTGATCTCCTCACCGGTGAAGAATCGCACGGCGTCGAACTCGTGCACCACGGAGTCGTTGATGATCATCTCGTTGGTGAACCCGGGCGGGGTGGTCGGGTTGCGGTGCTGGTGGTGCAGGGTCAGCAGCTCGCCGTAGGTCTTCTCCTCGATCATCCGGCGCAGGGCGAGGTAGCTCGCGTCGAAGCGGCGCATGAAGCCGACCTGGATCAGCTGGCGGCCGGCGGCGACCTCCGCCTCGACGACGCGCCAGGAGGACTCCGCGTCCGGGGTCAGCGGCTTCTCGCACAGGGTGGGCAGCCCGTGCTCGATCGCGGACAGCAGCACCTGCTCGTGCAGGAAGCCCGGGGTGGCGATCAGGGCGGCGTCGACGTCGTCCCGGTCGAGCACCTCCTGGAAGTCTGTGTGGGCGACCGCGCCGGGGATGTGGGCGATGGCGGCCTCGGCCCGGGTCCTGTCGATGTCGACGACGGCGGCGATCTCGGCGCCGTTGATCCGGCGGTGGATCCGCTCGATGTGGTCGGCGCCCATGCGGCCGGCTCCGACGACGGCTACGCGCAGGGTGGTGGTCATGATGAAACTCCTTCCGCCCGCTGGGGGCGTGTGGACCCGGTCGGTCCGGATGGTGGTGGAAGCCGCGTCGCTCCGTCCCTGCCCCGCCTTCGCGTGCGGGACAGGGACGGGGACCCGAGGTCCGGGCACAGCGGCTGGGCGCCGCTGTCCGTGGAACGGGCTGGACTCAGTGGTCGGACGAGGACGGGAAGGCGAAGGAGGCCCCGGAGGCGTGGTGCGGCTCGGGCCACCGCTCGGTGACGGCCTTGCCGCGGGTGTAGAAGCGCACGCCGTCGGGACCGTAGATGTGGTGGTCGCCGAACAGGGAGGCCTTCCAGCCGCCGAAGGAGTGCCAGGCCACGGGCACGGGGATCGGGACGTTGACCCCGATCATGCCCACGGTCACCTGCCGCTTGAACTGGCGGGCGTAGGCGCCGGAGGAGGTGAAGATGGCGGTGCCGTTGCCGTACGGGTTGGCGTTGATGACCTCGATGCCCTCGTCCAGGGTGTCCACGCGCAGCACCACGAGGACGGGTCCGAAGATCTCCTCCTCGTAGGCCTGCATGTCCTTCCGGACCTTGTCCAGGACGGTGGGGCCCACGAAGAAGCCGTCCTCGTGGTCCTTGACGATCAGGTCGCGGCCGTCCACGACGACGGCGGCGCCGGCCTCCTCCGCGTCGGTGACGATCCGGCGCACGCGGTCCCGGGACGCGGGAGTGATGACCGGGCCCATGTCGGAGGAGGCGTCCATGCCGTTGCCCACGGTGATGTCCTGGGCGCGGGCGGCGAGCTTGTCCACCAGCAGGTCCGCGGCCTCGCCCACGGCCACGGCCACGGACACGGCCATGCAGCGCTCCCCGGCGGAGCCGAAGGCGGCCGCGGTGAGGTTGTCGGCCGCGGAGTCCATGTCCGCGTCCGGCAGGACGATGGCGTGGTTCTTCGCCCCGCCGAGGGCCTGGACGCGCTTGCCGTGCTTGGTCGCGGTCTCGTGCACGTACTGGGCGATCGGGGTCGAGCCCACGAACGAGATGCCGTCCACGTCCGGGTGGGTCAGCAGCCCGTCCACGGCCTCCTTGCCGCCGTGCAGGACCTGGAACACCCCGTCCGGCAGGCCGGCCTGCTGCCACAGCTCGGCGAGCAGCAGGGCCGGGGAGGGGTCGCGCTCGGAGGGCTTGAGGATGAACGCGTTGCCGGTGGCGATCGCGACCGGGGCCATCCACAGCGGCACCATGACGGGGAAGTTGAACGGGGTGATGCCCGCGACCACGCCGAGGGGCTGGCGGAAGGAGTAGACGTCGATGCCGGTGGAGAACTGGTCGGAGTACTCCCCCTTGAGCTGCTCGGCGATCCCGCAGGCGAACTCGACGACCTCGAGGCCGCGGCCCACCTCGCCCTTGGCGTCGGAGAGCACCTTGCCGTGCTCGGCGGTGATCAGGGCGGCGAGGTCGTCGGTGTGGGCGGCCACGAGCTCACGGAACTTGAACAGCACCGCGGTGCGCCGGGCGATGGACATGTCGCCCCACTTGTCGGCAGCCGCCCGTGCGGCCGCGACGGTGGCCTGCAGGTCCTCGTCGGAGGCCAGGTGCAGGATCGCCGACACCTTGCCGGTGGCGGGGTTGTAGACCTCTTGGGTCTTCTCCCCGGTGCCGGTGCTGCGCGCCCCGTTGATGAAGTGCTCAATGTGCTTGAGCTGCTGGTCGGTCTTGTCGATCTGCTGAGTCATGGGATTCCTCCTTCAGTTGCCGAGCAGCGGACGCTGCCGGGCCTTGTGCTGCTGGTAGACCTGGTAGGCCTCGTTCGTGGAGCTCAGAGTCGCGGTAGCCGTCACGGACACGCCACCCAACTGTTGGCTCATGGGCTCTTCCTTCAGTTCCCGAGCAGCGGTCGCTGCCGGGCCTTGTGCTGCTGGTAGACCTCGTAGGCCTCGTTCGTGGACGGCAGGGTGGCGGTGCCCGTGACGGGCACGTCCCACCAGGACTCGGAGCTGGGCGCGTCGATCAGCGGGTCGGACTCCACGTGCACGAGCACGGGACCGGAGCCCTCGGGCACGGCTTTGGCCTGGGCCACGGCCGCCTTCAGCCGGTCGATGACACCCGCCCCGGGCTCGACGCGCAGCACGCGCACGCCGAGGGACTCGGCGTTGGTGGCCAGATCGATCGGCAGCGTCGAGCCGTCGTCGAAGCTGTGCCGGGCCCCGTCGAGGTAGCGGTACCGGGTGCCGAAGCGCTGGGAGCCCAGCTGCTCCGACAGGGCGCCGATGGAGGCGTAGCCGTGGTTCTGGATGAGCACCACCACGAGCTTGAGCCCCTCGGCCACGGCCGTGACGAGCTCGGTGTGCATCATCAGGTAGGAGCCGTCCCCGACCATCACCACGACGTCGCGGGCGTCCTGCGGTGTGCCGTCCCGGTCCGCCTCGGCCACGGCGGCCCGCTTGACCCCGAGCCCGCCGGCGATCTCGTAGCCCATGCAGGAGAACGCGTACTCGACGTGGTAGCCGTACGCGTCCTTGACCCGCCACATCTTGTGCAGGTCACCGGGCAGCGAGCCCGCCGCGCACACGACGACGTCGCGCTCGTCCATGGCCTCGTTGACGGCCCCGATGATCTCGTTCTGGCTGGGCAGCGGCAGGTGCCGCTGCGCGAACGCGGCGTCCACGGTCGCGTCCCAGCGCTGCTTCTCGGCCTCGACGGTCTCGGCGAGGTCCGCGCCGACCCGGTACCCGCCCAGCGCCCTCGTCAGTTCGACGAGGGTCCTGCGGGCGTCGGCGACGATCGGCACCGCGGTGCCCTGCTTGTACGCGTCGAAGGCCGCGACGTTGATGTTGACGAAGCGCACGTCCGGGTGCTGGAAGGCGGTGCGGGACGCGGTGGTGAAGTCCTCGTACCGGGTGCCGATGCCGATCACCAGGTCGGCGTCGGCGACCACGGCGTTGGACGCCGTGGACCCGGTGGACCCCACGGCCCCGAGGCACAGCGGGTGGTCCCAGTCCAGGACGCCCACGCCCGCCTGGGTGTAGGCCACCGGGATCCCGGTGGCCTCGGCGAACTCGGCCAGCGCCTCGGTGGCGAAGGCGTAGTGCACCCCGCCGCCGGCGATGATCACCGGCCGGGCGGCCGCGCGGATCGCCGCGACGGCGGCACGGACGTCCTCCTCCTCCGGAGCCGGCCGGCGGATCCGCCACTCCCGGGGGGCGAGGAACTCCTCGGGCACCTCCAGCGGCTCGGCCTGCACGTCCTGGGGCAGCGCGATCGTCACGGCACCGGTCTCGGCCGGGTCCGTGAGCACCCGCATGCCGTTGAGCAGCGCCGAGAAGAGCTGCTCGGGTCGCCAGACGCGGTCGAAGTAGCGGGACACCGGCCGGAACACGTCGTTGACGGTGATGTCGTTGGCGTCGGGGCGCTCGAGCTGCTGCAGCACCGGGTCCGGGACCCGGGAGGCGAACTGGTCCGAGGGCAACAGCAGCGCGGGCAGCCGGTTCGTGGTGGCCAGGGCCGCACCGGTGACCATGTTGGTGGCCCCGGGACCGATCGAGGTGCTCACCGCGAAGGTGGCCCGGCGCCGGGTGTGCCGGGCGTAGCCGACGGCCTGGTGCACCTGCGCCTGCTCGTTGCGGCCCTGGTAGTAGGGCATCACGGAGGGGTCCTCGGCCTGGTACTGCTTCAGGGCCTGGCCCACCCCGGCCACGTTGCCGTGGCCGAAGATGCCGAACATGCCCGGGATCGTGCGCTGCCGGTACTCCTCGGCGCCGATCCGGTCCACGGTCCACTGATTGGCCAGGAACTCCACGAGCGCCTGGGAGACGGAGAGGGTACGGGTGCTCATCGGGCGGCTCCTTCTTCGACGGGGTGCCCCTTGAGCAGGGACGCGGCGGTGGCCACGGCGCCGGCGACGTCGCCGTCCTCGGGGTAGAGCAGGGTGCGTCCGACCGTCAGGCCCTGGACGCCGGGCAGCGCGAGCGCGGCCTCCCAGGTCGCGAAGACCTCGTCGGGCCGCCCGCTCGGATCACCGCCCAGCAGGACCGTGGGCAGGGTGGTGGCCGCCATGACACGCTCCATGTCCTCGACCACGGGAAGCTTCATCCAGGTGTGCGCCGACGTCCCGCCGAGCCCTTGGGCGATGGCCACGGACTGGATGACGGCGTCGGCGGAGAGGTCGTTGACGATGCCGGTGCCGGTGCTCCGGGAGATGAACGGCTCGACCATCGCGATGAGGCCCAGAGCGGCCAGCGAGTCCACGGCCTTGGCGGTGTTCTCCAGCACCGAGGTGGTGTGCGGGTCCTCGAAGCAGATGCGGGTGAGCATCTTGCCGCCGTCGGCGCCGATCCGGTTCAGCGCCTCGGCGGTGTGTCCGGTGAAACGGTCGTCGATCTCGTTGACCAGCCCGGGCAGTCCGCCGCGGTTCATGGAGCCGAAGACGAGCTTGCCCTCGAGCGCCCCGAGCAGCAACAGGTCGTCCAGCACGTCCGGGGAGGCGAGGACGCCGTCGACCTTGGGGTCCGCGAGGGCGATCTGCAGGCGGTCGAGCAGGCTGCGCCGATCGGCCATGGCGCCGCCCTCGTCGCGCACCCTCAGAGCGCCGCGGGCCGCGTGGTCCGCGGCGACGACGAAGTTCTGCCGTCCGTGCACGGTCCCGGGGTGGCGACGGCGGGAGTCGGCGGCGCGCTGGACGGCGCGGGGGTCCTCGAGCCGGACCCGGGTCAGGTGCTCGTAGCGGCGCGGGTCCGCCGTGTCGAGCTCGAGGGGGGTGGTCGTGGTCATCGGGTGACTCCTTCGGGTACGGCGCGGCCGCGCTCGCGCAGCAGCTGGAAGACCTCGTCGGGGGTGGGCATGGCGTCGGAGCAGGAGATCTTCGACGCCACGATCGCGCCGGAGGCGTTGGCGTAGTCGAGGACCTGCTCGAGGCTCCAGCCCTGGTTGATGCCGTGGCAGAACGCTCCGCCGAAGGAGTCCCCGGCGCCGAGGCCGTTGACGGTCTCCACGGGGACCGGGGCCGAGACCACGCGCTCGTCGCGGGTCTTGGCCATGACCCCCTCGGGGCCGAGCTTGACCACGGCGATCCGCACGCCGGCGGCGAGCAGCCGGTCGGCCTGCTCGTCGGGGGTGCCCTCCCCCACGGCCACCGCGCACTCCTTGTCGTTGCCGATGGCGATGGTCACGTGGCCGAGCAGCTCGTGGACCTGCGCCCGGGCGTCCTCCTCGGTGTCCCAGAACATGGGCCGGTAGTCGAGGTCGAGGATCGTGTGCTGGTCGCCCCGCAGCTGCTCCCGCGGACGGGCCTCGTGGGCGGCGAAGTGGGCGGAGCGGGACGGCTCCTGGCACAGGCCCGTGACGGTGGACCAGAGGATGCGCGCCTCGGCCACGACCTCGGCGTCGATCTCCTCGGGGCGGATCTGCAGGTCCGGGGCCGTGGGGAAGCGTCCGTAGAAGTACAGCGGGAAGTCCTCCGGCGGCCGGATCGCGCAGAACGTGGCGGGGGTCTGCAGCCCCGGCACGGCGCTCACGAACCGGTCGTCCACGCGATAGCGGGTGAGCTCCCGGTGCAGGAAGGTGGCGAACGGGTCGTCGCCGGTGCGGGTGATCACCGCGGTGGACTCGCCGTGGCGGGCCGCGGCGACCGCCACGTTCGCCGGTGATCCGCCGAGGTACTTGCGGAACGTGGTCACGTCCTCCAGGCCGACGCCGATGTCGTCGGGATAGATGTCGACGCTGATGCGTCCGAGGGTCACGACGTCGTAGCTCACGCGTGGGCCTCCGCCTTCTGCTCGGTGTGCTGCGGGGTGCGGGCCGCTGACCGCCGGGCGGCCTCGGCGCGCTCGGTCATCTGCTCCAGCTGGTAGCGGGAGACCTCCGTGGCGTTCTCGTTCTCGGCGAAGACCGAGGAGACCATCACGGAGTCCGCCCGGTCGAGGAAGCCGTTGGTGGCGAGCCCGCCGAAGAACTCGTCCCAGTCGACGTCGCCGTCGCCGATCTTCAGGTGCTGGTGCACCCGGGCGGCACTGCCCGGGGGGTTGGTGATGTAGCGCAGCCCGTGCGAGCGGTGGTGGTCCATGCTGTCGGCGACGTGGACGACGCGCAGCCGGTCCCCGACCGCGGCCATGATCTCGCCCGGGGCGTCCGCCATGTGGAAGGTGTGCGGCGCCACGTAGGCGAAGCCGAGGTTCGGGGAGTTCACGCCCCGGATCACCCGCCACGCGGCCAGGCCCTGCTCCACGAAGTCGTCGGGGTGCGGGTCGATGGCGATGTGCACGCCCTCGGCCTCGATGAGGGGCAGCAGCTCCTCCATCGAGCGGTAGAACGCCCGCTCCGACTCCTCGGCCAGCTCGGGCCGGCCCTGGAACTCGGTGTTCATCTGCTGCACCCCGAGGTCCACCGTCATCCGGATGGCCCGCTTCCAGTACCGCACGGCCGCCTCACGGGCGTCGGGGTCCGGGGCGGACCAGCGCAGCACGGGCAGCACGGAAGCGATCTGCACCCCGGCAGCACGGCAGGCCGTCCGCAGGTCCGCGACGAGCCGGTCGTCGGCCTTGGGGTGGTTGAAGAAGGGCAGGAAGTCCGCGTGGGGCGTCAGCTGCAGGTGGTCGTAGCCCAGGTCCGCCGCGAGGCGCGGGAACTCCAGCAGGGAGTGGGTGGAGTGGAACGGTGTGGGATCGAGGGCGATCTTCATGGGCGGTTCTCCGGGTCGGTGGGGCGCGGACGGGTCAGCGGACGCGGGTGCGGGATCCGCAGCCCAGCAGGTAGGAGCGCGTGCGGGTGGCGATGGGCAGCGGGACGTCGAAGGAGGTGACGGGGTACATGTCCTGTTCGACGATGCCGAAGATCGGCCGGTCCAGCTTCTCGACCTCCGTGATGACCTCCGCGAGGTCCGGCAGGCCGGCGGGTGGCTCGACCATGACGCCGGCCAGGTTGGCCGCCGCCCAGGTCAGGTTCTCCCGCCGCACGCGCTCCATGATCGCGGGGTCGATCTGCTTCAGGTGCAGGTAGCCGATCCGCTCCGGGTACTTGCGGATGAGGTCCGCGGAGGACGCGCCGCCGTACTCGGCGTGGCCGGTGTCCAGGCACAAGGTGACCAGCTCGGGGTCGGTGCGCTGGAGGAAGGTCTCGATGTCGGGCTGGCCGCACACGTGGGAGTCCGCGTGGGAGTGGAACTGCTGCTGGAGGCCGTAGTCCTCGCGCAGCACCTTCCCCAGCCGGTCGTGGCCCGCGCAGAGGGCGTTCCACTGCTCGGTGCTCAGGTGCTCGTTCTCGAGGGCCTCGCCCGTCACGTCGTCGCGCCACATGGCCGGGATGACCACGATGTGCTCGCCGCCCATGGCGGCGGTCAGCTCGGCGACCTTCCGCGCGGGCTCCCACGCCTCGCGCCACTGGTCGGCACCGCGGTGGAACGCCGTGAAGACCGTGCCCGCCGAGACCTTCAGGTTCCGCTGGGCCAGCTCGTCCGCGAGCCGGGCGGGATCCGTGGGCAGGTAGCCGTAGGGGCCCAGCTCGATCCAGGAGTAGCCGGCTTCGGCGACCTCGTCGAGGAAGCGCTCCCACGGCGTCTGCTGGGGGTCGTCCGCGAACCAGACGCCCCACGAGTCCGGGGCGGTGCCGATCAGGACGGGCTTCTTCTGCTGGGCCGCCGCGTCGGCGGTCGTGGTGGTCGCGTTCTGCTGCGCCATGGTGACCTGCTTTCTGGTGGTGGACCGGCGTCCCGGGAAAGACGCCGGACGCCCGGCCGATCAGTGGTCCGGATCACAACCAGAATACGACATCAGGTCAGTTTGTAAAGACATACCGTCTAATTCGGCCGAGTGGAGCTGTGCCGCGCGCAGCGCGGGACCGTGACCGCCAGGAACACGTCGACGACACGTTCGGCGATCTTTGTCTTAATGTCTTGACATAATTTCTGGTCCGGTGGGACAGTGGCTTCTGACGGGGTGCGGCGGGAGCCCAGGCCCAGCATCCGGACGTCCCGGCCTCAGCACGGTTCCGCGCCCCGCGCGATCCACACGCGTCGCTCGTCCCCGCACTGCCCCGTCCCGCCGGCCGCCGGCCGACGGGCTCTCCGGGCTCCGGCCCGCTTCCGCCACGGAGCGCGCTGCGACCGCTCCCCGCACGCGCCACCCACCGAAAGGATCCGCTCATGCCCCTCGTGCGCATCGACGTCACCGAGAACCGCCGCTCCCCCGCACAGCTCCGCGACCTGGCCGACACCGTCCAGGACGTCATGCTCGACACCTTCGCCGCCCCGCCCCGGGACCGCTACCAGATCATCACCGAGCACAAGCCCGGCCAGATCATCGCCGAGGACACCGGACTCGGCTTCACCCGCACCGACGACCTCGTCATCGTCCAGGTCGTCCAGCAGGGCCGCAGCGAGGCCCAGAAGCAGGCCATGTACCGGGCACTGGCCGACCGGCTCGAGCAGCGCACCGGACTGTCGCCGCAGGACCTCATCGTCTCCGTCACCGAGAACACCCGCGAGGACTGGTCCTTCGGCGAGGGCGTCGCGCAGTTCCTCGAGGGTCAGCTCTGAGCTCACGGGTGTCCCGGCGCTCTCGGGCGCCCCGACACACGCGAAGCCCCGTCCACGGGCATCGTGGACGGGGCTTCGCGTGTGACGGGTCGGTGGGCGGGAGCCCGCCGGATCACTTGGTCTCGAAGATCTCCCGCATCAGCTGGGCGGTCTCGGACGGGGTCTTGCCGACCTTCACGCCCACGGCCTCGAGGGCCTCCTTCTTGGCCTGCGCGGTGCCCGAGGAGCCGGAGACGATGGCGCCGGCGTGGCCCATGGTCTTGCCCTCCGGTGCGGTGAAGCCGGCGACGTAGCCGACGACCGGCTTGGTCACGTTCGCCTTGATGAAGTCCGCGGCGCGCTCCTCGGCGTCGCCGCCGATCTCGCCGATCATCACGATGGCCTCGGTCTCGGGGTCCGCCTCGAACGCCTCGAGGGCGTCGATGTGGGTGGTCCCGATGACCGGGTCGCCGCCGATGCCGATGGCGGTGGAGAACCCGATGTCCCGCAGCTCGTACATCATCTGGTAGGTCAGGGTGCCGGACTTGGAGACCAGGCCGATCTTGCCCTTGCCCGTGATGTTCGCCGGGGTGATGCCCACGAGCGACTCGCCCGGCGTGATGATGCCGGGGCAGTTCGGGCCGATGATGCGGGTGGTCTGCTTGCCGTCCGCACCGGTCTTCGACTTCGCGTAGGCCCAGAACTCGGCGGAGTCCTGCACCGGGATGCCCTCGGTGATGACCACGACGAGCGGGACCTCGGCGTCGATCGCCTCGACCACGGCGTCCTTCGTGAAGGCCGGCGGCACGAAGACGATCGACACGTCCGCGCCGGTCTTCTCGACGGCCTCGGCGACGGTGCCGAACACCGGCAGCTCGACGCTGTTGCCGTCCTTGTCCTGGTGGGCCACGGTGGTGCCGGCCTTGCGGGCGTTGACGCCGCCCATGACCTGGGTGCCCGCGGCGAGCATGCGACCGGTGTGCTTGGTGCCCTCGCCGCCGGTGATGCCCTGAACGATGACCTTGGAGTCCTTGTTCAAAAAGATTGACATTGCTGTTCGTTCCTTAGAAGTGTTCGTCCGGTCGGCGGATCAGTTGGCGGCGTGGGCGAGCTCGGCGGCCTTGTCCGCGCCCTCGTCCATGGTCTCGGCGAGGGTGACGAGCGGGTGGTTGGCGCCGGCGAGGATGCGCCGGCCCTCCTCGACGTTGTTGCCGTCCAGGCGGACCACGAGCGGCTTGTCCTCCTCGTCCCCGAGGATCTCGAGGGCCTTCACGATGCCGTTGGCCACGGCGTCGCACGCGGTGATGCCGCCGAAGACGTTGACGAACACGGACTTCACCTGCGGGTCATTGAGGATCACGTCCAGACCGGCCGCCATGATCTCGGCCGACGCGCCACCGCCGATGTCCAGGAAGTTGGCCGGCTTGACGTTGCCGTGCTTCTCGCCGGCGTAGGCGACGACGTCCAGGGTGGACATGACCAGGCCCGCGCCGTTGCCGATGATGCCGACCTCCCCGTCGAGCTTGACGTAGTTGAGGTCGTGCTCCTTGGCCTTCTCCTCGAGGGGGTCGGCGCTGGACTTGTCCGCGAGCGCGGCGTGCTCCGGCTGGCGGAACTCGGCGTTCTCGTCGAGGGTGACCTTGCCGTCGAGGGCGATGACCTGCCCGTCGCCGGTCTTCACCAGCGGGTTGACCTCGACGAGCGTGGCGTCCTCCTTCTTGAAGACGTCCCACAGCTTGACCAGGACCGGGACGACCTTGGCCGCGGTCTCCTCGTCGAAGGCGGCCTGCTGCACGATCTCCTGGGCCTTGGCCTCGGTGATGCCCTCGGTCGGGACGACCTCGACGCGGGCCAGGGCCTCGGGCCGCTCGACGGCGAGCTGCTCGATCTCCACGCCGCCCTCGACGGAGCACATGGCCAGGTACGACCGGTTGGCGCGGTCCAGCAGGATCGAGAAGTAGTACTCCTCGGCGATGTCCGCGCCCTGGGCGATCATGACCCGGTGGACGGTGTGGCCCTTGATGTCCATGCCGAGGATCTGCTGGGCGTGCTCGTAGGCCTCGTCGGCG
The DNA here is from genome assembly GCF_054784195.1 of Kocuria himachalensis. NCBI lineage: Bacteria > Bacillati > Actinomycetota > Actinomycetes > Micrococcales > Micrococcaceae > Kocuria > Kocuria himachalensis. The sequence goes on from NZ_BAAGPL010000016.1 coordinate 113,127, forward strand.
GTCTTGGCGACCTTGACGCCGCCGGCCTTGCCGCGGCCTCCGACCTTGACCTGCGCCTTCACGACGGTGACTCCGCCGATCTTCTCGGCAGCGGCCCTTGCTTCTTCGGGGGTGGTCGCGACGATGCCCTGGAGCACGGGGACGCCGTGCTTCTCGAACAGGTCGCGTGCCTGGTATTCGAACAGGTCCACGGGTGAATGCCCTTCTTCGTCGAAGTCGTGGGCGGCGGCGACCCGGGCAGTGTGCGGGCCGTCCTCCGACCTGGTGGTGAACGGAGCGCTGCGCATCCTCCCGGCCGAGGCCGGAGGATGCGTCCGGGCCGTTCCGCGAAGCCGTTCCGGGCGCGGGACTTTCCGGTGCACTCCCTGTACGAGACTGTAGTGCATGCCGATTCGGCGGCCACAACCGGGGGCGCGCGCGTGCGGCCCCGCGTTTCTTGATTGACTGGCCCCATGAGCTCTGTCGACTCCCCCGAGAACCGGGCGTTCGCCCCCGCCGATCCCGGCTTCCTCGTCTCGATCGCGACCTTCGCGTTCGTGGCCCTCGGACTGGAGGCCGTCGTCGACGGCACGGTGCTCACCTTCACCGGCGAGATCCCCGGCGTCTATCCGCTGGGCTGGCAGGTCTTCGCCTGGTTGTGCCTCGGCGCGGCGTGGTTCGGGATCCAGCGGGGCCTCGTGGCGTGGCTGCGCCACCGGGCGGCGGACCCCGTGGCCCCTCCGCCCCCGTCCTCCTCCTCCGCGGCCGACCACCGGCGGACCACGACCGCCCTGGGCGTGTTCGTGCTGGCCGTCCTGCTCGGGGTGATCCTGCCCGTCTTCCTCGTGGGCGAGGCGCGCGTGCAGCCGGTCCAGCTCTACCTGGATCTCTACGCCGAGTACGGCGCGGGCGCGTGGCTCGGCATGGTGGGCTTCGCCGCCTACCACGTGGGCCGGGCCCTGCTCCTCGCACTGGTCCTGACGTGCGTCCAGCGGGCCGTGGAGCTGCGCCGGCCGGCCCCCTGGACGCAGGTGGCCCCTGTGGGCGGGCTCGTCCTCGGGCTGCTGCTCGCGCTGCCCGGGCTGATCCTCGGCGGATGGGCCTCCGTCGCCACGGCCGTGGTCTGCTGCACGCTGCTGGGGGTGGTGCACAACCTCACCGGCAGGTCGCTGCGCTGGACGGCCCCCGCGGCCGTGGCGGTCCTGCTGTTCGTCTAGCTGCACTCGACCCGGTCGGTGCCCCGGGGCCCCGCCGTCCGGCTGCGACGGCACGGACGGACGTGCCCACGTCCGGCGCCCGGTGCGCCCGTCGCCCTCTCCACCCCGAGGCCGTCCCTCCCGCTCCGGTTCCGACGCCGACGCCGACGTCGACTTCGACGACGTGGATGACGACAGAGGTTGCGGCCGTCACAGAAAATCCCGACGCAGGGTTTCCTTGTAACTTCATATGTCCTAACATAAGGACATCAAGACCAGTGAGACGTGCGTCACGCCTCGAGTGGCCCGTCCGACCGACCCATCAGCACCCTGAAGCGCGCCCCGGCTGCGCACGAACAAAGGAACTCCCGATGGCCACCTCCTCACCCCGGGAAGCAGCTGCTGCGCTGCCCCCGCTCACCTCCGGCCCACATCGCAAGCGCCTCGGTCTCATCTCGGTCGTCGCCTGCTTCGGCGGCCTGCTCTTCGGCTACGACACCGGGGTGATCAACGGTGCGCTGCGTCCCATGTCGGAGGAGCTCGGCCTCACCCCGATCACCGAGGGCGTGGTCACCAGCTCGCTCGTCTTCGCGGCCGCCGTCGGCGCCCTGTCCTGCGGGCGCCTCTCCGACGCCTGGGGGCGCCGGAAGACCATCCTCCTGCTCGCCGTCCTCTTCCTCCTCGGGACCCTGGTGGTCGTGTTCACCCCCAACTACGAGGTTCTCGTGGTCGGACGCATCCTGCTGGGCCTGGCCGTGGGCGGGGCCTCGGCGGTGGTCCCGGTGTTCCTGGCGGAAATGGCGCCCTACGAGATCCGCGGATCGATCGCGGGCCGCAACGAGGTGGCCATCGTGATCGGCCAGCTCTCCGCGTTCGTGATCAACGCGATCATCGGCAACGTCTTCAGCGACGTCACCGGGGTCTGGCGGATCATGTTCGCGATCTGCGCGCTGCCGGCCGTGGCACTGTTCATCGGGATGCTCCGGATGCCGGAGTCCCCGCGCTGGCTGGTCGAGAAGGGCCGGCACGAGGAGGCCCTCGAGGTGCTCAAGACGGTGCGCTCCGAGGACCGGGCGATCGCCGAGCTCGGCGAGGTCGAGCACATCACCGAGGAGGAGCGCGCCGAGAACCGGATCGGGCTGGGCGCCATCCTGACCAACAAGCACCTGCTCCGCATCCTGCTGGTCGGCATCGGCCTCGGCATCGTCCAGCAGTTCACCGGGATCAACTCGATCATGTACTACGGGCAGATCGTGCTCATCGAATCGGGCTTCGAGGCGGGCGCGGCCCTGATCGCCAACATCGCCCCCGGGGTGATCGCCGTGGTCGGCGGCCTCATCGCGCTGTACATGATGGACCGCCTCGACCGGCGCAAGACCTTCATGATCGGCCTGAGCCTCACGACCACCTGCCACCTGCTCATCGGGATCGCCGCGTTGACGCTGGCGGTGGACAACCCGCTGCGGCCCTGGGTGATCCTGGCCCTCGTGGTGGCCTTCGTCGGCTCCATGCAGACCTTCCTCAACGTCGCGGTCTGGGTGTACCTCTCCGAGGTGTTCCCCCTGCACATGCGCGGCTTCGGGATCGGCGTGTCCGTCTTCATGCTCTGGGTGGCCAACGGCGTCCTCGCGCTCTACTTCCCCTCCCTGGTCGACGCGGTCGGCATCACCGGCACGTTCTTCCTCTTCGCCGGGTTCGGCGTGCTCTCGCTGATCTTCGTCTTCACCCAGGTCCCCGAGACCCGCGGACGCACGCTCGAGGCCCTCGAGGAGGACGTCTCCACCGGCGCGATCTACACGGTGAAGGCGAAGTCCTCCTAGAGGTCCCCTGAGAGGTCAGCGGCGGGGACGCCCTGACGTGCGGAGAGCCTCCGGTCGGAGTGCGGGTCGGACCCGCACTCCGACCGGAGGCTCTCTTCACGTTCCGCCCTCTGCTCCCGCACGGGACCCGAGGGCGAGGCCGGCCCGCACGACGTCGCCGGGTGCGTCCGCGACCGCGGCGGCTCAGCCGACCTTGGTCAGCGGTGCGTAGCGCAGCAGCAACCGCTTCTCGTCGGCCCCGAAACGCACCTTCGCCACGGTCTTGTCACCGGCGCCCTCGACGGAGACCACGGTGCCCTTGCCGAAGGCCTTGTGGTCCACGGTGTCACCGACGGACAGGCTGGGGATCTCCTTATTGGGCTGGACCCGGCCCGCCGTGGTGGCCCGCGACGGCGCCATCCGCTCGAAGGCCGCGTTCGACGCCGCCGCGGCGCCCCAGTACGAGCCCCGCATCGGGTCCCGCTGCCCGGAGCCGCCGTGCAGCGAGGAGCCCCACGACGCCGGAGCCGAGGACCCCTCGCGCTTCCAGTCGAGGAGCTCGGCCGGGATCTCGTCGAGGAACGGACTGGCCGGGTTGTACTGGGACTGCCCCCACATGGAGCGGAACTCGGAGCGGGTGAGGTAGAGGCGCTCGCGGGCGCGGGTGAGCCCCACGTAGGCGAGGCGACGCTCCTCCTCCATCTCCTTCTCGTCCGTGAGGGAGCGCTGGTGCGGGAACAGCCCGTGCTCCATGCCGGTCAGGAAGACCACGGGGAACTCGAGGCCCTTGGCGGTGTGCAGGGTCATGAGGGTGACCACGCCCTGGGCGCGGGCCTCGGCGACCTCCGCCGCGATCTGCTCGGCGCTCGGCCCACCCTCGGTGCCGGCGGCGGGCCGGTTCGGGATCTGGTCGGCGTCGGCCACGAGGGAGACGTGCTCGAGGAACTCGGGCAGCCCGGCGTCGGGGTGGTCCCGCTCGAACTCCCGGACCACGGCCACGAGCTCCGCGAGGTTCTCGACCCGGGACTCGTCCTGGGGGTCCTGCGACTGGCGCAGCGCGGCGAGGTACCCGGACTGCTCCAGGACGGCCTCGAGGACGCTGGCGGCCCCCGAGCCCTCGGCGACCGAGGCGAGGTCGTCCATGAGCTGGACGAAGGCCTTGACCGCGTTCAGGGAGCGGGTGGCCATGCCGGGTGCCTCGTCGGCACGGCGCAGCGCGGACATGAAGGAGACCCGCTCGCGCTCGGCGAGCGCCGCGGCGGCGCCCTCCGCGCGGTCACCGATGCCGCGCTTGGGCTCGTTCACGATCCGGCGCACGTTGATGTCGTCGTCCGGGTTCACGATCGCGCGCAGGTAGGACAGGGCGTCCTTGATCTCCTTGCGCTCGTAGAAGCGGGTGCCGCCCACCACCTTGTAGGGCAGGCCCACGCGCATGAGGATCTCCTCGAGGGAGCGCGACTGCGCGTTGGTGCGGTAGAACACGGCGACGTCGCCGGGGCGGTACCCGTCCTCGTCCTGGAGCCGGTCGATCTCCTCGGCGATGAAGCGGGCCTCCTCGTGCTCGTTCTCGGCGGCGTAGCCGGTGATCTTCTCACCGCTGCCGGAGGCCGTCCACAGCCGCTTCTCCCGCCGGCCCTTGTTCTTCGCGATCACCGCGTTGGCCGCGGTGAGGATGTTCTGGGTGGACCGGTAGTTCTGCTCCAGCAGGATGGTGCGGGCCTGGGGGTAGTCCTGCTCGAAGTCGACGATGTTGCGGATGTCGGCCCCGCGGAACGCGTAGATCGACTGGTCCGAGTCGCCCACGACGGTCAGCTCGGCGGGCGGCACGGTGCTCGTCCCCGGCCCGGCGTCCGCCCCGGTGCCGACGAGCTCGCGGACCAGGGCGTACTGCGCGTGGTTGGTGTCCTGGTACTCGTCGATGAGCACGTGCCGGTACCGCCGCCGGTAGTACTCGGCGACCTGCGGGAAGGCCCGGAGCATGTGCACGGTCTGGGCGATCAGGTCGTCGAAGTCCATGGCGTTGGCCGCGCGCAGCCGCTCGGTGTAGCCGCGGTAGACCTGGGCCACGGCGCTCTCGAAGGGGTCGGACTCGGAGACCCGGGACAGGTACGTCTCGTCGTCGACGAGCTCGTTCTTCAGCGCGGAGATCCGGTGCTGGATGCTCTTCGGCGCGAAGCGCTTGGGGTCGAGGTCGTGCTGCTTGGCCACGAGCGTGAGGAGCCGCAGGGAGTCGGCGGAGTCGTAGATGGAGAAGGTCGACCTCAGGCCCACGCTCGCGGCCTCCCGCCGCAGCACGCGCACGCAGAAGGAGTGGAAGGTGGAGATCGACATCGACCTCGCGGAGTCCCCCACCAGCTCGACCACGCGCTCGCGCATCTCGGCGGCGGCCTTGTTCGTGAACGTGATCGCGAGGATCTCGCCCTGGTGGGCCCGTCCGGTGGCCAGCAGGTGCGCGATCCGGTGGGTCAGCACGCGGGTCTTGCCGGAGCCGGCGCCGGCGACGATCAGCAGCGGTGAGCCGGAGTGCTCCACGGCGGCCCGCTGCGGGTCGTTGAGCCCGTCCACGAGGGCGTCGGCGGAGACGGTGCCCCGCCGTGGCCGGGTCTCGGTGCCGGGTCGGGCCACGGAGGCGGAGGGCAGGAGCGGGTTGTCGAAGAGGTAGTCCATCGTGGGCCCAGTGTACCGAGGCCGCACGACAGGCGGGTCGGCCGGGGGACGGCCCTCAGACGAAGTGCAGTTCGAGCCGGTGCCGGCCGTTGTCGTCCTCGACCCACAGCTCCGAGTCGGCGACCGTGACGCGGACGGGCCGTTGCAGCTCGATGTCGTCGTCGAACTCGACGGAGCCCTCGGTCCCACCGCCGTAGACGGTGTCGAGCTCCCGGCTGGTCGGGTCGAGGTGCCGGATGGCGTCGTTGCCGGTGTCGGCGATCACGATGGAGCCGTCGTAGAGGATCTGCAGGTCCTCGGGGTGGTCCAGCTGGGCCACGTCCGCGGGCCCGTCCGCGAAGCCCGCGCCCGCCCGGCCGACCACGGTGCAGACCTGCGGGCCGCCGTCGGGCTTGTCGGTGTCGATCTCGATGCAGCGCAGGGACGAGGAGTCCCGGTCGATGAGCCACAGCGTGCCGTCGCCGTCCTCGGTGATGGAGACGGTGGCCGCGAACTTGGCCTGCGCCGCCTTCCCGTCCCGCCGTCCGGACTCGCCCGTGCCCGCGAACTCGTACAGCACGTCGGTGTACGGGTCCCAGCGGAAGAGCCGGTGCAGGGAGGGCACCGCCACGATCACGGCCGAGAGCTTGTGCGACCACACCATGTCGGCCATGGGAGCGCCGCCGAGGACGGAGCAGTCCACCGTGCGGCGCACCGTCTCGTGGTCCTTCTCGAACAGCGTCAGCACGTTGCCCTCGGTCAGCCGCATGAGCAGGCCGTCCGGGAGTCCGATGGACAGTTCCATGACCGGCACCTCCGTGTCGTCCTCGTCGAGCGGCCGGTCGTCGTCGGCCGGTCCGCCCCCCGGTGCGGTCCGTCAGGACCGGTGCGGGTGGCCCCAGCCTACCCCTGCGCTCCCGGCGTTGGGCGGCGGGCGCGCGACCGGATAATGGGGGCATGGGACTGACACGCGCGCAGAAGGCACGCAAGCACGGCGCCACCACGGCGCCCCCGGGGCCGGCCCGGGGGACGCGCCTGCACCAGGCGCGGCCCGGCGAGCTCCGCCCCGAGCCCACGAGGTCCAGCTCGGGCCTCGTGGTGGGCGTGGCCATGTCCGTCTCGGCGGTCCTGTGGCTGTACGTGCACGCCTGGGTCCTCCCCCGCTTCGGCGCCGCCGCAGCGGGCGGGCTGACGCTGCCCGAGTGGATGCCGGGTGGATTCGGCCAGGAGCACGCCCAGCGGCTCGCCGCGGCGCTGGGCGAGCAGGGGCTCGCCCAGTACGAGGGGGTGCACCGCTCCTCCGGACTGCTGGCCCCGCTGCTCGTGGGGCTGGCGTGGCTGCTGTTCGTGGCGGTCAACACGGAGTCCCGCGCCCGGCGGTGGAGGCGCTCGGCCGTGGTGCTCGGCTTCGCGGCCGTCTCCCTGGCCGGCAACGCGGCGATCGACGCGGCTCTCGCCGACCCCGGGGACGGCGCCGCCGTGACCGCGGCGTCCGTGCTGGTGATCGCCCGCTGGGCGCTGCTCGTGCTGCTGCTGGCCGTGACCGCGACCGTGGCCGCAGAGGCCCTGCGGCGCCGGTCGAGGAGCGTCGCTGTCGACACCCCGCCGCAGGACCGACCGCCCGCGCCGCGGCGGTGACCGGCGCTCCCCGCCGTCGGACGGACCCCGGCCGTTCGGGCGCCGTCCGCT